>JACSRE010000026.1 GCA_014879945.1 Myxococcus sp.
TGCAGCATGGCTCGGCTTCGGCGGTCGCTTCCGCGCTCCCCTCCGCTTTGCCTTCACGACACACCATGGGCGAGAGCCTACCGCCCCCGACGCCGACGCGCCTCACCGGGGATCGACCGCCACCTCCATCATGGGGAACACCCGCTCGCCGGCCATCACCTGGCTGGTGAAGACGCCCAGGTGCGGCACCTTCTTGAGGAGCGGGCCGGCGACCGACGCCGAGAGCGCCTTCTGCACCAGCGCGGCGGTGGCGCGCGCCAGGGGGCTCTCGTCGTCCTCTTCGTCGCGCTCGAGCAGCGCCTGGAGGAACGTCTTCTTCGGGGTGAAGAGCTCGAGCTTCACCGGCTCGTCGGCCGCCAGCTTCGCCTTCTCCTTGCCCAGCGCGATGGCCGTCTCCATGCCGCCGAGGCGGTCGACGAGGCCCTTCTCGAGCGCCTCGTCACCCAGCCAGGTGCGGCCCTGGGCGACCGGCTCGAGCTCCTCGTAGCGCTTGCCGCGGCCCTTCGCGGCCAGCTCGACGAAGCGCTTGTACGAGCCCAGCAGGTTGTCGTCGAAGGCCTTCGCCTCGTCGTCGCTCATCTTGCGGGCGCCGATGACGGCGTCGGCGTGCGCGCCCACCTTGAAGGTCTCGTTGTTGAGGTCGAGCTTCTCGTAGAGGGGCCCCAGGTTGGGCACCACCGCGAAGATGCCGATGCTGCCGGTGTACGTCGACGGCTGCGCCACGATGGCCGTCGCGTCCATCGAGACCCAGTAGCCGCCCGAGGCCGCCACGTCGGACATCGAGACGATGACGGGCTTCTTCGCGCGCGCCTTCTCGACCTCGCGCCGCACGTAGTCACAGCCCAGGCCGGCGCCGCCCGGTGAGTCGACGCGGAAGATGATGGCCTTGACGTCGTCGTCGTCCACGGCCTTGCGCAGCGACTTGATGATGGCGTCGGAGCCCTGCGAGGCGCCGCCCGAGAACGGGTCCACGCCGCCCTTGCCCGCGACGATGAGGCCCACCGAGTAGATGAGCGCGAAGGTGTGCTTGCCCTCGGTGAGGCCGGCCGCCTTGCCCGTCACCGAGCGGTACTTCGCCGCCGAGATGAACTTCACCTTCTCGTCGGCCTTCGCCCCGGTGCGGGTGCGCAGGTCGTCCTCCACCTCGTCCCAGTAGGCCAGCTGGTCGATGAGCTTCTTCTCGAGCGCCCAGTCCGACTTCTCGCCGGCCTCGTCGACGAGGGCCTTCACCTGCGCGGCCTCGAGCTTGCGGTGCAGGGCCACGGCGTCGACGAAGTGGGCGAAGCCGCGCTCGAGGTTGCCGCTGATCATCTCCTTCACCGGCTCGGTGAAGGCCTTGCGCCCGAGCTGCTCGCCCGAGCCCGACTTGTACTTGCCGTAGCGGAAGTACTGCACCTCGACGCCCAGCTTCTCGAGCAGCCCCGGGTAGTGCGCCAGGTCGGTGGCGAAGCCGTTGAACTCGAAGCGCGAGTCCTTCGGCATCACGATGCGGTCGGCGGCGATGGCGAGCGAGTACTCGCGCTCGGTCATGAACTCACTCCAGGCGATGACGAACTTGCCGCTCTTCTTGAAGGCGAGCAGCGCGTCGCGCAGCTCTTCAATCTTCGCCGGCCCCACCATCAACGGAGAGAGCTCGACCAGCACGCCCTTGATGCGCTTGTCGGCCGCCGCCTTCTTCAGGTTGAAGACGTGCTGGTTGACGGTGATGGGCTTGGGGCCGAACAGCGCGTCGAGGCCTTCGGACTGCACGTACTCGGGGATGTCGCCGCCCAGGGTGAGCTTGAGCACCGCGCCGTCGTCCACCGAGGCCGAGGCGCCGGCGCCCGCGAGCAGGGCCGTGCCGCCGATGGCCAGCAGCAGGAAGGCGCCGCACCCGATGAACAAGAGCGGCGTGGAGGACTTCTTCGGCCTCGGTGTCGGCGGCAGCCCCACCGGCCGGGGCGGCTGCGACGGGAAGGGCGGCTGCGGCGCAGGCGTGGGCTCGGGCGAGACGGGGTCGCTCATGGGAGGCACGACGTAGTGCCCGGCCCGCCGAGGGGCAATCAGTCTGCTGCGGAAACGGGCAGGGCGCGCTCAGCGCGCGAAGAGCGACTCGGGGCTCTGGGCGAGCGCGCGGGTGCGCTCGTCGAGCCACGGCTCGAAGGCGTCGTCCTTCACGCAAGGGCCGGGCGAGAGCCGCACCAGCGCCACGCCGCTGTCGGTGGCGACGACGGCGCCAGCCTCGGTGCCCTCGTCGGCGATGACGTAGTTGAAGAAGCCGCGCGCGCGCTCAGGCAGGGGCGCCTCGTAGAAGGGCACGTCACGGTGCAGCGCGAAGTACGCGAAGGTGGCGCCCCGGCCGCCGACGAGGAGCCCGAGGCCGCAGAGGTCTTGCTGCTTCGACGCCTCGAGCAGCAGCCGGGTGATGGGCCCGCCCGCGTCGTAGGCGCTGGCGTCTTCGTGCCTGCCAATCTGCGCCAGCGTCAGGCGATGAAAGGTGGCCAGCGACACCGCGCTGGTGAGGAGCAGCGCGCCCAGCGCCACCACGCCCGCGCTGCGGCGGAGCGCGAGGAGCTGCTCGACGCCAGCGGCCGCGCCCGCGCACACCAGCGGCAGCATGGGCACGATGAAGCGCAGCTCCTTGTGCGGCAGCGCGAGGTGGCCCAGGAGGAACAGCAGCGCCAGGCCCACCACGGCGGGCGCGCGCTTGAGGCCCACCACCGCGAGGATGGCCAGCAGCACCCAGTGGGGCCCGAGGCTGCGCACCAGGTACTTCGTGTAGAAGGCCGGCGGCGCGGTGCCCCACTCGGCGGCGCGGCCCTCGAGCAGGTTGAAGCGCAGGTACAGCAGCGCCGAGTGCAGGAAGCCGCCCCACGCGTAGAGGTCGAGCAGCCCGTAGACGACGGCCCAGGCGCACAGCACGCCGAAGACCAGGGCGGCGTCGCGCCGGCGCCGCTGGGCCAGCAGCATCACCACCGCGCCCGCCGCGAACAGCCCGCAGTGAATTCGCAGGAGCACCGCCAGCCCCAGCAGCGACGCGCCCAGCACCAGCTTGCGGCGAGACGGTGTCTCGAGCAGCAGCGCCAGGCCCCAGGTGACGGGCAGCGCCGAGGCCACCTCACTCATCGCGCGCGGCGAGAAGTAGATGGCCAGGCTCATCCACGACAGCGCGGTGGCGCCCAGCACCGCCGCGGGGAGCCCGCAGCCCAGCGCGCGCGCCAGCCGGTACACGCCCAGCGCCGTCAGCACCGACGAGAGCGAGAAGCCCACCCGCACCAGGGGCAGGTAGCGTGTGGGTTGGTCGAGGCCCACCAGCGCCAGCGCCTTCAGCACCAGCGCGATGAGGCCCGGCAGCAGCACGTTGCGCGCGCCGACCACGAACTCCCACGCCACCATGGAGTAGCCGAACGCCATGCGGTGCGCGGGCTCGACCGATTGGTAGACCTCGTCGGGCCAGTAGATGCCGTGGTCGGTCAGCGCGAGCCACACGCGCGCCGCGCCGCCGGTGACGAGGGCGAAGGCCAGCAGGGCCTTCCAGGGGCGGGTCGCGGTGAGGAGCGCGGTCGGCACGGCGCTCCTCTTTCACGAGTGGCGCCGGCTGTCAGCGCCCGGCCCCGGGGGCCTGTGCGCTTCGGCCGCCTCGAGACGACCGCCCTCGCCACCGACGAGGCCTCTTCGAGGACGGTCGAGTGGAGAGAGCAGCCCCTGCCGTGGCTCAGCGCGAGGTAAAGCGCGCGACCACCGAGCGCAGTTGAGCGGCGGTGAAGGGCTTCTCGAGCGCCACGTCAGCCAGCGCCCGCAGCTGCGCTTGGAGCTCCTCGTCGAGCGAGCCACCCGTCATCAAGACGACCCGGTTGGCCAGCTCGGGCTGCAGGTGGAGAAGCCGGGCGCGCACTTCGAGTCCGGTGACGTGGGGCATCGCCACGTCGCAGAGGACGAGGTCGAAGGGCTCGCCGGCCTCGACGCGGGCGATGGCGCGCCGCGGGTCATGCTCGCCCTGCACGAGGTGCGCGCGCCCCAGGATGCGCTGAATCGACGACACCAGGGCCACCTCGTCGTCCACCACCAGCACCCGCAGGCCGGCGGTCGGCGTCTTCGGCTGGTCGCTGGGAGGGGCGTCGCTGGGCGCCGCGGCCCGCGGAAGCTCGAGCGCGAAGGTCGCCCCCGGCGCCCCATCGTTCAGCAGGTGGAGCTGCCCTCCCATGCCGTTCGCGAGGCTCCGCGAGATCGACAGGCCGAGCCCGGTGCCCTTGCCGGGGTCTTTGGTGGTGAAGAAGGGGTCGAAGATGCGCTGCTCGTCGCCGCCACGAATGCCCGGCCCGTTGTCGCTCACCGTGACGCGCACCAGGTCGCCGGTGGCCGAGGTGGTGACGGTGATGAGGTTTCGCTCCGGGGCGGGAGCGGTGAAGGCCTGCGCCGCGTTCACCAGAAGGTTGACCAGAATCTGTCCGACCCGTGACTCATCGCCCAGCGCCAGGGGCGTCTCGTGGATGGCGACGCTCACGCGCGCGCAGCGCTTCAGCTCGTGCTGCGCGACGTTGATCGACGACTGGATGACGTGGTTCAGCTCGATCGGTCCGGTGACCGTGTCTTCCCGGGCGAAGGCGCGCAGGCTCCGCACGATGCGCCGAATTCTGTCGGCGCCTTCTCGCACTTCCTGCAACACGCCCATCAGCTCGCGCACCCTGCCCGTCGGCGAACCGCCGCCGATGCTGGTGAGCTCCTCCATGCAGTAGTCGAGGTTCGAGAGGATGAAGGCCAGGGGGTTGTTGATCTCATGCCCTACTCCGGCCGCGAGGGTGCCGATGGTGACGAGGTGCTCCTGTCGCGACACCTGGCGCTCGCGCTCTCGCAGCTGAACCAGCCCCGTCACGTCGGTGAAGGTCGTGACAGCCTGGGTCACCTGCGCGCCTTCGAACACGGGCCGGGAGTTGATGTTGATCCACCGGCGGTCGGAGCCTGGCGAGGCGACACCCATCAAGGCGTTCTCGACGGCCCGACCGGTATGGAGAACCTGCATCGCCGGGTGCGTGTCGCCTGGCCAGGGCGAGCCGTCGTCACGAGTGGCCTGCCACCGTGGGTCGGCCGACGTTCGGCCGAGCAGCGCATCCATGCTCACGCCCAGCACCCGCGCCGCCGCGTCATTGGCTGCGATGATGGCGCCGCCGGGCTCCTGCACCACGATGCCTTCAGCCATGACCTCGAAGATCACCCGCATCCGGCGGCGATCTCGTTCGGCGACGAGCCGCTGGCGGCGGGCCTCGAGCTGGTCAACGACCTGATCGGCGATCAACCGCAGTTGTTCGAGCTGCTCGGGCGTTGGCGTGCGCGGCTGGTGATCGATGACGCACAAGGTGCCCAACACGAAGTCTTGCGAGGTGCGAAGCGGGGCTCCCGCGTAGAAGCGAACGCGTGGCTCGCCAGTGACGAGGGGGTTGTCACTGAACCTGGCGTCGGCGTGGGCGTCAGGCACCACCAGCATCGCGGACGTCTCGACGACGTGCCCGCAGAAGCTCACCTCGCGAGAGGTCTCGGGCGCCTCAAGCCCGTAGCGCGACTTGAACCACTGCCGCGAGTCGTCGACGAGCGACACCAGGGCGATCGGCACCCCCAGAACGCTCGCCGCGAGGGTCGTCAGTTGGTCGAACGCCCGCTCCGCTGGCGTGTCGAGCACCTCGAGCGCGCTGAGCGCCGCGAGGCGCCGCGCTTCGTTCTCGGGTGGCTGGGGTGCGAGCACCCGGAAGGCTAATTCGGGTGGCGGCGGCGCGCATGGTTGTCGACTCTGTCCATGCCGACTACGCCGTCACGTCTCTGCTGATGAGCCGCGCCCCGACCGCCAGGGTCAGCGCGGCGGCCACCAGGCAGAGGCTCGCGAAGGCGACCTGCAGCGCCAGGCCCCGGGTGAGCCCATCGACGAGCACCGCGCCGAACCCGAGGCTCAAGATGCCGATGAGGAACGAGGTGTACTGCATCGACGTCCGCACGTCGCGAGAGAGGGCCGAGACGACCGCGCCCAGCGCGCCGACGAACGCCGCCGACGCCGGGGCCCCGAGCAGAAAGGCGACCCACCACGCCGGCGACGCGCCGAACTTGTCGGCGTACGGCGCGAGTGAGGCCAGTCGCCCGAGGCCGAGGCTCGTCACCCCGACGAACACCACGTGGAACACCAGCGGGATGATCATCGCGCCCAGCAGCTTGCCGGCCAGCAACTGCAGCCGCGTCACCGGCGCCAGCATCAAGAAGGGCATGGTGCCGCACTCGCGGTCGTGGAGCACCGAGGTGCCCGACATGATGGCGACGAAGAGGGGCAGGTTGGTGAAGGTGAGCGAGCCGAAGGTGGAGGTCGCCAGCTGCAGCGCGGTGTCGTACTGCACGCCGACCTCACTCAGCCGCTGCTTGAGCACGACCAGGTCCTCTGGGCGGCCGGCGAAGTGGTCGAGCAGCAGGAACATGGCGCCGAAGACCGCGCCCCACAGCGCGTAGTTCGCGGCGAGGATGAAGATCATCCACGGCTGGCGGCGGTGCTCGAGCAGCTCGGTGCGCGCGATGCGCAGCAGCCGCTTCATCGCAACAGCTCCTGCCACGCCTTCAGGGTGGGCCCGCTGAGCGGCGCGCGGTGGTCCGAGAACGTCAGCTCGCGCTTGACGCTGCGGTCGAGGAGCAGCACCCGGTCGCACACCGCCTCGGCCCCCGGGAGGTCGTGCGTCACCAGCGCGCAGGCGAGCCCGTCGTTGACGCGCCGACGCACCTCGGCCGTGAGCGCCCGCGCCGCGAGCGGGTCGAGGTTCGCGGTCGGCTCGTCGAGGAGCAGCAGCTTCGGCGACAGCAGCAGCGCGCGAATGAGCGAGAGCTTCTGCTGCATGCCCGTCGAGAGCTGGCCCGCGCGCGTGGCGAGGCTCGAGGGCGTCAGCTCCAGGGTTCGCGCCAGCGGCTCGGCCTTCGCCTCGACCTCGGCCGGCGAGAGCCCGAAGAGGCCGCCGAAGTGGTGCAGGTTCTCCCAGCCCGTCAGGAGCGGGTACAGGCCAGGCCGCGCGGTGACCAGCCCGACGCTGCCTGCCGCCGTGAGCGAGAGCGCGTAGGCGTCGATGCCGAGCACCGTGACGCGCCCGCTGCTCGGTCGGAGCAGCCCGGCCATGAGCAGCAGCAGGGTGCTCTTGCCGCCGCCGTTGGGGCCGACGATGCCGACCAGCTCTCCGGCCGAGACGGTGAGGGTGATGCCCGAGAGCACCTCGCGGGCCCCGAAGGCGCGCGCCGCGTTCTCCACGACCACGACCGGCTGACCACGGGCGTTCGCCATCTTCCGCTCAGCGCCGGTAGTCGACGATCTGCAGCTGCGTCTGCATGCCGCCCGGCGCCACCAGGCGCGCCGACAGCGCGAAGTCCTGGCCGACCGTCAGCTCGAGGCTCGGCGTGAGGTTGGGCGTGGTGCGCCACTCCTCCGAGATGTGCACCGAGCCGATGATCTCACGGTCCACCGCCGTCTGGTCGAGCGACTCGAACAGCAACAGCGGCACGGGGTTGCTCCAGGTCGGCAGCCCCTCGAGCGGAATCGACTTCACGCACGGCACCGGCGTGTTGGGCGCGATGACCTCGACGCTCCGCCCGCCCGGCAACATCACGCTGATGGGCATGGCCACCACGTCGCTCAACCCCGAGCTCTTCGTCCGCGAGAGGTTGCGGCCGAGGATCGCCGCGCCCACCGCGACGCCCAATTCGGGGTGCACGTCCTTCTCGGAGGAGAGCCGCGAGAAGTGAGAGAGGCGCGTTCGAACGAGCGGCATGCGGGTCTGCCCGCCCACCAACACCAGCTCGTCGATGTCGGCGGCGGTGAGCTTCGCGCGCGCCAGCACGTCGTCGCAGGCCGAGACGCAGCGCTCCACCAGCGGTGTCACCACCCCGTCGAGCTCGGCGCGAGAGAGGGTCAGCTTGAGGTCGATGAAGCCGCCGTCGTCCCGCTGCGCGACCACCGGCACCCGCACCTCGACCGCCTCTTGTCGAGACAGCTGCACCTTCGCGTACTCCGCGGCCAGCGCGAGCCGTTGCATCACCGTGCGGTTCTCTCGCACCGACACGCCCACGGTGTTCTCGAGGTGCGAGGCGAAGCTGTCGGCGAGGCGCTCGTCGAAGTCGGCGCCCCCGAGGAAGGCGTCACCACCGGTGGCCAGCACCTTCACCACCCGGTTCTCGACGCGCAGCACGGTGGCGTCGAAGGTGCCGCCGCCGAGGTCGAAGATGAGCACCGTCTGCTGAGGGCTGCGCAGGTTCGCGTAGAAGAGCGCCGCCGCGGTGGGCTCGTTCACCATCGCCCGCACCGTCATGCCGGCCTGCTGGGCGGCCCGCCTCACCGCGTCGCGCTGCCGCACGCTGGCGTGGGCCGGCACCGTCATCACGCACTCGGTGAAGGGGTGGCCCGCGGTGCGGGTGGCGCGGGCGACGATGTCTTTGATGACGATGCTCGCCACGTCGACGAGGGGGATCATCTGCCCGTAGATGAGCGCGGCGGTGTAGCCGTCGCTGCCCTCGACCAGGTCGAAGGCGAAGCGCCCCTTGTGCGCGGCGACGTACTCCGACTCGAAGCGCCGCCCGAGGAAGCGCTTGGTGCCGAAGAGGGTGTGCTTGGCGTCGTCCACCAGCTGCGTCTTCGCCGCCTGCCCTACCAGGCACTTGCTGGCGTCGGCCGAGGGGAACCACACCACCGAGGGCAGCACCGCCGACTTGTCGGTGACCTGCACCACCCGCAGCTTCCCTGACGCGTCGAACCACGCCGCCGAGGTGTTGGTGGTGCCGAAGTCGATTCCAAGAACCGGCTGCATCACGCCTCGCGCCCGATGGTCGTCAACCTGGAGCCGAGGCTACTCGTGCTTCGGCAACTCCCCACGGGAAAGTCGCGCGGGCGAGGTGGGCAGGTGTGGACGAAGCGGGGCCACCTTTGGGGTTGCGGCGCCCGACGCGCCGCGCTTTGCGTCGGGGCATGCGCCTCGAGACTGCGTTGTCGAAGAAGCTCGGCCTCAAGTACCCCTTCGTCGCCGCGCCGATGTTCCTCATCTCGAACAAAGAGATGCTGGTGGCGAGCGCCGAGGCGGGAATCCTGGGCTGCATGCCGTCGCTCAACGCCCGCACGCCGCAGGCCTTTCGTGACGACCTCGCCTGGGTGCGCGCCCGCACCGACAAGCCCATCGGCATCAACCTCACCCTCGGGCTGACGCCGCCGGAGCGCATCGAAGAGGACCTCTCGACGTGCCTCGAGTTCGACGTGCCCGTCATCGTCACCAGCTACGGCAACCCCACCGAGGTGGTGAAGCGCGCGCACGAGAAGAAGCGCCTGGTGTTCCACGACGTCATCTCGCTGCAGCACGGCAAGAAGGCGGTGGGCGCGGGGGTCGACGCCATCATCGCGGTGAGCGCGGGCGCCGGCGGGCACGCGGGCCGCATCTCGCCCTTCGTGCTGGTGCCGTGGCTGGCCGAGGCGCTCCGGGTGCCCATCATCGCGGCCGGCTGCATCTCGGAGGGCCGGCACGTGGTGGCGTCGCTCAGCCTCGGCGCGCAGCTGTGTTACCTGGGCACGCGCTTCATCGCCTCGACCGAGTGCGGCGCCAGCGACGCCTACAAGCAGCTGGTGGTGACGTCGGGCCCCGAAGACATCGTCTACACCGACGCGGTGTCGGGCATTCACGCCAACTTCCTCAAGGCCACCGTGCCCGAGAACTTCGCGCCCGACCGGTCTCCCGAGGGCGCGAAGCGCTGGAGAGACATCTGGAGCGCGGGGCAGGGCGTCGGCCAGGTGCACTCGGTCAAGCCCATCAGCGCCATCGTCGACGACCTGGCGAGAGAGGCGCACGACACGCTCGTCGCGCTCGGGTGACGGGAGCGACGCCTCAGGCCGCCGAGCGCGCGCGCGGGTCGTAGCCGAGGTTGGGGCCCAGCCAGCGCTCCATCGCCTCGACCGTCATTCCCTTGCGCCTGGCGTAGTCCTCCACCTGGTCGCGGCCCAGCTTGCCGATGCCGAAGTACCGCGCGTCGACGTGGTTGAAGTACCAGCCCGACACGCTGCTGGCCGGCAACATCGCCATCGACTCGGTGAGGCTGACGCCGGTGGCCTTCGTCGCCTCGAGCAGCGAGAACAGGCCGGGCTTCTCGGTGTGGTCGGGGCAGGCGGGGTACCCCGGCGCCGGGCGAATGCCGCGGTACTGCTCGCGAATGAGCTGCTCGTTCGAGAGCTTCTCGGTCTTGCCGTAGCCGCACCACTCGCGCGCGCGCTTGTGCATCAGCTCGGCGAGGCCCTCGGCGAGCCGGTCGCCCAGCGCCTGCACCATGATGGCCGAGTAGTCGTCGAGCTGCGCCTTGAACTCGTTGGCGAAGGCCTCGACGCCCGGGCCGGCCGTCACCACGAAGCCGCCCATGGCGTCGACGCGGCCCGAGTCCTTCGGGGCCACGAAGTCGGCGAGGCTGAGGTTCTGCTCGTTCTGCTGCTTCTCGCCCTGCTGGCGCAGCATCGAGAAGGTGTGCACCACCTTCGCGCGCGAGGCGTCGGCGTACACCTCGACGTCGTCGCCCACCGCGTTGCACGGCCAGAAGCCGACGATGGCCTTCGGCGAGAAGCGCTGCTCCTGCGCCACCCGGGCCAGGAGCTTCCTGGCGTCGCCGAACAGCTTGCGCGCCTCGTTGCCCACCACCTCGTCCTCGAGGATGCGGGGGAAGGCGCCGTGCAGCTCCCAGGCGTTGAAGAACGGGCCCCAGTCGATGAAGGGCACGATGTCCTCCACCGGCACGTCGAAGGCGCGGGTGCCGAAGAACTCGGGCGTGGGCAGGTCGGCCTTCGCCCAGTCACAGGTGAAGCGGCGCTTGCGGGCCTCTTCGAGCGAGAGCAGCTTGCGCGCGCTCTGGCGCTCGTGGAAGTCGACGCGCAGCGTCTCCTGCTTGCGCCTGGTCTCGGCCACGAAGGCGGGCTTCTGCTCCGGCGACAGCAGCGCGCTCACCACGTTCACCACGCGCGAGGCGTCGAGCACGTGCGTCACGCCGGCGGCGTACTCGGGCGCCACCTTCACCGCGGTGTGGGCGGGTGACGTGGTGGCGCCGCCGATGAGCAGCGGCACCTCGAAGCCCTGGCGCGTCATCTCTCGGGCCACGTGCACCATCTCGTCGAGCGACGGCGTGATGAGGCCCGACAGCCCGATGACGTGCGAGCCCTGCTCCTTCGCGGTGGCCAGAATCTTCTCGGCCGACACCATCACCCCGAGGTCGGTCACCTCGTAGTTGTTACAGGCCAGCACCACCCCGACGATGTTCTTGCCGATGTCGTGCACGTCGCCCTTCACCGTGGCCAGCAGCACCTTCCCCTGGGCGCGCGCGGTGCCGCCGTTGGCGACGGCCAGCCGCTTCTCCTCCTCCATGAAGGGCGTCAGCCAGGCGACGGCGCGCTTCATCACCCGCGCCGACTTCACCACCTGCGGGAGGAACATCTTGCCGGCGCCGAAGAGGTCGCCCACCACCCGCATGCCGTCCATCAGCGGGCCCTCGATGACGTCGAGCGGCCGCGGGTACGCCTTGCGCGCCTCTTCGGTGTCCACGTCGACGTAGGCGTCGATGCCCTTCACCAGCGCGTGCTTGAGGCGCTCGGCGACGGGCTGGTTGCGCCACGAGAGGTCCTCCTTCGCCTCGCCCTTCGAGGCGCCGCCCTGCTCGGCCTTCAGCGCCTCGGCCTTCTGCACCAGGCGCTCGGTCGCGTCGGGGCGCCGGTTGAGCAGCACGTCTTCGATGAGCGTCAGCAGCTCTTTGGGAATCTCGGCGTACACGCCCAGCATGCCGGCGTTGACGATGGCCATGTCCATGCCGGCCTTCACCGCGTGAAACAGGAAGGCCGTGTGCATCGCCTCGCGCACCGGGTTGTTGCCGCGGAACGAGAACGAGACGTTCGACACGCCGCCCGACACCTTCGCGCCCGGCAGCGTGCGCTTGATGATGTGCGTGGCCTCGAAGAAGTCCACGGCGTAGTTGTTGTGCTCCTCGATGCCGGTGGCGACGGTGAGGATGTTGGGGTCGAAGATGATGTCTTCGGGCGGGAAGCCGGCCTGCTCCACCAGCAGGTGGTACGCGCGGGTGCAGATGCGCACCTTGTCGTCGCAGCCCGCGGCCTGGCCCTGCTCGTCGAAGGCCATCACCACCGCCGCCGCGCCGTAGCGCCGCACCAGCTTCGCCCGCCGCAGGAACTCGGCCTCGCCGTCCTTGAGCGAGATGGAGTTGACGATGCCCTTGCCCTGCAGGCAGCGCAGGCCCGCCTCGAGCACGCTCCACTTCGACGAGTCCACCATCACCGGCACCCGGGCGATCTCGGGCTCCGACGCGATGAGGTTGAGGAACTTCGTCATCGTCGCTTCGCTGTCGATGAGGCCCTCGTCGACGTTGACGTCGATGATGTTGGCGCCGCTCTCGACCTGCTGCCGCGCGATGGCGACGCAGGTGTTCCAGTCGCCCTCCTTGATGGCCCTGGAGAACTTCGGAGAGCCCGTGATGTTGGTGCGTTCACCGACGACGAAGAACTGCGAGGCTTTGGTGCTCATGGTGGTGGCTCGTCAAGAGATGGTGAGGGGCTCGAGGCCCGAGAGGCGCTGCACCGCGAGCGGGGGCGCCACGACGTGGGGAGCAGACTTCTTCACCGCGGCCGCGATGGCGGCGATGTGCGCGGGGGTCGAGCCGCAGCAGCCGCCGACGAGGTTGAGCCAGCCCTGCTTCGCGAAGTCGCCCAGCACCGCCGCCATGTCTTCGGGCGTCTCGTCGTAGCCGCCGAAGGCGTTGGGCAGGCCGGCGTTGGGGTAGCAGCTGACGTAGCACTCGGCCACCTTCGCCAACTCCTGCACGTAGGGCCGCATGTCGTTGCCGCCCAGCGCGCAGTTGATGCCCACCGAGAAGGGCCTGGCGTGCCGAATCGAGTTGTAGAAGGCGGTGATGGTCTGCCCCGACAGCGTGCGGCCCGAGCGGTCGGTGATGGTGACCGACACCATCACCGGCACCCGGAAGCCCACCTCGTCGAAGACGTTCTCGATGGCGAAGAGCGCGGCCTTGGCGTTGAGGGTGTCGAAGATGGTCTCGACCAGCAGCGCGTCGACGCCGCCCTTCACCAGCGCCCGCACCTGCTCGGTGTAGGCCTCGATGACCTGGTTCCACGAGACGGCGCGGTACTCGGGGCGGTTGACGTCGGGTGACAACGACAGGGTGCGGTTGAGCGGGCCGATGGCGCCGGCCACGAAGCACTTGCGCCCCTTCGTCTTCGCCTCGGCCTTGTCGGCCGCCCGCCGCGCGCAGGCCACCGCCGCCAGGTTCAGCTCCGTGACGATGGCCTCGAGCTTGTAGTCGGCCTGCGCGATGGAGGTGCCGCTGAAGGTGTTGGTCTCGACGATGTCGGCGCCCGCCTCGAGGTACTGGTCGTGAATCGCCTCGATGATGTCGGGCCGGGTGAGGCAGAGCAGGTCGTTGTTGCCCTTGAGGTCGTGCGGGTGCGCCTTGAACTGCTCGCCGCGGAAGTCGGCCTCGCTCAAGGTGAAGGTCTGCACCATCGAGCCCATCGCGCCGTCGAGAATGACGATGCGCTCCTTGAGGAGCTGCTCGAGGGCCTGGGCGTGGGTCGGGGTCGTCATGGGGTGTCTCCTCAGGCGCGGGCTTCGCGCGCGGTGCGCTTCGACGGCCGGCTGGGGCGCGTCGCGGTGAGCAGGAAGGCGCGGAACGGCGAGCTGCCGTCGCGCGGGGTGGGCGTGAGGGTGACGTCGGTGAAGCCCGAGGCGGTGAGCGCGGCCTCGAGCACCGCCGGCTCGAACCCCAGGTGCTGGTGCCCCAGGCGCGCCTTCACCCAGGCCTCGCCGTGCGGCGACAGCTCCATCACCACCAGGCGCCCGCCGGGCTTGAGCAGCTGCGCCGCCTGAGCCAGCACCGCCGCCGGGTCGCTGACGTGGTGCAGGCTCTGCGAGATGACGACGAGGTCGTGCTTGGGCAGCCCCGGCGGCAGCTCGTGCAGGTCGGCCTCGACGAACGACACGTTCTTGCACTTCTCGCGGGCCAGCCGCGCCCTGGCCTGCTCCAGCGCCTGCGGGCTGCGGTCGATGGCGGTGACGTGGCGGGCCCAGCGCGAGAGCTCGAGCGTCAGCACGCCAGAGCCGCACCCGAAGTCGGCCACGTCGAGCTTCGGCAACAGCGACGACAGCGCCGACGCCCACAACAGCCACGACTGCCCCGGCTCGAGCAGCTTCTCGTTGAGCGTGTGGCGGTCCTCCCGGCGGCGCAGCAGCTCCGTCAGCCGCGCCTGGTCGCCGTGCGCGTCGTCTGACTCGCGGGCCAGCCGGATGAGCGGCCACCGCGCGTCGGTCGCGTCAACCGCCAGCGAGTAGTAGGTGAAGCCGCCCACCCGCTCTTCGCGCACCAGCTCGAGCGCCTTGAGCTTGGCGAGGTGATGCGAGACCGACGACTGGGCCACGCCGATGACCGAGACGATCTCGGTGACGTTGAGCCGCGCCGCCGCCACCAACCGCAGCAGCCGCAGCCGCGTCGGGTCACCCAGGGCGTGGAAGGTCTCGGACAGCTCCATATCGGTATATCGATGTACGTCGATATGAGCCCGGACGCAAGCGGCTGATCCGCGCCCGGGCCGGGCGTGGCCGCCGCCAGAGACATTGCGGGCCCGCGCGCTAGCCTGCGCTCCATGGTGTGTCGTGAAGGCAAAGCGGAGGGGAGCGCGGAAGCGACCGCCGAAGCCGAGCCATGCTGCA
>JACSRE010000092.1 GCA_014879945.1 Myxococcus sp.
GAGGCAGCGCTCCGGTGGCCGGACAGGAGCTCCGGTCGGCGACGAAGCGCCAGGGACAGTGCTTCGGTGGCGGAAGACGGGGCGGCAGGGATGTGGCGCGATGAAGCGACGAGGCAGCGCTCCGGTGGTCGGACAGGAGCTCCGGTCGGCGACGAAGCGTCAGGGACAGTGCTTCGGTGGCGGAAGACGGTGCCGCAGTCGGCAACGAGGTGGCGCGATGAGGCGCCGAGGCGCAGCGCCTCTGGAGCGGACGCACGGTCGCCAACGACGTGACGCGAAGGCGCAGCGCCTCGGTGGCGGGAGCGGACGCACGGTCGCCGACGACGTGACGCGAGGGCGGCATTCGGCGCGGGCGGTAGACACGACGACGCCGCCGACGGTCGCGGGAGGAAGACGGAGCTGTTGACGACGCAGCGGTGGCGGCCGGCGGGACGACGTGGTGTTGCGCGATGCAGCGACGAGGCGGAGCCCCGACGACGTGGTGCCGCGCGGTGAAGCGACGAGGTCCAGCGCTCCGGTCGCGGAAGGCGGGCTGCGCTCGGCGACGGCGTGGCGAGCGGTCGGACGAGGCCTGGCGCCTCGCCGGACCTCCGGTCAGCGACGACGGAGGCCCAGCGGTCGGCGACTGTGGGAAACGGGCGCAGCGGTCGGACGAGGCCTGGCGCTGTAGCGCTCGTCGCGGAAGCCGGACCTCCGGGTCGGCGACGACGTGGTGCTGGCCGGAGGGGGCCCAGCGGTCGGCGACGACCGTGACGACGCGCAGTGTACTCGGGTGGCGAGAGGCGGGACGTGCTGGGCGATGGGCGACGAGGCGATGACGACGAGCCTCCGGGCCGCGCCGGGCTCCGAGGGCCAGTCCATGGGCGTGCCGGGGCTCGGAAGACAGCGGTGGCGGAAGGGGCGACGCGACGGGCTCCGAGGCAGCGCCTCAGTGGCGGAACCTCCGACGGTGCAGGGCGGGGCTCGGAAGACAGCGGTGGCGACGCGAGGGGCAGCGCCCCAGTGGCGGAAACCTCCGACGGTGCAGGGCGGGGCTCGGAAGACAGCGGTGGTGATGCGAGGGCTCCGAGGCAGCGCCCCAGTGGCGGAAACCTCCGACGGTGCAGGGCGGGGCTCAGAAGACGGCGGTGGCGAGAGTCGGGACGACGCCCCAGTGCCGGAAACCTCCGATGGTGCCGGGCGCGCTGACGCAACCCGAGCGAGCGCTTGGTGGTGGCAGACACCTCCCATCGGCGACGGCGATGAAGCGGTGTCGCTGAAGCGACCAGGCGGAGTGGCTCAGGCGGATCGCCAACGAGACGGCGCTCTTTGGGAGCCGGGCGACGAGCGACGGCGCAGGCGACGACCTTGGCAGGCGCGACGAGCCCGACGGGTGTCAGCGGCACCTGGCCAGCCGTTGACGTCTGGCAGGGCAGGGGCGGTGACGGGAGAGCCGGAGCGGCTGCGCGCGCCGCTCCGACGTGGAACGTGAGGGGCTCGGCGCGGGTGCAGGGCCCCTTCCTGGTGCCGGAACGTTGACTTCGGGGCGCTGCGCCCGTTTCGTAGCGCCATGTCCGACCCCGCCGAGCCCGAGACGACAGCAGACGGGACCGGTGCGACGGCCCCCGCCTCGGTCACCACCTTCGAACAGGCGCGCCTGCTCACCGAGCGCGGTCGTTCGCCCGCCGAGGTGAAGCAGGCCCTCATCGACGGAGGCCTCGACGAAGAGTCGGCGCGGGTGGTGGTCAACTCGCTCCCCGGAGCGCCTCAGCCCTCGGTCCTCCCCGAGCCCACCGTCTCCCTCTCGACCAACGCGCTCGCGCCCGACCTCTTCTCGCTGGGCGAGCTCGGCTTGAGCGGAGACCCGGTCACCGTCGGCCAGTACTGGCTGGCGTTCAGCGGCGTGCTCCTGGTGGTGCTGCTGCTGGTCCTCTTCGTGCCGGTGCCCGAGCTCTTCGGCGACGAGGGCCCCAGCGACTCCTTCCTGTACTTCATCGAGGTGGTGTTGCCCCCCGTCGGGTTTGGCGTGGTGGCTGCGGCCTTCGCCCGCGGCGCGTTCCTGCTCACCCGCGGGCGCCGCTTCAAGGTGACGCGAAAACCAAAGTGACCGCCGATGTAGAGTCCGAGAGACTTGATCAAAGGCTCACTTGCCGATGCAGAACCGCTCGAACAGCGCGTCGAGCCGGGCCCGTGAAACCTCGCGCCCCATCACCTCGGCGAGCGCGCTCAACGCCAGCGACACCTCGCCGGCCATCACCTCGACGGTCGACCCCTCGAGCGCGCCGCGCGCCCGCTCCAGCGCTTCGCGAACGCTCCGCAGTCCCGCGAGGTGGCGCTCTCCCGCGAGCCCCGCGTCGCCGGTGAAGTCGCCCAGCTTCCCGCGGAGGACCTCGAGCAGCTCGTCGACGCCGCGCCCATCGAGCCCGCTCACCGCCAGCCCCGCCCCACCCGCACCGAGCAGGTCGGCCTTGCCCCGCACCTCGACTCGCCGCGAGTCCTCCACCTCGGCCCGCAGCCCGGCGAGCACGTCGGCGGGCGCGCCCGGTGGAACCAACAGCACGGCCACGTCGGCCTCGCGGAGCGCCTGGCGGGTCCGCTCCATGCCGAGCGCCTCGACGCGCGCCGCGCCGTCACGCAGCCCCGCGGTGTCGACGAGGGTGACCGTCTGGCCGCCCACCTCGACGAACGCCTCGAGCGCGTCGCGGGTGGTGCCAGGCTCCTCGTCGACGAGGGCGCGCGCGCTCCCCACCAGGCGGTTGAAGAGCGTCGACTTGCCGGCGTTCACCGGGCCGTACAGCACCACCAGCCCGCCCTGACGAACCCGCGTCGAGGCCTCGGCGCTCAGCTCGAGCCGGCGGGCCAACGCCAGACAGCCCTCGAGCGCCGGCGCTGCGCTCTCGACGTCGTCGGCGTCGTCGGGGAAGTCGAGCACGCCCTCCAGCTCGGCCGAGAGCGCCAGCAGCGGTTGGTAGAGCTCGTCGAGCAGCCGCGCGAGGCCACCTTCGAGCCGCGCCGCTGCCGCGCGCACCTCGACCAACGAGCGCGCGTCCACCAGGTCGATGACCGCCTCGGCGCGGGTGAGGTCGAGCCGGCCGTTGAGGAGGGCGCGGCGGGTGAACTCGCCGGGCTCCGCGAGCCGCACGCCCGGCTCACGCGCCGCCTCGTGGAGCAGCAGCTGCAGCAGCCGCGGAGCCCCGTGCGTGTGCAGCTCGACGACGTCTTCGCCGGTGTAGGACCTCGGCCCGGGGAACCACAGCACCAGCGCCTGGTCGACCACCGCGCCGTTCACCACCACCCTCGTCAGCGTCGCGACCCGCGGGGCCGGCGTGAGCCCGGGGGCCAGATGCTCCAGCACCGCGCGGGCGCGTGGCCCCGAGACGCGAATGACGCCGATGGCGCCCCGGCCAGGCGCGGTCGCGATGGCGACGATGGTCGCGTGCTCCACGAGAAACGCTCCAGAGGTGAGAGAGACGACGGCGCGCCAGTCGTACAGCAGCCCGGTGGAGCACGCCCCTGTTTCGGCGCCCGTCGCTGCCGCGTCCCCGGCACGAAAGAAAGCGCGGCGATGGCCACCGCAACCGGAACGGAGCCCGCCAAGGGTCCGGCGGTGGCTTGCCTCCGCACCGGAGCGTCACCGTCATGGACGACGTGTTACTCGTTACGCGCCATGGTCGAGCTGCTCCAGCAGGTTGGTGCCGTGCTCGCCGCAGCGCTTTCGGGCGAGCTGCGCGGCGAGGCGTTGATCAAGCGCTGCACCGAGGTCGCCGAAGAGCTGCGTCGGGCCTCCACGGGTGAAGCCACGGTCCCGCACGAGGTCTGGCACTTCCTTCACGACGCCGACCTTCGCGTTCGCGACCCTGCAAACGCGAAGGTCCAGCTCGAGCGGATCCGCTCAATCCTCCTGCTCGCGAGGTGAGCCCTCGGCAGGGGAGCGCTCCGTCGAGCGCTGCGCTCCAGCACCCGGCCTCGATGGAAGCGCTCAGCCCGCGCACGAGGCTCCCCGGACCATCGGCCGGCGCCGCGTGCGGTGCGCACCCTCGACGGGCATACTCCCCGCCATGCGCCGCTCAATCTTGTCGTGCTGCCTCGCGCTGTCCCTCCCTGCGCTCGCCGAGGAGTGCGCCCTCGACACGAAGGCGCTAGTCCCGCAGTTCTCCGCGAAGCTCCCCAGGGGCGCCAGGCTGCTGTCGACGAAGAAAGAGAAGCGCAAGGTGAAGCAGGTGCTGAAGCTCGCCGACGCCACCGAGGTGTCGGTCGACTTCGGCGGCTGCGAGCGCGTGCAGTACAGCTTCAGCATCAAGGCCGCCGGGCTCACCACCAGGACGGTCGGCGCCGAGGCCATGGCGGTGGCGCGGCGCGTGCTCCCGGGCCTGCCGATGTCGAAGGAGGCCATGGCCGAGCCCCGGGTGCTCCTCACCGCCATCGAAGAGGGGAGCTTCACCTCGCTCCCGGCCACCCTGGGCTGCGGGCCGGGCAGCTGCCGCTTCGAGCTGGTGCCGATCCCCGACAAGAAGAAGGCGACCAAGAAGCCGCCCGCGAAGAAGAAGGACGCGAAGGTCGCCGACGAGGTGAAGGTCGACGACGCCGAGCTGCCCGCGACGCTGGTGGTCTCGTACGACGCGCCCATCTGAGCCGCAGAGGTTGAGGTGCGGCGGCGAGGCTGCCTAAAGGCGTCGCATGCTGCAGAACGTCTGGCGGTACATCATCGGCACCGTCCGCTTCTTCCTCTTCGACTTCGGCCCGGGCCAGCTGTTGCGGGTGCTGCGCACCAACGAGGCGACGCTCGAGGTGCGGCTCCCGGGGGTGCACCACCCGCTGGTGATTCGGCCCACCAGGCCCGACGTGCTGGTGCTCTGGCAGACCTTCGGGTTGCGGCAGTGCGCGGTCCCGCTGAAGGCCCCGCCGAGGCTCATCGTCGACGCCGGCGCCAACATCGGCTGCACCGCCGTCTTCCTCGCCAACGCCTACCCGGGCGCGCGCATCGTGGCCGTCGAGCCCGACGCCCAGAACGCCGCGCTGGCCCGCCGCAACTGCGCCACCTACCCGCAGGTCGAGCTCGTCGAGGGCGCCGTCTGGCCGCGCCCGGTGATGCTCGAGATCGAGAACCCCACCGGCGAGAGCTGGGCCTTCCGCATGCGCGAGCGGCCCCGCGACGCGGGTGAGGGCGGCATGCGCGGCCTCACCATCGACGAGCTGTCGAAGGGCGCCGCCATCGACCTCTTGAAGGTCGACATCGAAGGCGGCGAGACCCAGCTCTTCTCCGAGGACACGCAGTGGCTGGGCCGGGTGGGCGCGATGCTGGTCGAGCTGCACGGCCGGGAGTGCACGCGCGCCGTCGCGACCGCCGCCCAGCACGCCGGCTTCGCCGCGCTCCCTCCTCAGGGCGAGTACGTCGTCTACGCGCGCGCCTGAGCGCCCTAGAGGTCGCCGTTCGAGAACCGCTGGTCCATCTCGTGCTTCACGAAGCGCTCGATCTCTTCGGCGGTCGAGAACTGCATCGCCTTCGCCAGCAGCTCCTTCGCCTCGCTCATCGAGACGCTGCGGATGATGCGCTTGACGACGGCGATCTGCCCGCTCGTCATCGAGAACTCGTCGAGCCCCAGCGCGAGCAGCACCAGGGTCAGCGACGAGTCGCCTGCCATCTCGCCGCACATCGACACCGGAATGCCGGCGGCCTTCGCGGCCTTCACGATGTGCTCGACCATGCGCAGAATCGACAGGTGGAGCGGCCGGTACAGGTACGCCACGTCGCGGTTCTGGCGGTCGATGGCCAGCGAGTACTGAATGAGGTCGTTGGTGCCGATGCTGAAGAACTCGGCCTCGCTCGCCAGGCGGTCGGCGATCCACGCGGCGCTGGGCGTCTCGACCATGATGCCCACCGGGAAGCGGCGGCCCATCGGCACGCCCTGTCGTGACAGCTCCGAGCGGCAGGCCTCGAGCTCGCTGCGCGCCTCCCGCAACTCCGACACGCCCGACACCATCGGGAACATCACCTTGAGGTTGCCGTGCACGCTGGCCCGCAGCAGCGCCCGCAGCTGGGCCCGGAAGAGGTCGCGGTGCTGCAGGCAGTACCGAATCGCGCGCAGCCCCAGCGCGGGGTTGATCTCCTTCTCCCACTTCTTGCCCGGAATCTTGTCGCCGCCGAGGTCGAGCGTGCGAATCGTCACCGGCCGGTCGCCCATGGCCAGGAGCACCGCCTTGTACGCCTCGTAGTGCTCCTCTTCGGTGGGCGGGGCAGGGCGGTCGAGGAAGAGGAACTCGGTGCGGTACAGCCCGATGCCCTCGGCGCCGTGGGCCAGCAGCGACGGAATCTCGTCGACGAACTCGATGTTGCCGTTGAGCCGCACCCGCACGCCGTCGATGGTGATGGACGGCAGCTCGGCCGTCTTGAGCGCGATGGCCTCGGTCGCCAGCTGCCGGCGCATCGTCTCGCGGAAGAGCGCCAGCTGCTCCTCCGACGGGTTGACCAGCACCAGGCCCCGGCGCCCGTCCACCGCGATGGTGTCTCCCGACCGAATCGCGTCGGCCGCCTTGCCCAGGGCCAGCACCGCCGGCACGTCGCGGGCGCGCGCCACGATGGCCATGTGGCTGGTGTGCCCGCCCAGGTCGGTGACGAAGGCCCCCACCTTGCCCGTCTTCACCAGCATCGCCGCGTCGGCCGGGCTGATGTCGTGCGCCACCACGATGGCGCCCACCGGCACCTCGAGCTCCTGATCGACGATCTCGCCCATCAGGTTGCGCACGATGCGGTCGGTGACGAACTCGATGTCGCTCTTGCGCTCGCGGAAGTACTCGTCCTCGAGGTTGTCGAACTGGTGGCGCAGCCGCCGGCACACCCGGCGCACGGCCCACTCGGCGTTGATGGTCTCTTCCTTGATGAGGCGGGTGACCTCCACCAGGAACATGGGGTCGTGCAGCATCATGCGGTGGGCCTCGAGAATGAGCCCGTGCTCGTTCTCGGCGCCCGTCGCCAGCTTCACCTTCAGGTCCTCGAGCTGCACGTCAGACAGGGTGATGGCCGTCTTGAAGCGCATCACCTCGGTGTCGGCCTCTTCGGGCTTGAGCTTCACCTTCGGGGTGCGCACCTTGCGCGCATCGAGGACGAAGGCCTGGCCGACGGCGACGCCGGGGCTGGCTCCGATACCCTGGAACGACACCGGTGCGGTCACTGGCGCACCCTAGCGCGCGCTGGCCACCCGGTGAACTGCGCGTTCGCGGCGGCAAACTGCGTCTCCTCGGCACCGCGCGCCGCGGCTAGACTCCACCGCTGCATGAAAGCCGTCTGTCCCAGCTGCGAGCGCCTCATCGACGTCACCGCCGTCAGGGTCGTCGGCCCCGACGCCTTCGTGGGCTGCCCGAAGTGCGGCGTCGAGTCGTCGCTCGCCATCACCACCGACGAGCTCCCCCCGCTGGCCGAGACGCCGAAGGCCGCGCCCCCGCTGCCGATGAGCTCGCGCAAGACGCCGGGGCCCCGCGCGCTGGTGCTGGCGTCTTCGGCCGAGGCGAGCAACGTGGTGATGCTGCGGGCCCCCACCGCGGCGGCCGTCGAGTCGGCGCGGCGCTTCGGAGAAGCCGACCCCTTCGCGGTGCCCGAGGGCCTGTGCCCCAAGTGCGTGTCGAAGCGCGACGAGAACGCGCTGGCCTGCCGCACCTGCGGCCTGCTGTTCGCCAACGCCGACTCCCAGAACCTCAACCCGCCCGAAGACCTCGCGGCCATGTGGCGCGAGCTGCTGCGCGAGTGGGGCGACGAGAGCCGCCACGCCGCCGTGCGCCGGCTGTGCGTCGAGCGCAACCAGCTGCCCGCGCTCGCCCGGCTCTACCGGCTCCGCCTCGCCGCCATGCCCGAAGACCCGCTCGCGCAGCGGGGCCGCGACGACGTCTTCGCCGCGGCCTCGTCGGTCATGCTGCTGCCCAGGCCCGGCGCCGGCGGGCCGGCCCAGGCGCCGGTCGCCGTGCGGGTGTTCCTCGGCGGGGTGGCGGTGCTCATCATGGCCGTCGCCGCGGCGATGATTCTTCGCATGGTGTCGCAGTAGCCGCTGGTGGCCCGCCCCCCGTGACGGACCCGTCGAGGAAGCACCAGCTCCACCAGGCCACCGTCGAGGGCGTGCTGGGCCCCCGCGGCGCCTTGTCGGCGGTGCTCACGGGCTACGAGCACCGGCCGGCGCAGCTGCAGATGGCGGGCGCCGTCGAGGCGGCGCTCTCGAGCGACACGCCGCTGCTGGCCGAGGCCGGCACCGGCACCGGCAAGACGCTGGGCTACCTGGTGCCGGCGGTGCTGTCAGGCAAGCGCGTCATCATCTCGACCGCCACCCGCACCCTGCAGGACCAGGTCTTCGAGAAGGACATTCCCCTGCTGCGCGACGTGGTGGGGCTGCCCTTCGAGGCGGCGCTGCTGAAGGGCCGCTCGAACTACCTGTGCGCCCAGCGCTTCGAGGCCTTCGACCAGTCGCCCACCTTCAGCACGCCCGAAGACGCGGCCCACTGGCCGGCCTTCCGTGAGTGGGCGATGGCGACGCAGACCGGCGACCGCGGTGAGACGCGCGTGCCCGAGACGTGGAGCGGCTGGCCGCAGGTCTCGACCACCAGCGAGGCGTGCCTGGGCAGCAAGTGCCCCCTCTACGAGTCGTGCTTCGTCACCCGGGGCCGGCGGGCGGCGGCCGACTGCGACATCATCGTCGTCAACCACGCGCTCTTCTTCTCGGACCTCTCGCTGCGCGCGCGGGGCGGCGAAGAGAAGCTGGGCGTGCTGCCGCCCTACGACGCGGTGGTGTTCGACGAGGCCCACGCGCTCGAAGACGTGGCCACCGAGCACTTCGGGGTGTCGGTCTCGTCGGGGCGCCTCACCAGCCTCGCGCAAGACCTGCTGGGCGTGCTGCCCGTCACCGACGCCCGCGCCAGCCACCTGGCGGCGCTCTCCATCACCCTGCGCACCCGGGCCGAGGCGCTCTTCCGCGAGCTGTCCCTGGCCTTCCCCGTCGAGGCCCTCGAGGGCCGCCGGGGCACCGACTTCACGCTGACGCCCGAGGTGGTGGAGCGCGTTCGCCCGCCGGCCGCCGCGGTGCTCGAGACGCTCTCGGCCATCGCCGCCCTCACCGGCGACGACGACCCCGACCTCGGCGCCGTCAACCGCCGGGCCGTCGAGACGGGCGCCGCGCTCGAGCACGTGGTGCAGGCCGACGACGGGCGCCAGGTGTACTGGGCCGAGACGCGCGGGCGCTCGCTGGCCTTGCGGGCGGCGCCCATCGACGTGGGCGAGAGCCTGGGCCGCTTCCTCTACGAAGACGTGGGCGCCGTCATCTTCACCTCGGCCACGCTGACGTCGCCCTCGGGCCGGGAGCAGCGCTCCTTCGAGTACGTCGCGCGCCGCTTCGGCCTCGACCCGAAGGCCACCGCGACGGTGTCGGTCGACTCGCCCTTCGACTTCCCCACCCAGGCCGCCTTCTACATACCCGCGCACCTGCCGGAGCCGAACGCGCCCGACTTCACCCTCGAGTTCTCTCGCGAGGTGCTGCGCCTGGTGCGGTTGACGGGCGGCCGCGCCTTCGTGCTGTGCACCAGCCTGCGCCACCTCGACGAGGTGTACACGCTCGTCTCGCCCCACGTCACGGTGCCGGTGCTGAAGCAGGGCGACGCCCCAAAAGGCGCGCTGCTGGAGCAGTTTCGCGAGCGCCCCTCGGTGCTCTTCGCCTCGGCCAGCTTCTGGGAAGGCGTCGACGTGCCCGGCGACGCGCTGTCGCTGGTGGTGATGGACAAGGTGCCCTTCGCGCCGCCCAACGAGCCGCTCCAGGCCGCCCGCATCGAGGCCCTGCGCGCCGCCGGCGGCAACCCCTTCGACGAGTACCAGGTGCCCCAGGCGGCGCTGGCGCTGCGGCAGGGCTTCGGCCGGTTGATTCGCACCCGCACCGACGTCGGCATCGTGGCCCTGGGCGACACGCGGGTGCTGACGAAGCGGTACGGCAAGCAGCTGGTGGCCAGCCTGCCGCCCGCCAGGCGCTTCAACCGGCTCGACGAGGTGAAGCGGTGGTGGGCCGGAGTGCGCCCGGCCGAGTGAGGCTCAAGGCTTCGCGACGACCTCGACCGGGTACATGAAGTCGATGGTGAGGACGGGCGGGTCGGCGTTGAAGTCAGAGGGCGTGGTGACCTCGAAGACGACGTGCGAGCCCGCGTCGACGGCGCCCGCGTCGGCGAGGCCTCCGTCAGCCGGCCCGCCATCGGTGACGCCGCCGTCCGTCAGGCCGCCGTCAGCCGGCGGGGCGGGGCGGAGGAACCCGACCTCCCGATACCCCGCTGGCTGCCCGATGATGGGGTACAGGAGGGCGTCGCGCCGGCCAGCGAAGCGCCCGCCCAGGCAGCGCCGGTCTTGAGGCACCGTCACCGGCAGGGGGAGCTCCGTGAAGCCGCCGCTGCGGGTGATGACGCCCAGGCTGCAGGCGTTGGTCGCCTGGTTGAACGACAGCACCTCGAACCCCGACGCCGTGCCGCGCGCCGAGCTGGCGACGTCGAGCGCGCGCGGCGAGCTCACCTGGTCCACCGAGGGCTCACGAATCAGGAGCACGCCGCCGTCGGGGGCCCGCGCGAGGATGACGTCGTCGCTCGCCGCGAGCGGCACCGCGGGCCGCACGGCGCTCACCCGCACGCCGCCCTTGAGGTACAGCACCACGCCCGAGTCGGGCGAGTCGCCGCAGCCCACCCAGAGGCCGCCGGTCAAGGTGGGCACCAGCGCCATCACCCGGCCCGCGTCGGGGTCGGCGAACTCATCGCTGCACGAGGCGAGGAAGGCGTCGTTGGCCTCGGGGCGGAAGAGCGGGAAAGCGCCGAAGGTCGGCCCGGCGTCGACGCCGCCATCGAGGTCGCCGCCGTCGAGCTCGCCGCCGTCGACGTCGCCCGCGTCGAGCGGGTCCTCGGTCCACAGGTAGGCGACGCCGTTGCGCACGTAGGCGAGGCGGTCGTTGTAGATGGCGGGGTGCTCCGGCATGCGGTCGAAGCCCACGCGCATGGTGGCGTTGAGCGTCATCGGCGCGAAGCCCACCGTGCGGGGCGGGCCCATGCGCCCGACGACGAGCACCTCGGCGCCCTGCAGCGGGGTTCCCTCGAGGAAGACGCCGGCGTCGGGTTCGCCTGCGTCGCGGCCCCCGTCGAGGCCTGCGTCACCGGCGGCGCCGCCGTCTCGGCCCGCGTCCACCACGCCGCCACCGTCACTCACCGGCGGGTCGGTCACCCGCACCGTCGCCGTCTGCGTGATGACGCCGCTGGCCGTCGTCCACCGGGCCGTGACGTCGATGCTGCCGCCGGCGGTGCAGCCCGAGGTGCCGCGCGGGCAGCGCAGGCGGGTGCGGCCGGCGCCGCCCACCAGCGCGAGGGAGCTGGCCTCGAGCACGCCGAGCGACGTCGTCAGGTCCACCGTGCCGGTGCCGGGCGCGCCATCGCCGGCGGTGGCCGTGACGCTGACGGTGGCGTCGACGTCGACGCGCACGGCGCCGACGGTGACGTCGAGCGTCGGCTGCTGGGGCTGACAGGACAGCACGAGCACCAGCCACAGCAGCCGCCCGATGGAGAAACGCTTCATGACCGTCACCTCGGCTCGCCGAACTTGTTGGCGATGAGTGTACCGATTTCGCCCAGGCAGGCCTCGGCGCCTTCGCCCCGGCACGACACCTTCACCACCATGCCCTGCGCGGCCGCGAGCATCAGCACGCCCATGATGGACTTGCCGTTGACGCTCTGGCCCTCGCACTCCACCTCGACGTCGCAGGGGTACTTGTTGGCCAGCTTCACCAGCTGGGCCGCGGCGCGGGCGTGCAGCCCCAGGGCGTTGGGGATGGTGTAGCTGGCTTCAGAGAACGGGCTGCTCACGCTGCCGCCCAGTCTACGCAGGAGTGGGCGGGCCCGCGACTTTCCAGCGCCTCGGCAGCGCCCCTGCCTGGATGGTGGCGTCTTCGGCGTCGCGCGCAGGCCGGGCAGGCGCTAGGGCACGCTCCCCACCGACTCGACGGAGCACCGCACCGCATGGGCCTCCTGCACGACGCCGTCATCTTCCTCGTCGCGGCCGTCATCGCCGTGGTGCTCTTCAAGCGCACGGGCCTGGGCAGCGTGCTGGGCTACCTCGTCGCCGGCGTCGCCATCGGCCCCGCGGGCTTTGGCTTCGTCGGCGACGTCGACAGCGTGATGCGCTTCTCGGAGCTGGGCGTGGTGCTGCTGCTCTTCATCATCGGGCTGGAGCTGCAGCCCTCTCGCCTGTGGCAGCTGCGGGGGCACGTCTTCGGCCTCGGCGGCGCGCAGGTGGCGCTCACCACGGTGCTGCTGGCGACGGGCGCGGCCGCCTTCGGCCTGGGGCCGGTGCCTGCCCTGGTGACGGGCTTCGCGCTGTCGCTGTCGTCCACCGCGCTGGCGGTGCAGGTGCTGGCCGAGAAGAACCAGCTCACCTCGCAGCACGGGCGCATCGCCTTCGGCATTCTGCTGTTCCAGGACCTCGCGGCCATTCCCTTCCTCGCGCTGCTGCCGCTGCTGGGCACCCACGCCGCGCCGGCCGCCGAGGGGGGCTTCGGGCTGGGGCTGCTCAAGGTGTTGGCCACCTTCGCCACCATGGTGGTGGCCAGCCGGGTGGTGCTGCGCCCGGTGCTGAAGCAGATCGCCGCGCTGCACAGCCAGGAGCTCTTCACCGCCTTCGCGCTCCTCGTCGTCACCGGCACGGCCGTCATCATGGAGAGCATCGGCCTCTCGGCGACGCTGGGCGCCTTCTCGGCCGGCGTGCTGCTGGCCGACTCGGAGTACCGCCACGAGCTCGAGGCCGACATCGAGCCCTTCAAGGGCCTCTTGCTGGGGCTCTTCTTCATGGCGGTGGGCATGTCGGTGAAGCTGTCGCTGGTGAAGGCGCAGCCGCTGCTGGTGGTGGGGCTGGTGGTGGGCCTGTTGCTGGTGAAGAGCGCGGTGCTGTTCGGCATCGGCACCCTGCGCGCGGGCTCGCGGCTGGGGGCGCTGCGGCTGGCGGTGTCCATCTCGCAGGGGGGCGAGTTCGCCTTCGTGGTGTTCGGCCTGGCCACCTCGACGGCGGCGCTGACGCCCGAGGTGTCGCAGCTGCTGGTGCTGGTGGTGGGCCTGTCGCTGGCCGTCACGCCGGTGGCCTTCACCCTGTTCGAGAAGTTCCTCGCGCCGCGGCTCTCGCCGAAGTCCGTGGAGAAGGCCTTCGACGCGCTCTCGGGCGAGGGTGAGATTCCCGTCGTCATCGCGGGCTTCGGGCGCGTCGGGCAGGTGGTGGGCCGGGTGCTGACGGCGCGGCGCATTCCCTTCACGGCCCTCGACGCCTCGAGCGCCCACGTGGACTTCGTGCGGCGCTTCGGGAACAAGGTGTTCTACGGCGACGCCTCGCGCATCGAGCTGCTCGAGGCCGCCGGCGCCGCGAGGGCCAGGCTGCTGGTGCTGGCCATCGACGACGTCGAGAAGTCGGTGCAGGTGGCCAAGGCGGCGCAGAAGCACTTCCCGCAGCTCACCATCATCGCGCGCGCCCGCAACCGGCAGCACGCGTACGAGCTGCTGGCGCTGGGCGTGACGCACCTGATGCGCGAGACGTTCGCCTCGAGCCTCGAGATGACGGGCGAGGTGTTGGCGGCCCTGGGCATGCCCACCTCCGAGGTGGCGCGCACGCTGTCCACCTTCCGTGCCCACGACGAGCAGCTGCTGATGGAGAGCTTCCAGCACCGCAGCGACCTCAAGACGCTCCAGGAGCGCGCGGTGCAGTCGCGGCTCGACCTCGAGAAGCTGTTCGAGGCCGACGCCCAACGGCCTCCGACGTAGTAGGGAGCCGCCCCCATGAGTCCAGACCGGGCGCGCGGGGCAGTGGTGGTTCTTCGGGCGAAGTCGGCGGGCGAGGTGCCGGCCTGGCTGCGAGACCTCGACGGCAGCGTGCGCCTCAAAGACGGCAGCTACGTGGTGGCCGCGGGGCAGCACCGCATCGGCGACACCCAGTACGCGGTGAAGTGCATCGCCGCCGAGCTGGGGGGCGACCTTTCGTTCCACGACGACGCGCGCGGCGTGCGGTGGACGCGCTTTGGCCCCATCGCCTCGAAGCCCCTCGTCGAGTGCCAGGTGGCCGGGTACGGCCGCTTCACTGCGCACGACGTGGACTACGAGACGTGCGTCAGCGCCGTCGGCCTGTGGGTGCCGGTGGCGAAGGTGGCCACGCGGCGGCAGCAGCAGGCGATGGAGGGCGCGCTCCAGCAGCAGCGGGCCGCCGAGAGGGCCGCCGCGCCCGAAGAGGCCGCGGCGCCCGCCAAGGGGGCCGGCGTCGAGCACCGCAACGTGGTGGTGGTGCGCAGCGCGCCCAGGGGGCTCCCGAAGGAGTTCGTGGTGCTGCTGCGCCTGGAGGACGGCACCGTGCTGGGCGTCGGCCCGCGCAACAAGGGGTGGGTCGACTGGCTCAAGAAGAACGTGCCGCTCGAGGGGCTGCGGCTGGTGCGCGGGCCCGTCAGCGACACCTTCCTCAAAGAGATGCTGAGCTTCGAGATGCTCGACGCCGCCTGTCGGCTCAAGGGCCAGCCGCTGCTGGTGATGAAGGCCGACTGACGCGCCCTTGTGGCAGGCTGCAGGGCATGCGCCGACTCCTCGCCCTGGTGGTGGTGGGCTGTAGCTGCTCGCAAATGACGATGGGCGCCGACGGTCCGAAGCC
>JACSRE010000174.1 GCA_014879945.1 Myxococcus sp.
CGGAGCACCGTCGGGGCGTTGCGGAGCGCCGTCGGGGCGTTGCGGAGCACCGTCGGGGCGTTGCGGAGCGCCGTCGGGGCGTTGCGGAGCACCGTCGGGGCGTTGCGGAGCGCCGTCGGGGCGTTGCGGAGCGCCGTCGGGGCGTTGCGGAGCGCCGTCGGGGCGTTGCGGAGCACCGTCAAGGCGTTGCGGAGCACCGTCGGGGCGACCTGTCTTCAGGTGTCGGACCTTCTCTTCAGGTGTCGGACCTTCGCGGGCGAGGTGTGACGCAGGGCCTTAGAAGCGGCCGGCGACCCCCGCAGGGGTGACCACCACGCTCACCGGCTCACCACGCGCAGGGGCCGTCGAGAACACAGGGAAGAAGTGCGCCTGCGGCGCCGAGTCGACGATCATCCAGATGGCGACGGCCATCAGCGGCGCGCCCAGGCCCGAGGTGATGAGGCCCGCCACGCACATGCCGCCACGGCGCTGGGTGTCGCTGCAGCCCACCGCGGCCAGGGCGATGCCGGTCACCAGCCCCATCGCCCCAAGCGTGGTGAAGACCAGCCCGTTGACGTGCTCACCGCGGTTGCGGCCCGAGGCGATGACGACGCCGTGCTTCGCGCCCTGCAGCTCGAGGTCGAGGGCGTCGAGGTAGAGGCCGTCTCCGGCCGACGAGCGCAGGTGCACCGTCTGCGTCGGGTCGACCCACATCGAGCACGGGAGCTGACAGGGGGGCTGGGTGCCCGCGAGCACCTGCCACGCCCGGCCGTCGCGGTCGGAGTCGAAGTGCACGCCCACGGCGTTCGACGGCGCATCAGCGGGCGGCGCACCCATGTCGGGCGGCGCGGTCACCACGCGCCTGACGCAGCCGGTGAAGGAGAGCAGCAGGACCGGGCCCAACAGGAGGAGCGCGCGCATGGAGCTCGAGTTCGCCACAAGTGGGCGTCGGGGAGAAGCGCGGGCGGATGACTCGCGGCCGCGGGTCCACCTCGAGGTGCTCAGCCGAACCGCCTGCGCAGCTCGACCCAGGTGCCGACGCTCGCCTCGACCGACGCCTCGATGGGCCTGGCGTAGCCGCCCCCGAGCGTCACCACCACCGGCGCCGCGCGGCTCCAGCAGAGGTCGAACACGCGCCGGTCTCTGGCGCGCAGGCCCTCGTGCGTGAGGTGGAGCCGGCCGAGCGTGTCTTCCTTCAGCGCGTCGACGCCCGCCTGGTACAGCACCAGCGACGGCGCGAAGGCCTCGAACACCTCGGGCAGGTGCTCGTCGAGCAGCGCCAGGTAGTGTGCGTCGTCACAGCCATCGGGGAGCTCGACGTCACGACTCGACACCTGCTTGCGAAAGGGGAAGTTCTTCGCGCCGTGCATCGAGAAGGTGAAGACGCGCGGCTCACGCTGGAAGATGGCCGCGGTGCCGTCGCCCTGGTGCACGTCGAGGTCGACGACCAGCACCCGCTCCACCTGCCGCTCCTCGAGCAGCGCCGACGCGGTGACGGCGAGGTCGTTGAAGACGCAGTAGCCCGAGCCGAAGTCCGCGTGCGCGTGGTGCGTGCCGCCGGCCAGGTTGCCTGCGGCGCCGTGGGTGAGCGCCCAGCGCGCCGCCGAGAGCGTGCCGCCCGCCGAGGCCAGCGAGCGCTCGAGCAGCGCCTTCGACCAGGGGAAGCCCACCCGCCGCAGCGCCGCTTCGTCGAGGGTGCCGTCGAAGCACGCGCGCACGTAGGCCTCGGTGTGCACCCGGTGGAGGGCCTGACGCCCCACCGGCTCGGCCTCCTCCAGCTGCTCGGCGCTCAGCACCCCCAGCGCGAGCAGGCGCTCTCGCACCAGCCGGTACTTGCCCATGGGGAAGCGGTGGCCCTCGGGGAGCGGCACCGCATAGGAGTCGGAGTACCAGGCACGCAGCACGCCGCTCTCATGCGGCCGCGGTGGCCGGAACGCAACGCGACGTCACGCCCTCGGCGGCTTCTTCTTCGTGCGCTTCGTCGCAGCGCCCTTCTTCGCGGCCGTCTTCTTCGCGGGCCGGGGCGCGGTGGTGAGCGCAGGCGTGGCCAGCTGCTCGAGGAGCTTCTTCGGCGCCTGCGCGCGGTAGCTCTCGTCGATCCACTGCTTGAGCAGCTCGACGGGCGGGGTGTCGGCGTCGGCGAACGACGCGCTCACCCAGCCGCTCTTGCCCAGCCCGTAGCCGGTGGGCTCGGTGAAGGGGAGCGTGAGGGCCAGCGCGCTCGAGGCGGGCAGCTTGCACGACAGGCGCAGCGGCTCCCCGTCGACGCTGAGGTAGGTGAAGGTCTTGTCGTTGACGGCGAGGTCGAGGTGCCCGGGCCAGGGGCTCTTGGTGTGCGCGCCGGGGTAGCCGAGGCCGAAGTCTCGAAGGGCGGTCAGCGTCGCCTGGTGCGGGTGTCTTCGTTTCGCCATGGGCCCCGAGGGTAGCATGCGAGCCCGTGAGCCCCGCCGAGCTGCTCGAGTCGTCGTTCGCCGTCGTGGAGCGGCTGGGGTTCACGACGACGTGGCGGGCGTCTCGACGGTCAGCCGGGTGAGAGCCGGGCCGCGGCCGCCTTGGCCAGCGGCTCGAGCCCCTCGCCACCCGACGCGAGGTGCGCGACGAGGGCCTGGCGCATGGCCGGGCTCCAGAAGGCCTTCAGGTGCTCGGCGGTCAGCGCCGCGGCGTCGTCCGTCGGCTGGAGCCGGAAGTTGAGGGCGATCTGGTTCGCCATGTGCACCAGCTTCGTCGCGTCCATCACGCCCTCCGCACGCGCTCGGCGCCGTGAAACGCCAGCACGCCATCGCGCCGCGCCACCGCGAGCAGCGTCATGTCGTGCGCGCGCGCCCGCTCCACCGCGAACGACGTGGGCGCCGAGATGGTGACGATGGTGCGCGCGCCGTACGCCGCCGCCTTGTCCACCAGCTCGTAGGAGCACCGGCTCGTCAGCAACAGGAACCCCTCACCCGGCGGCAGCCCCGCGCGGAGCCGGGCGCCGATGAGCTTGTCGAGCGCGTTGTGCCGGCCCACGTCTTCACGGACCTGCTCGAGCGTGCCCCCGGCGGAGCACCACGCGGCCGCGTGCACCGCGCGCGTCAACCCGTTGAGCGGCTGCTGCGCTTCGAGCGCCGCGAGGGCCGCGCGCACCGCGGGAAGTGAGACGTCGACGCCCGCCAGCCCCTGCGCCTTCACCATGGGGAGCTGCTCCAGCGAGGTGACACCACACAGGCCGCAGCCGGTTCGCCCCGAGAGGCTCCGCTCGCGCAGCGGGTGCCGGGGCGCGTCGGCCCTCAACGTCACCACCAGCTCGACGCCCCTTGCCCGCTCCAACACCTGCACGCCCTTGATGAACGCGGCGTCGGTCACCACGCCCTCGGTCACCGTGAAGCCATAGGCGAAGTCTTCGAGGTCGGCCGGCGTCGTCATCATCACCGCGTAGGGGCGCGCGCCGTAGACGACGTTCACCGGCGCCTCGACGGCGACGTCCCGGGGGCGCGGCGCGTCGGCCCCGTCGAAGGCGAACGCGACGGCGTCGAGCTCAACGCGTGACATCGGGGCCTCCCTCGAGCACCTGCCGGAGCGCGACGTCACGCCGGCGGTCTTCACGCTGAAACGCGCTCGGCCCCGACGTCTTCGACACCTGCACCGCCGTCACCTTGTACTCGGGGCAGTTGGTGGCCCAGTCAGAGAACTCGGTCGTCACCACGTTCGCGCCGGTCTTCGCGTGGTGGAACGTCGTGTACACCACGCCCGGCTGCACCCGCTCGGTCACCAGCGCGCGCAGCGTCGTCTCGCCTGCCCTGCTGGCCAGCAGCACCAGGTCGCCCGTCGTCAGGCCGCGGTTCTCGGCGTCGAAGGGGTGCACCTCGAGCACGTCTTCGTCGTGCCAGGCGGTGTTGGGCGTGCGCGCGGTCTGCGCGCCCACGTTGTACTGGCTCAAGATGCGCCCCGTCGTCAGCAGCAGCGGGAAGCGCGGGCCCGAGCGCTCGAGCGTGGGGATGAACTCGGTCAACATGAAGCGGCCCTTGCCGCGCACGAAGCGGTCCACGTGCATCACCGGAGTGCCGCGCGGCGCCTGCGCGTTGCACGGCCACTGCACGCTGCCGAGCGCGTCGAGCTTCTCGTACGAGACGCCCGCGAAGGTCGGCGTGAGTTGGGCGATCTCCTCCATCACCTCGCTGGGGTGCGCGTAGCGCAGCCCCATGCCCATGGCGTTGGCCAGCCCGAGCGTCACCTCCCAGTCGGCGAGGCCCGAGAGCGGCTGCATCACCTTGCGCACGCGGCTGATGCGGCGCTCGGCGTTGGTGAAGGTGCCGTCCTTCTCGAGGAAGGAGCTGCCGGGGAAGAAGACGTGCGCGTACTTGGCGGTCTCGTTGAGGAAGAGGTCGTGCACGATGACGCACTCCATCGCCTCGAGGCCCTTCACCACGTGCTGCGTGTTGGGGTCTGACTGGGCGAGGTCCTCACCCTGCACGTAGAGCCCCTTGAAGGCGCCGGCGAGGGCCTCATCGAGCATGTTGGGAATGCGCAGCCCGGGGTCCTTCGAGAGCGGCACGCCCCACAGCCCCTCGAAGAGCTCGCGCGTGGCGTCGTCGGCGACGTGGCGATAGCCCGGCAGCTCGTGGGGGAAGCTGCCCATGTCACACGAGCCCTGCACGTTGTTCTGCCCGCGCAGCGGGTTCACCCCCACGCCGTCACGCCCGATGTTGCCGGTGGCCATCGCGAGGTTGGCCATGCCCATCACCATCGTCGAGCCCTGGCTGTGCTCGGTGACGCCGAGGCCGTAGTAGATGGCCGCGTTCGGCGCCGACGCGTAGAGCCGCGCCGCCGCGCGCACCTCGGCCGCGGGCACCCCGGTGGCGCCCTCCATGGCCTCGGGCGAGTTGACCGGGTCGGCGATGAAGCGCGCCCAGCGCTCGAAGTCGTCGGGCTCGCACCGCTCGGCGACGTACTGCTGCTTCACCAGCCCTTCGGTCACCACCACGTGCGCCAGCGCGTTGATGAGCGCCACGTTGGTGCCGGGCTTGAGCGCGAGGTGGTGGGTGGCCTCGACGTGGGGAGCGCGGACCAGCTCGATGCGGCGCGGGTCCGCCACGATGAGCCGGGCGCCTTCACGCAGCCGCCGCTTGAGCCGCGAGGCGAACACCGGGTGCGCGTCGGTGGGGTTGGCGCCGATGACGAGCACCACGTCGGCCTTCGCGACCGACTTGAAGTCCTGGGTGCCGGCCGAGGTGCCGAAGGTCTGCTTCAGGCCGTAGCCGGTCGGCGAGTGGCAGACGCGCGCGCAGGTGTCGACGTTGTTGTTGCCGAAGCCGCCCCGCACCAGCTTCTGCACCAGGAACACCTCTTCGTTGGTGCAGCGCGACGAGGTGATGCCCCCGATGGCGTCGGGGCCGTACTTCGCCTGGAGCCGCTGGAGCTCGTTGGCGGCGTGGGTGAAGGCCTCGTCCCACGTCACCTTCCGCCACGGGTCGGTGATGCGCGCGCGGATCATCGGCGTGGTGATGCGGTCTTCGTGCGAGGCGTAGCCAAAGGCGAAGCGCCCCTTCACGCACGAGTGCCCCTCGTTGGCCTGGCCCTTCTTCGAGGGCACCATGCGCACCACGCGGTCGCCTTGCGTCTCGGCGCGGAAGCCGCAGCCGACGCCGCAGTAGGCGCAGGTCGTCTCCACCACGCCGGTGGGCGTGCCGAGCTCAATGACGGACTTCTCGTTCAAGGTGGCGGTCGGGCACGCCTGCACGCACGCGCCGCACGACACGCACTCGCTCGAGAGGAAGTCGGCGCTCCCGGTGGCCACCTTGCTGGCGAGGCCGCGGCCTTCGATGGTGAGCGCGAAGGTGCCCTGCACCTCTTCACAGGCGCGCACGCAGCGCGAGCAGACGATGCACTTCGACGAGTCGAAGGTGAAGTAGGGGTTCGAGGCGTCGGGCGGCGTGGTGCGGTGCTGCGCCCCCTCGTGGCCGTAGCGCACCTCACGCAGCCCCACCGCGCCCGCCATGTCTTGCAGCTCGCAGTCGCCGTTGGCCGAGCAGGTGAGGCAGTCGAGCGGGTGGTCCGAGACGTAGAGCTCCATCACCCCGCGCCGCAGCGTCTTCAGCCGGTCGGTCTGGGTGCGCACGACCATGCCCTCTTCGGCCGGCGTGGTGCACGAGGCGGGCGTGCCGCGGCGACCCTCGATCTCCACGAGGCAGAGCCGGCAGGAGCCGAAGGCCTCGAGGCTGTCGGTGGCGCACAGCTTTGGGATCGCGGCGCCGAGGCCCGCCGCGGCCGCCATCACCGACGTGCCGCGCGCCACCGTCACCTGACGGCCGTCGATGGTGAGGCGCACCTTCTCGTCGCTCACCACCACCGGCGTGCCCTGGTCGAAGTCTCTCTCGAACGCCATACGGCTCACCTCGCCCGGCGGGTGAAGTCTTCGTGGAAGTGCTCGAGCGCGCTCATCACCGGCAGCGGCGTCAGCCCGCCGAGCGCGCAGAGCGACGCGTCGGTCAGCACGGCGCAGAGCGCATTGACGAGGGCCAGGTTCTTCTCGGGCTCGACGCCGCGCGCCACCTGGTCGAGCAGCTCGGCGCCGCGGGTGGAGCCGATGCGACACGGCGTGCACTTGCCGCAGCTCTCGAGGGCGCAGAAGTCGAAGGCGAAGCGCGCCTGCCTGGCGAGGTCCACCGTGTCGTCGAACACCACCACGCCAGCGTGGCCGAGAATGCCGCCGGCCTTCGCCAGCGCCTCGTAGTCGAGCGGCGTGTCGAGCAGCGCGTCGGGGAAGTACGCGCCCAGCGGCCCGCCCACCTGCACCGCGCGCACCGGCCGGCCCGAGGCGGTGCCGCCGCCCAGGTCGAAGACCAGCTCCCGCAGCGTGACGCCGAACGGGAGCTCGTAGAGCCCGCCGAACTTCACGTTGCCGCCCAACTGCACCGGCATGGTGCCGCGCGAGCGCCCGACCCCGAGCGCCGCGTACGCGTCGCCGCCGTGCTCGAGCACCCACGGCACCGCCGCGAGCGTCAGCACGTTGTTCACCAGCGTGGGCCTGCCGAAGAGGCCCTCGTGCGCCGGGAGCGGCGGCTTGGCGCGCACCTGCCCGCGCTTGCCCTCGAGGCTCTCGAGGAGCGCCGTCTCTTCTCCACACACATAGGCGCCGGCGCCCACGCGCACCTCGACGTCGAAGCCGGCTCCGAGCACCCCACGGCTCCTCGCGGTGACGACGGCCGCGCGCAGCACCTCGACGGCGCGCGGGTACTCGGAGCGGCAGTAGACGAAGCCGTGGCTCGCCCCGACCGCCCGCCCGGCGATGCGCATGCCCTCGAGCAGGAGGAAGGGGTCGCCCTCGAGCACCATGCGGTCGGCGAAGGTGCCGCTGTCACCCTCGTCGGCGTTGCACACCACGTACTTCCGCGCGCTCTTCGCCTCGGCCACCGTCTTCCACTTGAGCCCCGCGGGAAAGCCGGCGCCGCCTCGACCGCGCAACCCCGAGGCGATGACGTGCCCGACGATCTCCGACGGCGTGAGCGACGACGCGCGCGTCCACCCGCGCAGGCCACCGTTGGCCACGAAGTCGTCGAACGAGCCCGGGTCGACGACGCCGACGCGGGCGAAGGTCAGGCGCCGCTGGCGCGCCATCGCTGGGAGCGACGCCACGAGCCCCAGCGCCTTCGGGTGCGGCGAGCCCGAGCGCAGCGCCTCGAGGAGCGCCGGCACCTCGGCGGGCTGGACGTTGCCGAAGCCGAGGCGGCCGTGCGCGCTGTCCACCTCGACGAGCGGCTCGAGCCAGCACAGCCCGCGAGCGCCGGTGCGAACGACCTCGAGCCCGGCACCTCCCGCGGCGACGAAGGCCGCGGCGACCTCGTCGGCGCCGACCGACTGCGCCGCCGCGTCGCCGGGGACGAAGACCTTCACGGCGCGCGCTCCTTCAGGCGGGCAAGGAGCTGATCGGCGGCTGGCAGGTCGAGCCGCCCCACCACCCTCGAGGCGTCGACGAGCGCGGTGGGCCCGAGCGCGCAGTTGCCCAGGCAAGAGGCGCTCTCGAGGGTGACGCCCTCGACCGTCGCGCCGGGGGTGAGGCCGTGCCGGTGCTCGAGGTGGGCCGCCACCGCGTCGGCGCCGCGCGCCTGACACGCCTCGGCGCGACAGAGCGAGACGGTGTGCTGGCCGGGGGGCGCGGTGCGCAGATCGGCGTAGAACGAGATGACGCCCTTCACCTCGGCCTTCGAGACGTTGAGGGCGTCGGCGATGAGCGCGGTGGCCTCGGCGTGCAGGTAACCGAAGCGCGCCTGGAGCGCGTGCAGCACTGGCAACATCGCGGTCGCGTCGGGGCCGTCGTCACCCAGAAACGCGCGCGCCGCGCGGAGCTCGCTCGAGATCAGCCCTCGTGCCTGGTCTGGGTCCCACCGAGAGAGGGTGTGCATGGGGCCCGAAATCTCGCCCCGGGGGCGCAGGCCCGCAAGGCGTCGCGGCGGCCGCGTTGACGCATCGGGGCACCGGCTGTCCGCCCAACCGAGGGAAGCGAGCGCCAGCGCTCGGCAGCGAGGCCCTCGCCGTGCCTCACCTCGCCGCACCGCTGGGGCACCACGTCCCACACCGACGGCCCACGACCCGGGACTTGACCGCTACGCGCTTGATAGGCTGCGACACCGTGATTCTCACGACAGCGGTCGCCCTCGGCGTCTTCCTCTCGGCCACGCCCGCGGACGCCGCGCTCTTCGGCGAGCTCCGCTACGGACGGCCGGGCCTCGCGGAGGCGCAGCTCGCCGCGGGGGCGAACGTGAATGCGCAGAACGCCGAAGGCCTGACCCCGCTCCTCTGGTTGATTCGTCACTACGTCGACTACGACGTGGAACTCGCTCTGCGCAACAAGCAGGCCGGCGAGCGCAACGTCGAGGAGAACGATCGCTACCGCAGATGCCTGAAGCTCCTTCTCGAGCATGGAGCGGATGTGTCCATGAAGACGCCGGAGGGACTCACCGCGCTCCAGTACGCGGTGGTCCTCGGGAAGTGGGGCCCCACGGAGATGCTGTTGCAGAAGGCAGGCACGCTCGAGAAGTCGATTCTCGACCGAGACGGCAACACGCTCCTTCACCTGTCCGTTCTCGCTGACAACGACGTGACTCCGAGCCGCTTCTGGCAGGACCTGCACGACGCGCTCCTGAGCGACAAGGTGAACGTGCGCGTCTCCAACGCCGCAGGGCAGACCCCCATGGACCACATGCGTCGAAACTCGCCCGGCTTTGCCTTCTCGCTCCAGCTCTACCTCGACCGCGCGATCGTTCAGAAGGCGAAGCACGAAGCCTTCTTGAAGAAGTCTGACGAGCGGGTGGCGGAGAACCAGCGCGTCCTGGCCGAACACCGGCGTCGTTCCGAAGACGACGGAAGAACGCTCAAAGAGAGCTTTCAGGTTGAGTACCCTTTCCAGTGCGACGTTTCGGAGAACGGCCTCTTTGGTTCGCGAACGTCCGAGCCCGTGACCGTCACAGTCACGCCGACCAAGGTGCGGATCAGCAACCTCGAGCCGCACTACGGCGCCTTCGTCGTAGAACGAAGCGGCGTGCACTTGATCGGGGGCCAACGGTGGGAGGTCTATGAGTTCGAGCAGACGAGCACCAACTCGACCTACAAGCGCATCGGGTTCCCTCAACTGCCCGGCCGGCCCCGCGCGATGCTGGTGACGAGCATCGGCCGTCACGGCATGTGTATGCCCTAGCGGCGCGCTCGGCCGACGCCGTCGAGATGGGCACCGGCCCCAAGCGCGTGCGGCACGGGCAACTCGCGGTCGCGTCGGGGCCGTCGTCACCCTGAAGCCAGGCGAGCTCGTGCCGCTCTCGGAGGGGTTGCCCCCCCGAGCTCCAGCCTCGCCGGCACTGCCGCCGGAGCAGGCGCGAACCCTCTTCCCGCCGAAGCTGAGCTACGGTGTCGCTCGTGCCCGGCACGCCCCCCAGCACCTTCGCGCCGAGACACACCCTGCGCCTCGAGGCCGAGCGCGCGCTCATGTACGACCGCGAGACCCACCAGTACTACGGCGTCTCGGCGGGTGAGGCGTTCCTCTGCACGGCGTCGGGCGAGGTCGGCCTCGACGAGGCGCAGCGCATGTTGGCCGAGCAGGTGGGCGACGAAGAGGCCGCCGCGCTCCGAGACCAGCTGGTCGCCGACGGGGCCGTCACCGAGACGGGCTTCACCGGCCGACTCCTCGAGCAGCGAGACGTCAAGGGCGCCTGGGCCGCGCCGCTGGTGTGCCACCTGGGCGTCACGCTCGCGTGCAACTTCGCCTGCAACCACTGCTACTCGAGCTCGGGCCGACGCGCCCCCGATGAGCTGACGCTCGAGGACATCAAGGGCCTGGTCGATCAGCTGGTCGAGCTCGGCTGCCTCAAGCTGGTGCTGGGCGGCGGCGAGCCGTTCCTCCGCAAGGAGCTGCCCGACATCGTGGCCTACGCCGACTCGAAGGGCGTGGACTGCTTCGTCCACACCAACGCCTCGCTGGTTCGCCGCGAGACGCTCGAGAGGCTGGCGAAGTGCCCGCCGGCGTCGCTCGCGGTGAGCCTCGATGGCCCCGACGCCGAGACCAACGACCGCGTACGAGGGCCCAGCGCCTTCGACAAGACGCTGGCCGGGCTCGAGGTGCTGCGCGCCCACTGGCCGCACGGCTTCAACCTCTCGGTCACCATCACCCCCGAGAACGCCGCCCTCACGCCGCGCCTGGTGGCGATGGCGAAGGAGCAGGGCGCGCGCGTGTTGCTGCTGCGCCCCGCCTACCCCGCCGGCGAGGCGATGAAAGACACCACGCTCGTGTGTGACCGCGACACCTTCGCGCGCGCCATCGACCTGGCTCGACCCGAGGCCGAGCGGCTGGGCGTGACCCTCGACGCGCCGCACCCGCACGAGCAAGGCGAACCCGACTTCGAGGGCTTCGGCTGCGTCGCGGCGCGCGTGGTGCTCGGCGTCGACCCACGAGGCAACGTGACGCCGTGCCTCAACCTCCCCGGCGGCTTCGACAGCGGCAACGTCCGCACCCAGCGGTTGGTCGACCTCTGGAAGAAGGGCCGCGGGTTCGTGCTCCTGCGCGCCCAGCAGCCGGGCCCCCTGTGCGGCAGCTGCAAACACTTCGACACCTGCCGCGGCGGGTGCCGGGTGCGCGCGCTCTACGCCGACAACGGCCTGGGCGGCCCCGACAGTTGGTGTCACTACGAGCCGAAAGAAAGTGTCGCGCCGAAGCGCGGCCGACGTCCCACGAAGCACGCACCAGGAGCAGCCCCATGACGGTTGGAAGAGCAGGCGCAAAGAAGCCCATCGCGACGGGGTGTGGAGCCTCGACCCGCGCCCCCGCCAAGGCCCCCGCGCGCAAGCCAGTCGCGACCGGCTGCGGGGCGAGCACCGGCGGCGCCAAGGGGTGGACGGCGAAGACCACCACGCGGCCGAGCACCAAGGTCTCGACCCGCAGCGCCGACCTGCTCAGCCGCGCTGGCACCAGGAAGACGACGAAAGAGAAGGTCTCCTCGGGCTGTGCAGCGCCTGCGCCGAAGAAGCCCGCCGCGCCAGCCGTGAAGCCGAAGGTCAGCACGGGCTGCGCCGCCCCAGCGCCGAAGCCCGCGCCGAAGCGCACGGGGTGCTGAGCACCTCCTGGAGCACGGTCGACCGAACGTGACCGTGCTCGTTGAGCGGGTGGCGGCGCCGCGAGTGCGGTAGTCGGGCGCATGCCTCCTCCTCCTCCCTTGAATGAACAGACCTCGCTGGTCGACTCATTCCGGCGCCTCGCGGCGTGGCTGCGTGAGCACGACGGGGCCGACCTGCTGCAGTCGCTCTCTCCGGGCACCAAGCCGCTGCACCTGTCGAAGCTCGAGCAGAAGCTGGGCTTCCGGGTGCCTGCCGGCTTGCGCACCTGGTGGATGCTCCACGACGGCCAGAAGCGCCGCGGCGACAGCCTCATCGGCGCGCTGCAGCTGCTGCCGGTGGCCTGGGTGCTCAACGAGCGGCCGAAGGCGATCGCGAAGCTGCGACGCGTGCGTGGAGAGCCCGCCTTCGCCGCGCAAGCCGGCCTGACCCCCGACGAGGCCGCGTCAGACGAGTGGATTCCCATCGCCGTCGGCGAGGCGCTGTGCGTGCTGGTGCAAGCGAAGTCGGGCCGCGTCTTCGCGACCCTCGAGGAGGCTCCGTTCCTCCAGCGGGTCGGCGACTCGGTGCCGAAGTGGATCGCCGCCTGGGTCGATGAGGTGGAGGCCGGCCGGCACGAACTGGTGCAGAGCCACGACGGCGTGTTCTTCGTCGAGCACGATGGGGGCAGTGAGGCGTCGGATGATGCCGAGGACGCCGACGACACCGAGGACGCCGACGAGCCCGAGGACGCCGACGACACCGAGGACGCCGACGACACCGAGGACACCGAGGACGCCGACGACACCGAGGACGCCGACGACACCGACGACACCGACGACACCGACACCGACGACACCGACACCGACGACACCGACACCGACGACGACGACGACACCGAGGACGCCGACGACACCGACACTGACGACGACGACGACACCGAGGACACCGACGACACCGACGACACCGACGACGACGACACCGCGAAGTAGACCGACGACGCGGACAACGGCGACGGAGCTCTGACGGCGCTCGCGGATCAGCCGCTGCACCGCCCGAGAGCCGTCCTCCGCCTGGGGTCGAGCTGCCGCTACGACGACTCCGGCAGGAGGGCCGCCCGCGGGACCTGGGAGCCCACCGTCAGCTCCTCACTCGGCCAGCGCGTGCCGCCGAAACCACCTCACGAGGTCGATCGCCGTCACCAACCCGAGCAGCTGGCCCTGGTCGTTCACCACCGGCACCCGGTCGAGGTCGTGCTCATCCATCACCTGGGCAATCTCGGGCACCGTCGAGCGCGCCGACACCGCCACCACCGCGGTCGACATCGCGTCCTCCACCTCGAGGTCGCTCTTCGCCTCGCCGGCGTGCAGCTCGACGCTCGACACCTGGCCCACCAACACCATGTTGTCATCCACCACCGGCGCTGAGGACACGCGGGCGGCGTCGAGCACCGCGAGGGCCTCGTTCACCGACAGCTCCGAGTCGAGCGCCGTCACCAGCGGTGTCACCAGCTCTCCGCAGAACTGAAGACCGAAGCGGTGGCGCATCAGCGAGTCGCGGTCGAGGGAGTCAGACTCATCGCTGCGCCTGACGCGATGGGAGCAGGCCTCGAGCGGGCAGTGGTCCGCGCAGCTGATGGTCCGCTCGCCGTCAGGGCTGACCTTCACCACCCTGCGTTCCCGCAGGCAGACGACTTCCTCCATGACTCGTTCTGGCTCCATTCGGTGCCTCGGCCAAACCAGCGCTGTTCACCGCCCCCCAACGAAACGGCCCGTCGCTCGAGAGCCTCTCACGCCGCGGCCTTCAAGGCCCGGCACGACGCGTCACCAACTCCGACACGCGTCAGGCCTACTCGCGCGTCACGGCGCGCAAGATGAGCTCTCGACGACGGTCCAGGAGCTTCAGCACCAGCGGCAGCGAGAGCGCGTACCCGCCCCACGCCCCCAGCGCCGAGGCGCCGATCAGCGCCACGGTGATCAGCGACGGGCCGGACTTGCCCACCAGCTTCATCGCCACCACGAACGGCGCCGTCCCCACCGAGGCCGCCGCGAGCCCGAGCATCGACGCCGTGAAGGGCAGCTTGTCGCGCCGCTTCAGGTTCGCGTGGAACTTCACCGGAAAGAAGAGCGAGAGGAAGTTGCCGGCGGTGAGCAGCACCGGCACCAGCGCCAGCACCGACAGCAGCGCGCCGGCGACCTCGAGCGGGCCGCCGGCGCCGAAGTAGACGACGTAGAAGGCGACCACCAGCACGCCCATGGCGCCGCCCACCCCGCCGTGCACCACGTTCTTCGCGCGCAGCACCTCGCCCAGCGGCACCGGAGACGCCAAGAACACCGTGAAGCCGTGCCCGTCGTAGGCGAACGCGTTCTGCGAGAACGTGGAGGAGAGCACGATGGCGCCGTACACCGTGAGCCCGCCCATCACCCACGCGTCGGCCGAGTCGCCCAGCAAGAAGACGAAGAGCGCCCGCCCCGACAGCAGCTTCAGCAGAATCGCCAGCACGAAGGGCACCGACGCCAGCAGCCGCGCGCGCGGGTTGTTCCAGAGGTCGAGGGCCTCGCGCACCACCAGCGTCGAGAAGGTGTGCCGCGTGCGCGCGAACGGGTTCGACGCGCGCGCCCGGCTCGAGAGCGCGCCGGCCCGCCCCGTGAAGCGGTGGAACTGGAGCAACAGCCCCCACGCCACCACCAGCGCGACGAGGCTCACCTCGAAGGTCGCGAGCGCGTCGGCCAGGGCCAGGTCGAGGCGGCCCGCCCAGCTCGCCCGCAGCAGGTGCCCGAACCACCCCGTGGGGAACCGGCCCAGCGCCAGCGCCGCGTCTTCGACGATGGTGTCGGGCACCGCCGCTGCGCCCACCTCGTTGAGGCGCAAGAGCCACCCCGTGTCCACCGCGGGAATGAACGACGCGACCACCAGCGTCACCACGAAGCCGCCGCCGATGAGCTCGGCCGAGCGCGGCTGCCGCAAGAGGTTGAGCATCACGTGCAGCCCGACCCGCGAGAGCGCCGCGTTGAAGAGCACGTAGGCCCCGAAGCCGAGCAGCACCACCAGCCACGACTCCGGAGGCCGGTACCTCAGGTACCCCACCGTCGCTCCCACCACCGGGCCGTAGAAGACGAAGGTGCGCGGCTCGAACAGGCCCGCCAGCGTCGAGGCCAGCATCAGCCGGAAGCTCGAGATGGGGAACGCGGAGTAGCGCGACAGCTCCGAGTGGTCGTCCACGCCCGCCGACAACACCGGCCACGTCACCCAGGTCGCGCTGGTGACGAAGAGCAGCAGCCGCACCAGGAAGTCGCCCCACGCGTCCGACCGCACCACCACCGGGTGCAGCATGAACGCGTAGAAGGTGAGCCCGAGCGCCACCGACGGAGACGCCGAGAAGAGGAACGCCACCACCGAGAGCCACCGCTGCCGCCCGTCGCCGCGGTTGAGGCCGATGCTCAGGCGCAGCTGCCACAGCAACCCCAGGTGCTTAAGGAACGACGGCGGCGCGGGCCGCTCAGCCGCCACGCGCGGCTCCGTAGAACGACAGCCTCGCGTCGCGCGCCACCGGAGCGCCGATGAGCTTCTCGAACACCTGCTCCAGCGACCTCACCTCGTGCCGCGCCACCAATTCACCCACCGGGCCCTCGTCGACCAGCCTGCCCGCGCGAATGACGCCCGCGTGGGTCGCGAGGCGGTCGGCGATCTCCAACACGTGCGTGGTGAGCAGCAGCGTCACGCCTCGTCGCGACAGCTCGGACAACAGCTCGCGGATGACGCCGGCGGCGATGACGTCGATGCCCTCGAACGGCTCGTCGAGGAACACCAGGTCGGGCGCGTGCACCAGGGCCGCGGCGATGGCGAGCCGGCGGCGCATTCCCTTGGAGTACTCGGCCACCAGCGCCCCGCCCTTGTATGAGAGCTCGGTCAACGTCAGCAGCTCGTCGGTGCGGCGCTCCGCCTCGTCGCCCGGCAGCCCGTGCATGCGGCCGCAGAACGTCAGGTACTGCCGGCCGGTCAGGCGCTCGAAGAGCGAGAGCTCCTCGGGCACCACGCCGACCCGCGACTTCACGGCCAGCGGGTCCTTCACCGCGTCGAGGCCCAGCAACGTCAGCGCGCCGGCGTCGGGCGCGTAGATGCCGGTCAACAGCGAGATGGTGGTCGACTTGCCGGCGCCGTTGGGCCCGAGGAAGGCGTAGAAGCTCCCGCGGGGAATCGTCATGTCGAGCGCATTGACGGCGGTGAAGTCGCCGAACCGCTTGGTGAGCCCCCGCGCCTCCACCGCCGCCGTCGTCATCGTCACCGGGTTCTACCCGACCACCATGGCGTCACCATCGGCCAGACGCCCGAGGGCGACGGAACTCCGGAGCATTTGAAGCCAGCCCCGGCTTTCGGGTACAGGGGACTGGCGAGCGCTCTCTCCGTGGCCGGCGGGGCGCTCTTCGGGAGCTGCAACCTCATGTTCATGACGACGACGCGCTGGGTGATGACCGGGTTCATCTGCGGGGCGCTGCTGTCTGCGACCGCCTCGTGTGGCCCGCAGCAGTGCACGCCCACCACGTGCACCGGGTGCTGCGACTCGAGCAACCGCTGTCAACAGGGGAACCAGAACAGCGTCTGCGGCTCGAAGGGCGCGGCGTGCACCTCGTGCTCCCTCGGCCAGGCCTGCAGCTTCGGCGGCGTCTGCACCGGCGGCACCGGCGGCAACAACGCCGGCGGCGGCACCTCGGTCACCGGCGGCGGCTTCGCGACGGGCGGCGGCACCGCGGTGGGCGGAGGCTTCGCGACCGGCGGCGGGAACGCGACCGGCGGCGGCACCGTCACCGGCGGCGGGAACGCGACCGGCGGCGGCACCGTCACCGGCGGCGGGAGCGCGACCGGCGGCGGCACCGTCACCGGCGGCGGGAGCGCGACCGGCGGCGGCACCGCGGCCTGCTCGCCTCAGAACTGTCTGGGCTGCTGCCGTGGCGGCACCTGCCAGAACGGCAACGCGCCGTCGGCCTGCGGTCGCTCCGGCAACACCTGCCTCGACTGCGGCGCCGACTCGTGCAGCGCGTTCGGCACTTGCGTGGGCTCGACCGGCGGTGGCGCGGGTGGTGGCTCCGGCGGCGGCGCGCCCGCCTGCAACACCTGCCTGGCGCAGACCGGCGGGCAGATCGTCTGCGTGCCCCAGGGCACCAACCTCAACGTCACCACCTGCGGCAACAACGGCACCTTCTGTCAGAACTGCGTGCGCAACGGCTTCACCGCCTGCACCAACGGCACCTGCACCGGCGCCTCGACGGGCGGGGGCAGCGCGACCGGTGGGGGCAGCGCGACGGGCGGCGGCAGCGCCACCGGCGGCGGCAGTGGCGGCGGGGCGCCCTCGAGCGGCGTCGGCTCGCCTTGCACCAGCGCCGCCCAGTGCACCCCCAGCCTGGGGCCCACGGCCATCTGCAAGACGCAGACGAACCCCTCGCCTGGCTTCTCTCCCACCTTCTTCCAGCAGGGCTTCTGCACCCTGCCCTGCACCGCCAACGGCCAGGCGAACTGCGGCGCCGGCAACGTCTGCGCGGGCGGCACCAGCTCGACGCCGGCCCTCTACAACGAGACGGCACGCTACTGCGTCAACGGCTGCGCCATGCGCGGCCAGTGCGCGCCGGGGCTCGAGTGCGTCGACGTCGGCGACAGCCAGGCGACCTCGACCAACGGCGGCTGCTGGCTCGACCTCACGGGGCCGGGCGCCACCTTCACCGGCGGCGGCCTGCCCACGAACCTCGGCGCCGCCTGCAGCACCAGCACCGGCTGCTCCAACCCACCCGACCCGGCCCTCGGCGCGTGCTTCGGAGGCTCCGAGCTTCCCTTCACCGGCTTCACCGGAGGCTTGTGCATGACGTACACGGGGTTCGCCCCCGACTCGTACTGCGTGCAGGCCAACGGCATGGAGGTGCTGCTGCGCACCCGCTCCGACGGCGGCTATGACTTCTGGTGCGGCCAGGCCTGCCTCACGCTGGGCAGCGCGCCCCGGCCGGGCTACCGCTGCGCGCCGGTGTACTTCCCCGACGCCGGCCTCAAGGGCGGCATGGTGTGGCGAGAGGTCTGCGCCACCAACACCGACTGCGCCAACGTGACCGGCGCGACCCAGTGCAACACCACCTACGGCCAGTGCTGCGTCACCAGCACCTCGGCGTTGACGGCGCGGGACTGCACCGGCCTCACCGGGCTCTGACGCACCACGCGCGGCCACTGGCCACGCGCCATCACGTCGCGGTGACGCGGGAGCGCAGCTCGTCGGCCACCGCGTCGATGCGCCGGGCCAGGGTCGCGCCCTCGGCGAGCAGGCGGGCCTTGAGCCGTGACCTCGAGAAGAAGAGGAAGAAGACGCGCGCGTCGCGGAGCGCGGCGGCGCGGCGCTCGAAGTACCAGCGGGTGAAGAGCGCCAGCGGCGGCACCCCCCCGAGGGCGACGAGGCCCGCCACCGGCCCCGCGCTCCACCAGGAGAGCGCCACCACCAGCGCCCACCAGAAGGGCGCGAGCAACAGCAGCGTCAGCACCTTCACCGTCGACTCGGTGTCCTTGCCCGGCTTCGTGGCCAACACCACGGCGATGGGGACCCAGTAGGGCACGAAGAACACCACCATGCCGACGAAGAAGAGGGGCAGCCCCAGGAGCCAGACGAGGTTGCGGCCGACGAAGCGCGCGACGGTGGCCGAGCGGTACTGAAACGTCAGCTCCTCGGGGCGCACCTGCACGAGGTCGAGCCGGCGCCGAAACGACACCACCTCAGCCTTCAGCGCGTCGAACCGCTCAGGCTGCTCGGCGCGCAACAGGCGCAGGCCGCGCGCGAAGGCCTTCTGCCGCTCGACGTCACCGGCCCGGTCGCCGCGCTCGAGCGCGTAGAGGGCCTCGGCGGTCTCGACCAGGGGCAGGTCCTCCCACTGCTCCAGGTTCAAGGTGAGGGCCGCGAGCGCGGCGCCGATGGCGTCGGTGAGGCGCCGCACCGCCTCGGCGTCGCTCGAGCCCTGGCCCGTCGAGAAGGCCGACACCTCGAGCGCCGCGCCCGCCTCGACGTGCACCGCGCTGCGGAACCGGTTCTTCTCGGCGTAGGTGATGCCCACCGGCACGATGCGCACCGGCGCGCCCTTCGCGAAGGCGTCGAGGGCGATGCGCGCGCAGCCCGTCTTCAGGTCCGACAGCCGCGGCTCCGAGTGGCTCTTGCCCTCGGGGAAGAGCGTGAGGGCGCGGCCTGCCAGCAGCGCGTCGACGCTCGCCGTCAGCGTCGAGTCGTTCTTCGAGGTGTCACCCGCCCCGTCCTGCTTGCGGAAGACGGGGAGCGCGTCGAGCCCCTCGAGGATCCACCCCAGCACCGGCATGCGGAACAGCGGCGCCTTGGCGAGGAAGGTGACGCGGCGCTCCACCAGCATGAAGAGCAGGCCGGGGTCGACGAGCCCGTTGGGGTGGTTGCCGACGAAGATGACGGGCCCGTCGGCCGAGAGCGCGCGGGTCGGGTCGACCACCGCCTCGACCCGGAAGAAGTTGCGAAACAGCAGCGCCACCACCAGCCGAAACGCTCGGTAGAACACGCCTTGGGCCTAGCGCTTGGTGTCGGTGCGCTGGAGGTAGTCCTGCTTCGTCTCGTAGCCCTCGCGCGCGAGGCGCTGCTTCTCGATGAAGTCGGCGGCCTCTTTGAGGGCCTTCGACAGCGTGCGCAGGCCGTCGGTGACGGCGCGCTCGAGCCTGGCCTGGCGCTCGGCGCGGGCCGGAGCGGAGTTTTCGCGGCGGAAGAGCAGTGGTAGGCGCATGGCTCGCGTGGGCACTCTACGCCTGCCGCTGGAGCAATTCATGAGCATCCGACACGTGGGCTTCCTCGGCATGGGCCTGATGGGCAGCCGCATGGCCGCAAACCTCAAGAAGAAGGGCTTCGAGGTGACGGTGTGGAACCGCACCCCCGCCGCCGCGCGGGCGCTCGAGGCCGCTGGGGTGCACGTGGCGCAGACGCCCGCCGAGGTCGCCGCGAAGGTCGACGCCTTCTGCACCTGCGTCGCCGACGTGGCCGCGCTGCGCGAGGTGGCCCTGGGGCCCGGGGGCCTGCTCTCGACCGCGAAGGCCGGCCAGCTCTTCATCGACTTCTCCACCGTCTCGGTGGCGCTGGTGAGCGAGCTGGGCGCGGCGTTCGGCGCGAAGGGCGTCGAGGTCATCGACGCGCCGGTGACCGGGTCGAAGGGCGGCGCCGAGAAGGGCACGCTCGTCATCATGGCGGGCGGCGCCGAGAAGGCCATGGCGCGCGCGCAGCCGCTGTTCGAGGCGGTGGGTGAGAAGGTGGTGCACTGCGGCGCGCTGGGCGCGGGCACCCAGGTGAAGCTGGCCGGCAACGGGCTCATCGCGGCGATGCTCCAGGCGTTCTCGGAGGGCATGCTGCTGACCTCGAAGGCCGGCGTCGACCCGCGGCGCTTCATCGAGGTGGTGCAGGCCTCGGGGTTCCGCTCGCCGTACTTCGACTTCAAGGGCAAGGCGCTGCTGGAGCACGACTTCACCACGCACTTCTCCATCGACCTGATGCACAAGGACCTCTCGCTGCTGCTGGACAACGCGGCGGCGCACAGGGTGCCGACGCCGTGCGCCGCGGCGATGCGCGAGACGTACGCGGTCGCCCGCGCCGCCGGAAAAGGCGCGCAGGACATCGGCGCCGTGGTGACGGCCTACGAGGAGCTCGTCGGCCACCGCATCGGCCAGTCGGCAAGCCCCTGAAGGAGACGAGCCTCATGTCGACGACGCAGCGCGCAGCCCTGGCAGCGGTGTCCGTGGCCCTGGTGGCCCTGGGCCTCTTCCTCATCCTCGATGACGACGCGGCGCCGGCGCCGGGCGTGGCGCCGCTCGAGGCCGCTCCGCCGCCCGCGCTGGAGCCGTCGCCCGCCGTCGCCGCGCCGTCGGTTGCGCCGGTGGTGCCGCCGGTGGCCGAGGCCGTCATCGTCGAGGCTGGCGTTGACGCCGGCGCCGCCTCGACCGGGAGCCCGCCCCACGTCGAGCTGGCGCCTTCTCCGTTCGAGACCTCTGACTCGGCGGAGCTGCAGTACGCGGTGAAGCTGGTGCTCAGCGACACCTCGGGGCCCTACGAGTGGCGCAACGCCGTCGAGGTCTTTCGACGCTGCCTCGACCAGAGCCCGCTCAACCACCTGTGCAAGCGCGGCCTCTACGCGGCCTGGGAGCGCCTCGACAGCGACGGGGGCCGCCCGACGGCGTTGTCGGCCGAGGGGCCCCTGGCGGTGGACCCGGCGGGGGTGCGGCGCGCCACCACCGACCGGCCCGACGGCATCGAGGCGCCCTCGCTGAAGGCCCGCATGCCCGTCGCCGAGTGAAGCGGCCGCGAGCGAAAGTGAAGCAACCAGAATCCTTCCGGGCCCGGGTCTCGTAGCATCGGCCTCGTGGCCTCTGCCGGACAACGCGCGCTCGCAGAGCACCTGAGGCGAGACGCGCCGCAGCGCGAGGCCTCGGTCGCGCGCTTCATGAGCGTGGCGAGCACGCTGTCGATGGTGGCGGCGTTCGCGCTCGGGGCGCTCATCGGCCGGACGCTCAGCGTGCTGCTGGGCGTGCTGCTGCTGGTGTTGTCGGTGTACTTCTTCATTCAGGACCGGGCGCTGCGGCGCGGCTGGTACCGGCCCGCGCTGCGGTGGGTGAACGTGGCGGTCGAGGTCTCGGCGCCGTCGCTCCTCTTCCTGGCGGACAGCCAGCTCTACAGCGTCGAGTACGCGCTGACGGCGCCGCCGCTGGTGTTGTGGGGCACCCTGGTGGCGCTGTCTGGGTTTCGCGGGAGCAAGGCCCTCTCCATCGGCGCCGGGGCCATCGCGGCGACCGAGTACGCGCTGCTGTACCTGCTGGTGGCGTGGCCGAAGCTGCCCCCCGACGCGCTGGTGACGCTGCAGCCGCCGCTGTTCGCGGTGCGGGTGCTGCTGCTCTTCTCGGCGGGCGTGGTGACGGCCGTCTTCGTGGGGCACTTCAACCGGCGCGCGGCCGAGGCGCTGACCGCCGTGCGCGTCAACGACGTGATGGGCAAGTACCTGCTGCACGAGCGCATCGGCGCGGGCGGCATGGCCGAGGTGTTCAAGGCCACCTACAGCCCCGAGGGCGGCTTCGAGAAGACGGTGGCGCTCAAGAAGATCCTCCCGTCGCTGGGCGCCGACGCCGAGTTCCTCAAGCTGTTCCGCCTCGAGGCCGAGCTGTGCAGCCGGCTCAACCACCCCAACGTGGTGCAGGTGCTCGACTTCGGGCGGCACAGCGACGCCTTCTTCCTCGCGATGGAGTTCATCGACGGCCTCTCGCTCAAGCGGGTGCTCGACGTGTACCAGGGCGTGGGCATGCCGCTGTCGGCGGTGACGTACCTGGGCGTGGAGCTCTGTCGCGCGCTCGACTACGTGCACCGGCGGGTCGGGCCCGATGGCCAGCCGATGAACCTGATTCACCGCGACCTGAACCCGCCCAACGTGCTGCTCTCGGTGCTGGGCGAGGTGAAGGTGGCTGACTTCGGCATCGCGCGCGCCGCCTCTCGCGCCGACGTCACGCGGGTGGGCGTGGTGAAGGGCAAGCCGGGCTACCTCGCGCCAGAGCAGGCCGCTGGCGAGCAAATCGACGGGCGGGTCGACCTCTTCGCGCTGGGGGTGACGCTGCACGAGGCGCTCACCGGGCGCCGGCTCTTCCCCATCGGCGACGACGCGGCCTCGCTCAACGCGGTCTTCACCATGCCGATTCCGAAGCCGTCACGGCTGCGGCCCGAGGTGCCGGCCGGCGTCGACCAGGTGGTGATGAAGCTGCTGGAGCGCGAGCTGGGCGACCGCACCCGGTCTGCCCGCGAGGCGCTCGAGGCGCTGCTGGCGGTGAGCGGCGTCGGGGCGCCCTACCCGACCGGCCAACAAGAGCTGGCGGCGGCGGTGAAGCGCGCGGCGGCGGAGTGGCCCGAGCTGGCGCGGCGAGCGACCGCGGCGGCGATGGCCCAGGCCAGCACCGACGTGGCGTCGAGCCCGGTGGGGGCGACCGACGCGAACAAGCCGCTGTTGCCCTGGTAGCAGCGGGCGCAGCCAAAGCGCCGGCCGAAGCTGGTAGACCGCCGGCATGATGCGAGACGCCACGCCGAAGACCATTCGCCTGTCCGAGTACACGCCGCCGCCGTTCAGCATCGAGCGCGTGGCCCTCACCTTCGACCTCGACCTCGACCACACCGTCGTGGAGTCGGAGCTCGTCATCGTCAGGCGCCCCGGCGTCACGGGGCCGGTGATGCTCGACGGCGACGTCGACGCCGAGGGCTCGGGCGCGCTCCTCTCCATCACCCTCGACGGGGTGGCGCTGCCGGCGTCGGCGTACACGGTCGATGGTGGGCTGACGCTCCACGCGCCGCCGGATCGCTTCACGCTCAAGACGCGCCGCCGCCTCACGCCCGCGAAGAACAAGAACCTCGAGGGGCTCTACGCCTCGTCGGGCAACCTCTTCACCCAGTGCGAGGCCGAGGGCTTTCGCAAGATCACCTGGTACGCCGACCGCCCCGACGTGATGAGCGTCTTCACCGTCACGCTGCGCGCCGACCCCGAGCGCTTCCCGGTGCTGCTCAGCAACGGCAACAAGGTGCGCGAAGGCGTCGAGGTCGTCGACGGCAAGCAGCGCCGCGTCGCGGTGTGGCACGACCCGCACAAGAAGCCCTGCTACCTGTTCGCGGTCGTCGCCGGCACGCTGGTGGCGCGCTCCGACACCTTCACCACCATGAGCGGCAAGGCGGTCGCCCTCAACGTGTGGGTGCGCGCCCACGACCTCGACCAGACCGCGCACTGCATGGACAGCCTCAAGAAGTCGATGCGCTGGGACGAGACGCGCTTCGGCCGGGAGTACGACCTCGACGTCTTCAACCTCGTCGCCGTGTCCGACTTCAACATGGGCGCGATGGAGAACAAGGGCCTCAACGTCTTCAACACCAAGTTCGTGCTCGCGCGGCCCGACACGGCCACCGACGTGGACTTCGCGGGCATCGAAGGCGTGGTGGGCCACGAGTACTTCCACAACTGGTCGGGCAACCGCGTCACCTGCCGCGACTGGTTTCAGCTCTCGCTGAAAGAGGGCTTCACCGTCTTCCGCGACCAGGAGTTCTCGGCCGACGTCGGCTCGCGCGCCGTCAAGCGCATCGAAGAGGTGCGGCGCCTGCGCAGCCTGCAGTTCCCCGAAGACCAGGGCCCCACCGCGCACCCGGTTCGCCCCGACAGCTACGTCGAGATCTCGAACTTCTACACCGTCACCATCTACGAGAAGGGCGCCGAGGTGGTGCGCATGTACCTCACGCTGCTGGGCGAAGAGACCTTCCGCAAGGGCACCGACCTCTACTTCAGCCGGCACGACGGCCAGGCGGTGACGACGGACGACTTCCTGGCGTGCATGGCCGAGGTGAGCGGGCGCGACTTCACCCAGTTCTCGCGTTGGTACTCGCAGGCCGGCACGCCGAGAGTGAAGTCGAAGGGCACGTGGGACGCGGCGAAGGGCACCTGGACGCTGACGCTCACCCAGACGGTGCCCGCGACGCCGGGCCAGAGCGAGAAGCTGCCGATGCTGGTGCCGGTGACGACCGCGTTGTTGGGCAGCGACGGCGAGCGGCTCCCGCTGGTGGTCGACGGCGTCGCGCGCGGCACCGAGTGCGTGCTCGAGCTGACCCAGGCGGAGCAGCGCTTCGTCTTCTCAGGGCTGTCGCACCCGCCGGTGCCGTCGCTGCTGCGTGGGTTCTCGGCGCCCATCATCCTCGAGACCGACGACGACGAGGCCGCCCTCCTCTTCCGGCTCGCGCACGACGACGACGCCTTCAACCGCGTCGAGGCCGGCCAGGAGCTGTTCCTGCGCCACCTCTTCGCGAGCATCGCGGCGATTCAAGGTGGCGCCGAGCCCGTCGCTCCTTCTGCGAAGCTGCTCGACGCGGTGAAGACGGCGCTGGCGACCGCACTCACGACCGCTGGCGACCCGGCGCTGCTCGCCCTGGCGCTGAGCGTGCCCGGCATCGACGTCATCGGTGACCGGCTGGCGTGGGCCGACTACGCGAGCGCCCACCGCGCCCGGGAGCACCTGGTGACGGCGCTGGCGACGGCGCTGCTGCCCCTCGTCAGCCAGGTTGACGCGCACCTCTCGAGGTCGCTCGACGGCGCGCCCTACCGCTTCACGCCCGACGACGTGGGCCGCCGCAGCCTGCGCAACGTGCTGGTGGCCTGGCGCGCGCGCCTGGCCGACGGCGAGGCACACGTGCTGGCGCATCACCGTCGCGCGGGCTCGATGACCGACACCCAGGCGGCGCTCTCGTTGCTCTCGAGCACCACCAGCCCCGCGCGCGACGAGGCGTTCAAGGCCTTCTACGCGCAGTGGAAGGACGAGGCGCTGATGGTGGACAAGTGGTTCGCGCTCCAGGCCACCAGCACCCGGCCGCAGGCGCTCGACGACGTGATGGCGCTGATGAAGCACGAGGCCTTCACGCTCGAGAACCCCAACCGCGCGCGCTCGCTCATCGCCGCGCTCGGCATGAGCAACCCGCTGCGGTTCCACGAGGCGAGCGGAAGGGGCTACGCCTTCCTCGGGGAGCAGGTGCGCGCGCTCGACGCCTTCAACCCGCAGATCGCCGCGCGCATGCTGACGCCGTTGACGCGGTGGAAGCGGCAGGACGCCCCGAGGCAGGCGCTGATGAAGCGGGAGCTGCAGCGAATCCTCGATCGCGAGGGCTGCAGCAAGGACGTCTACGAGATCGTCACCAAGTCGCTTGCGTAGGTTGTTCGTCAGGTCGCCGGTAGCCGAAGGTCAGCCGAGCATGCCCGCTCAAGCACCACAGCTGGTCCAGATGTTCCAGACGATGAGGGACGTCGGCTCGGTCGTCGTCGGACTTGAACGCCTTGCAGAGTTTGGACGAAGCGATCGGTTTGATGCCTACCGCGGGCAGCTACTTGAATTCGTCGCATCGGGACTGAGCTTTGCCGACGTCAACGAACATGAACGGCCGCTGCTGCGTCACGCCTACTCGGAGTCCCACGAGGTGCTGAACATCCTCGATGCGCTCTCATCGCTCGAAAGGCCTCAGGTCGTGCGACGGGAAATGCTGAGGGTTCTTGCTGGCGACGTGTCGCCGCGTCGCGCGCGTCACTACGTGGAGTTGGCCGGTTCCGTTGAGCAGGCGAGCGAGATGGGAGAACTGGAGTCGCTCCGGCACCTCGTGGAGGCGCCAATTGAAAACCTCGGAACTCGTGAGTCGAACTCCGCCGATATCCAATCGACCGAGGAGGCGCCCAGGAACTTCGCATTCGAGTTGTGGCTTGCCACACTCATTCACCGTGCCGGACTGCGCGCGACGAAGGCTGAGCCGGACTGGGTGGTTGACGCCCGCATCGGACCAGTGGGTATCGCGGCAAAGCGAATTCAGCGAAACTCCGCGCTCGGGCACCGCGTTCGCGAGGCGTCGGCACAGATTGCTGCGCAGGACGCAAAAGGAGCAACGGTTGGTGGTCTGGTCGCAGTCGATCTTACCCTCGCGTACGATCTCCACCGAAAGCACTGGGTAGTGCGGCGCGCCGCAGAGACTGGTCAGCTTCACCTAACAATCGCCTCGGTCCTCCAGCAGAATCGTGCGGTGATCTTGAATGCCATTCGCAACCGACCAGGAGTCATTGGCGTAGTGCTGCACGCCAAAGCCCTCGTCTTCGTGCGAGAGACTCAGACCCTCGCAACGGTTCGGCCGATTCTCGTAGCCTCGACGGTGGCGGGCAAGCATCCGCACGCCATTTGGCTCACTGAGTTCGCGGCCTCGATTCAACCGTGACGGGTTCTCCAACAGGCCCACCCTGGATTGCCCGCTCGAGTTCCTATGGTTGCCAAGCCATAAGCATGCGCTTATATCTCAGCCATGCGCTCCGCAGCGGCTGAAGACCTCATCTTCCACGCGCTGGCCGATCCCAGCCGTCGGGCGATCTTCGAGTCGCTCGTACGCGGTGAGCTGGCCGTCAAGGACCTCACCGCGCGCTTCGACATCTCGCAGCCAGCGGTCTCCCAGCACCTCGCCACCCTGAGGAACGCGGGCCTGGTCAGCGGTCGCAGCGAAGGCCGCTGCATCTACTACCGGGTGGAGCCAAAGGGCCTCAAGCCGCTGGCTGACTGGCTCTCACACTACCGCGCCTTCTGGACCGATCGACTCGGCCGGCTCGACGCGCTCCTCGAGAAGCTGGAAGACCCATGAAGCCCATCGACAAGACAGCCCCTTCACAGACAGGCGCCCTCACCTTCGAGTTCGAACTTCCGCACGCGCCCCACAAGGTGTGGCGGGCGTTGACCGAGCCTGCGCTGCTCAACGAGTGGCTGCTCCCCATCACGGGCTTCAAGCTCGAGCTCGACACCGCGTTCACCTTCAAGACGCAGGCGTTCCCCGGTTGGGATGGCACCGTGAAGTGTCAGGTGCTCGAGGTCGAGCCGCTCAAGAAGCTCAGCTACGCGTGGGTCGTCGGGGAAATGATCTTGAACACGGTGGTGACTTTCACGCTCACGCCCACCCAGACCGGTACACGGCTGGTGCTCGTGCAGTCGGGCTTCAAGCCAGACCAGAAGCAGAACTTCGGTGGAGCGCGGTACGGCTGGAACCTCATGGGCGGAAGGCTCATCGAGCTACTCGGGAGAACAACATGAAGTGGAGCAACGGAATTCGGCAGTTCCACCGCTGGGTGTCAGTCGCGTTCACCCTCGCCTTCCTCGCCAACATCGTCGCCATGTCGGTGGGTGAGGGAGCGCCCCCTCCGTGGGTGACGTACTCACCGCTGCTCCCGCTGTTCCTCCTGTTGTCCACCGGGCTGTACCTCTTCGTGCTCCCGTACCTCGCGAAACGCGGCGCGACGCCTCCTGCCGGCTGAAGCCTGTTGACTCATGCGGCTGTCGAGGCGAACACCCGTCTCTCAGGAGGCCGCACCGTGGGCTCGTTCAAGGAAGTCTCGTCGGAAGGTGAGTTCGGTTCGCTGGAGCACGGCGTCATCGAGCTCTGGGAGCAGCAGAAGACGTTCGCGCGCTCGGTGGACCAGCGGAAGGACGCGCAGAACTTCATCTTCTACGACGGCCCGCCGTTCGCGACCGGCCTGCCCCACTACGGCCACCTCGTCGCCTCGACGCTCAAGGACATCGTGCCCCGCTACTGGACGATGCGCGGCTTTCGCGTCGAGCGCCGCTTCGGCTGGGACACGCACGGCCTGCCCATCGAGATGCAGGTCGAGAAGACCCTGAACCTCACCGGCCCCAGCAGCATTCGTGAGTTCGGCGTCGCGAAGTTCAACGAGGCCTGCCGCGGCAGCGTGCTCACCTACGTCGAAGAATGGCGCCGCACCGTCACCCGCGTCGGCCGCTGGGTCGACTTCGACGACGACTACAAGACGATGGACCTCTCCTTCATGGAGAGCGTGTGGTGGGTCTTCGCCGAGCTGTGGAAGAAGGGCCTCGTCTACCAGGGCCGTCGCGTCATGCCGTACTCGTGGCGGCTCTCGACCCCGCTGTCGAACTTCGAGGCCGGCCTCGACTACCGCTCCGTCGACGACCCCGCTCTCACCGTACGGCTCACGCTCGACGAGCCCGTCGAAGGCAAGAAGGCCTCGCTCCTCATCTGGACGACGACCCCGTGGACGCTGCCGTCGAACCTCGGCGTCGCCGTGAAGGACGACATCGACTACGTGGTGGCCGATCACGAAGACGGCCAACGCTACGTGCTCGCGAAGGACCTGCTCGCGCAGACGCTCGGCGAGAAGGCCACCGTCGTCGCGACGCTGAAGGGCAAGGCGCTGGTCGGCAAGACGTACGCGCCGCTCTTCCCGTTCTTCGCCAGCCGCAAGGCCAAGGGCGCGTTCCGCGTCATCCACTCGGGCCACGTCACCACCACCGACGGCACCGGCCTGGTGCACATGGCGCCGGCCTTCGGTGAAGACGACTTCGCCGCCTGTCAGGCCAACGCCATCGAGCTGGTGGACCCGGTGGACGCCGAGGGCAACTTCACCGCCGAGGTGCCGCCGTACCAGGGCAGGAACGTGAAGGAGGCCGACAAGCAGATCATCGCCGACCTCAAGGCGCAGGGCTCGCTCTTCAAGCACACGCAGATCCGCCACGAGTACCCGTACTGCTACCGGTCGGGCACGCCGCTCATCTACAAGACGACGCCCAGTTGGTACGTGAAGGTCGAGCCGCTGCGCGAGCGCATGGTGGCGAACAACGCCTCCATCCACTGGGTGCCGGGCTTCGTCGGCGAGAAGCGCTTCGAGAACTGGCTCAAAGAGGCGCGCGACTGGTCGATCTCGCGCTCGCGCTTCTGGGGCACGCCGATTCCCCTGTGGACGAGCGACGACGGCAGCGAGCTCCACTGCGTCACCTCGGTCGCGGAGCTCGAGCAGCTCACCGGCCAGACGGTGACCGACCTGCACCCGCACAAGATCGATCACCTCACGTTCACGAAGAACGGCAAGACGATGAAGCGCATCGGTGACGTGTTCGACTGCTGGTTCGAGTCGGGCTCGATGCCCTACGCGCAGTCGCACTACCCGTTCGAGAACAAGCAGGCGTTCGAGCAGGCCTTCCCCGCGCAGTTCATCGCCGAGGGCCTCGATCAGACGCGCGGCTGGTTCTACACGCTGCTCGTGTTGTCGACGGCGCTCTTCGACAAGGCGCCCTTCAAGAACGTCATCGTGAACGGGCTCGTCCTCGCGGAGGACGGCTCGAAGATGTCGAAGAGCAAGAAGAACTACCCCGACCCGAACGAGGTCATCGAGAAGCACGGGGCCGACGCGCTGCGGGCGTACCTCATCAACTCGCCGCTGGTGCGCGCCGAGCCGCTGCGCTTCTCGGAGGCCGGCGTGAAGGAGGTCGTGCGCACGGTGCTGCTGCCGCTCCAGAACGCGTGGAGCTTCTTCGTCACCTACGCCAACGTCGACGGGTGGAGCCCGAAGACCGATCTCGCGAAGGCGCCGGCGCTCGAGCAGCGGCCGGAGCTCGACCGGTGGATCGTCTCGGTGCTGCAGTCGCTCGTGCGGGAGATCAACACCCAGATGGAGGGCTACTACCTCGACAAGGTGGTGCCGCCGATGCTCGGGTTCATCGACGACCTGACGAACTGGTACATCCGCCGCTCGCGCCGCCGCTTCTGGAAGAGCGATGACGCGACCGACAAGGCGTCGGCGTACGCCACGCTCTACGAGGTGCTGACGACGTTCTCGAAGGTGATCGCGCCCGCCCTGCCGTTCTTCGCCGAGCGCCTGCACCAGAACCTCGTCGTCGAGGCGGGCATGGCGAGGCCCGGCGAAGAGAGCGTGCACCTCTGCGACTACCCGCAGCCCGACGAGGCGAAGATCGACCGCCACGTCGAGCAGGCCATGGCGTCGGTGCGCCAGACGGTCGCGCTGGGCCGCGCCCTCCGAGAGAAGCACAAGCTCAAGACGCGCCAGCCGCTCGCCACGCTGACGGTGGTCTCGACCGACGCCGCCATTCGCGCCGCCCTCACCGCCCACGCCGAGCTGCTGGAAGACGAGCTCAACGTGAAGCAGGTGGTGGCCCTGGCCGACGACGCCGAGCTGGCGACGCTCAGCTTCAAGCCCAACCTCAAGACGCTGGGGAAGAAGCTGGGCAAGAAGCTCAAGGACGCCTCGACCGAGATCGCCGCCTTCACCCGCGCGCAGTGGGCCGAGCTCGAGAAGGGCGGCGCCGTCACCGTGCAGGGCGAGGCCATCACCAGAGACGACGTGCTCGTCGCGCGCACCGCGAAGGGCGAGGTCGTGGTCGAGTCGTCGGGCGACCTCACGGTGGCGTTCGACACGAAGGTGACCGACGTGCTCCGCCGCGAGGGCCTGATGCGCGAGGTGGTGTCGCGGGTGCAGAAGGCCCGCAAGGACCAGGGCCTCGAGGTGGCCGACCGCATCGTGTTGGCGCTGGCCACCACCGACGCCGAGCTCCTCACCTGCTTCACCGAGCACGACGCGCGCATCAAGGACGAGGTGCTCGCGACCACGCTCACCGTCTCGCCCGCGGGCGACGGCGAGGCGATGGACCTCGACGGGCACGCGGTCACGGTGAAGGTGACGAAGGCCTGACGCCTACCGCTGAGGCGCCTCGAGGCCGCACGCGAGCGCGACGTCGTCCCGGTAGACGAGCCAGGCGGCCAGCACCTGCTCCATCGCCGAGACGACCTTCGCGCGCTCGGCCCCGGGCACGTGGTCGAGCATCATTCTCCACGCCGCCTGACGGTGGTCGCCCTCGACGCCGCGGTGGGCCTTCGTCAAGGCGAGCGACTCCAGCGGCAGCCCGTAGTGCTTCACCAGCGGGTGCTCCGACAGCGCAGGCTCGGGCCGCGCCGGCGCCGACGGGTCGAACAGCGCGCGCTCGTGCGGCGTGCCCTCGATGAAGAGCGTCACCACCGCGGCCGCCACGCTCCAGCCGCGCGCCTGCGTCACCTCATCCAACAGCCCGCGGTAGAGCTTCGCGCCCGGCAGCAGCGTCACCGCCTCGAAGCGCGACAGGTCGAAGCCCAGGCCCTTCGGGTACTCGAGGAACAGCTCCGGGTGCGGCCGGCCCGCGTGCAGCCCGCCGGTCTCTTCTTCGTACAGGTTCTCGGCGAGCTCGCGGCGCACCGCGGGGAGCGGGCACTGCACGTAGGCGCGGCCCACCAGCACGGGGAAGTCGCGCACGAAGACGGCGTACTCCTGCTCGAGGTGCACGTGCAGGCGCGCCTTCTTCACCGCCCCGCTGGTGAAGTGCGGCCACGCCCAGTGGTGCTTCCGCTCCATCACCTGGAGCAGCGCCTCGCGGAACTCGTCGCGCGTCATGGCCCGAGTGTCAGCGCTCGAGCCGTCAGCCGCAAGCAGGCGCGTGGCACGCGGCGGCAGCGTCGCCCTGTCGGCAGTGGTGGGTCACGCGCGCTTTCGGTTCAGCGCCGCGTGCGCCGCAGCCAACCTGGCGACCGGCACCCGGAACGGGGAGCAGCTCACGTAGGTGAGCCCCAGCCCGTGGCAGAAGTCGATGCTCTTCGGGTCGCCGCCGTGCTCGCCGCAGATGCCAATCTCGAGCGACGGCCTCACCTTGCGGCCCTTCTTCACCGCCAGCTCCATCAGCCCGCCCACGCCGCGCTGGTCGATGGTGGCGAAGGGGTTCTCGAGCAGAATGCGCTTCTCGAGGTACTCGAGCAGGAAGCCCGTCTCGGCGTCGTCGCGGCTGATGCCGAAGGTCGTCTGCGTCAGGTCGTTGGTGCCGAACGAGAAGAACTCGGCCAGCGAGGCGATCTCGTCGGCCACGACCGCCGCGCGAGGGATCTCGATCATCGTGCCGAACTGGTACTTCACCTTCACCCCCTGCTCGGCCATCACCTGCTTCGCCTCGTCCTCGAGGATGCGGCGCTCCAGCACCAGCTCGGCCTTCAGCGACGTCAGCGGGATCATGACCTTCGGGTAGACCTTGATGCCGTCGCGCTGGCACGCGCACGCCGCCTCGAAGATGGCGCGCACCTGCATGCGCACCAGGGCGGGCAGGTGAATGCCCAGGCGCACGCCGCGCAGGCCCAGCATCGGGTTCTGCTCCCGCATGCCGTCGACCGCCGCGAGAATTCGCTTCTGCTTCGACAGCTGGCTCTCGAGCCCAAGGCCCTCGACCTGCGCGCCCGAGTACTTCAGCCGCGTCTCGAGCTCGGTCACGTCATGGAGCAGCTCGTCGTGGCTGGGCAGGAACTCGTGGAGCGGCGGGTCGATCAACCGAATCGTCACCGGCAGGCCGTTCATCGCGCGGAACAGGCCGTCGAAGTCCTTCCGCTGCATCGGCAGCAGCACCGCCAGCGCCTCGGCCCGCTCGGCGTCGTTCGCCGCGAGGATCATCTTCTGCACGGTGGGCAGGCGCTCGGGCTCGAAGAACATGTGCTCGGTGCGGCACAGGCCGATGCCTTCGGCCCCGTAGCCACGCGCCCGCTCGGCGTCGCGCGGGTAGTCGGCGTTGGCCCACACGCCCAGCGTGCGCGCGTCGTCGGCCCACTTCAGCAGCGTCATCAGGAACGGGTCGTTGAACTCCGGCACCATCGTCGGCACCTCACCCGCGAAGAGCTCGCCGGTGGTGCCGTCGAGCGACACCACGTCGCCCTCGACGAAGGTGCGGCCCTTCACCGTCATGCGCCTGGCGTCGGTGTCGACGTCGAGCGCGGTGACGCCCACCACCGCCGGCTTGCCGAACTGCCGGGCCACCAGGGCGGCGTGGCTGGTGCGCCCGCCCCGTGAGGTGAGAATGCCCTTCGCGGCCAACATGCCGTGCACGTCGTCGGGCTTGGTCTCGTTTCGCACGAGGATGACGGACTTCTTCTCTTTTCGGCCCAGGCGCTCGGCGGTGTCGGGGTCGAAGACGACGACGCCGGTGGCCGCGCCCGGAGAGACGTTCAGGCCCTTCGCCAGCAGGTCGCCGCGATCGACCGCCGCCTTGCGCGCCGCGGTGTCGAACTGCGGGTGCAGGAAGAAGTCGACGTGCTCGGGCTTCACCCGGAGCACCGCCTCGTCTTTGGTGATGAGCCGCTCCTTCGCCAGCTCGACGGCGATTCGCACCGCGGCCCGGGCCGTGCGCTTGGCGTCGCGGGTCTGCAGCATCCACAGCTTGCCGTCTTCGACGGTGAACTCGACGTCCTGCACTTCGCGGTAGTGCTTCTCGAGCAACGCGCAGTGCCTGGCGAACTCGGCCGCGATGATGGGCATGTCTTCGGCGAGCGCCGAGATGCGCTTGGTGGTGCGGGTGCCTGACACCACGTCTTCACCCTGCGCGTTGAGCAGGTAGTCGCCCTCGAGCTGCTTCTCGCCGGTCGAGACGTTGCGGGTGGTGGCCACGCCGGTGCTCGAGCGGCCGCCGGTGTTGCCGAACACCATCATCTGAATGTTCACCGCGGTGCCGAGGTCGTGCGCGATGCCGGCGGCGTTGCGGTAGTCGATGGCGCGCTTGCCGTTCCACGACTTGAAGACGGCCTCGATGGCCAGGCGCAGCTGCACCAGCGGGTCCTGCGGAAACGGCGCGCCGGTCTGCTCCTGCACGATGCCGAGGAACACCTTCGTCACGGCCTCGAGCGTCGGCGCGTCGAGCTGCGAGTCGTTCTCGACCTTCGCCTGCGCGCGCCGCGCCTTCAGCTCGGCCTCGAAGGGGTGGTGATCGAGCCCCAGCACCACGGTGCCGAACATCTGCACCAGGCGCCGGTACGCGTCCCAGGTGAAGCGCTCGAGCCCCGGCTTGCCCGCCATCGCCTGCGCGATGACGTCGTTGAGCCCGATGTTCAACACCGTGTCCATCATGCCGGGCATCGAGAACTTCGCCCCCGAGCGACACGAGACGAGCAACGGCACCACCACGTCTCCCAGCCGGCGCCCGCTCTGCTGCTGCAGCGCCTCGACCGCGCTCAGCACCTGGGGCCACAGGCCGGCGGGGAAGCCCTTGGCGTCGAGGTACGCGTTGCACGCCTCGGTCGAGACCACGAAGCCCGGCGGCACCGGCAGCCCCAGCCGCGTCATCTCGCACAGGTTGGCGCCCTTGCCGCCGAGCAGCGCCTTCTGATCAGCCCGGCCCTCGCGGAACAGGTACACCCACTTCTTCGAAGCAGACTTCTTCTTCGCGGGCTTCTTCGCCGCGCGCTTCCCGGTGAGCTTGGCCATGGTCACGCCGATGTGCATTGCGCGGGCCATGCGCGTACATCGAGGCCAGGCCCGACGAGGTGCAACGGTTGCGTGAGGCACTTGGCGAGCAGGTGGGGTTTGCGCTCCACTGCGCCCACCATGGGCAAACACGACGAGCCTGGCGAGACCATCGAGAACCGCGTCTACCTCTTCGAGTCACTGGCCAGGGCCTTCCTCGAGCAGTCGGCGGGCGCCCTTGGCGGCAAGAGCCCGGAGCGACGGGCCCGCGCCCTGCGTGCGCTGGCCGACCTCGCCTACGTCAGCTGCGCCGTCGCAGACACCGAGCACCTCTCGCCGAAGGCCGTGCGGAAGAAGGTGCTCAGCGCGGTGGCGCTGGCGCCCCACGCACGCGAAGCGAGCGCCGAAGATGACGACGACGCGGGGGGCTGAGAGCCGGCTACGGCGGATCGCGACGAAACAGGTACCCACGCGCGCGCACGGTGACGAAGCGCCGCGGGTTCTCGACGTCCTTCTCGAAGAGCCGGCGCAGCCGCACGATGAAGTTGTCGACGGTGCGGTCGGTGGGGAACTCGTTCTCGCCCCACGCGGCGTCGAGGATGTCGTTGCGTGAGAGCACCTCGCCCTCTTTGGCGATGAAGAGCTGCATCACCTTGCGCTCCTTGTCGCTCAGGAGCGTCTCGCCTTCGCTGGTGTGCGCGAGGCCGGTCTCGGTGTCGAGCCACCACGGGCTCAGGTCGACGCGGCGGTTGACGTCGGCGGGCGCGGCCTTGCGGCGCAGGAGCGCGCGAATTCGGGCCAGCAGCTCCTCGGTGTGGAAGGGCTTGGTGACGTAGTCGTCGGCCCCGCAGTCGAGCCCGTGCACCTTCGCGGCCACGTCGTCTCGCGCCGTCAACATCACGATGGGCAGCTGAAGGCCCGACCTGCGCGCCAGCCGGGCCAGCTCGAAGCCGTCGCCGCCCGGCAGCATCACGTCGAGAATCGCCAGCTGGTAGGCGCCCGACAGCAGCGCGTCGCGGCCCTCGGCGAACGAGCTGGCGCGGCGCACCTCGAGGCCCATGTGCGAGAGGTTGAGCGCCACCATCTCGGCCAGCAGCGCGTCGTCTTCCACCAACAGCGTCGGCACCGTCATGAACGCACCTCGGGAACCCGCGTGAGCCACAGATGAAACGCGGCGCCCTTGCCCGGGCCTTCGCTCTCGGCCACCAGGTCGCCGCCCATCGCGCGCGCCAGCTGTCGCGACAGGTGCAGGCCCAGGCCGCTGCCGTGGGTCACGCCGTCGTTGGAGGAGGGTTGGTCGACCTCGAAGAGGCGCTCGGCGTCGGCGGGCGCGAAGCCGCGCCCCGAGTCGGCGATCGAGATGCGCAGGCGCTGCCCCTCGGTCGCGCTGCTCACCGTCGTCTTCGCGCCGCCGTACTTGCGCGCGTTGTCGAAGAGGTTCTCGAGCACCACCCGCACCGCGTCGCGGTCGGCGCGCACCAGGCAGCTCTCGAGGTCGCCGACGCGCACCTCTTCGCCGACGTGCGCCACGCGGCGGTGGTCGACGATGTTCAACACCAGGCTCATCGCGTCTTCATGGGCCAGCGCCTTCGGGTCCACCGCGCGGCTGCGCTGCAGCACCAGCATCGAGTCGGTGAGGTGCTCGAGCGCGTCGCAGGCGTGCAGGCCGTGGTCGAGCAGGCGCGGCTGCGACTCGAGCGGCACGCGCCCGGCCTTCAGCGCCTCGAGCAGCGCCTTGAGGCCCGCGACCGGGGTCTTGAACTCGTGCCCGGTGAACTGGAGCAGCCGCGCCATCTGCAGCGTGCGCCGCTGACGCTCCCGCGCCACCAGCCACAGGCCCACCACCAGCGCGGCCAACATCGACGCCAGCACGAAGGACTCGCCCACGATCATCAGCTCGAGGCGGCCGGCCCGCTCGGCGGCCTGCGCGACCGGCACGTCCGCGTGCGATACCTGGAGCGCCCGGTTCTCTTCGATGAGCCGCCGGCTGAAGACGTTCCACCAGCCCACCAGCACGCCAATGACCGCCAGCGCCCCCAGCAGGAGGCCGAGGTCGAGCCACTGGGCGCCTCGCCGCGACGTCACGCCTCGAGAGGTAGCCACCGCCGGTCGCTGAAGTGTCATGCGTTCGTCAGCCCTCTTCGCTCAAGCGCTCGCCCGTTGACACCACCCCGGCGCCTCTGCTCTAGATGCGAACGATTATCGTTTGCAACGGCAAGAACATGCAGCCCCTCCTCCGAGCCCTCTTCGTCTTCTGCTGCGTCCTCCTCTCGTACGCCTGCGGCCCGGCGCCCGGTCCGCGCGCCGTGGGCGACGACCTCACCGACCTGCCGCTGGTCGGCCTCTCTGCCGAGTGGACGAGCCGGTTCGACGAGGGCGACCGTCTGTTCGAGGTGCCGTACACCGCCGGCGACGGGCTCGGCCCGCTCTACATCCGCCAGGCGTGCGCGGCCTGTCACGCGGGCGGCGGGCGCGGCCCGGGCTTCGTCGAGAAGGTGGCGCAGGTCGAAGGCGACGGGGTGACGCCGGTCGCGGGCCAACCGGCGCTGCCGCTGGGGCACACCGTTCGGCGCCTGATGGCTGGAGGCGCGCGCCAACCGCTCGAGGCGCCCTCGCAGCCGGGCTTGAGGCAGTCGACGCGGGTGGGGCCGGCGGTGTGGGCCGCGGGGGCGATCGAGGCCATCGACGAGCGCGAGCTGCTGCGCCTCGAGGCCGAGCAGGCGCAGCGCGGCGACGGCGTCTCGGGCCGCGTCAACCGCGTCAGCTATGCGAGCGAGCGCTCGGCCGACCTCGCGTTCCACGGGCACCGCAAGGGCGACGCGGTCATCGGGCGGTTCGGGGTGAAGGCGCGCGTCGCCACCCTCGACGACTTCACCGCCGACGCCTTCCAGGGCGACATGGGGCTGACCTCGCCGCTGCGGCTGACGGAGCCGGCGAACCCCGAGGGGCTGCTCGACGACCACAAGCCAGGCATCGACCTGCCGCTCGAGACGGTGCAGGCGGTGGCCGACTACCTGCGGCTGCTGCGACTGCCCGCGCGCAGGCCGGCGCCGCCCGAGGGACCGAGGCTCTTCGAGGCGGCCGGGTGCGCGACCTGCCACGTGCCGTCGCTCACCACGCGCGCCGACTACCCGGTGCCGCAGCTCGCCGGCGTCTCGGTGCAGGTCTACTCCGACGTGTTGTTGCACGACCTCGGCGCCTGCCTGGCCGACGGGCTGACCGACGGTGACGCGACGAGCTCCGAGTTCCGCACGGCGCCGCTGGTCGGCCTGCGCTTCTCGAGGTCGTTCCTGCACGACGGCCGGGCCGCGACCCTCGACGAGGCGGTGCGGCTCCACGGCGCCGAGGGCTCCGAGGCCCGCGCCGCGGTGTTGGCCTTCGAGCGCCTGTCTGACCAGGAGCGCGCCGCGCTCCTCTCCTTCCTCTCGACACTGTGAGCGCCTCCATGAACCGACTCCTCCCGCTGTGCTGCTGTCTGCTCGTCGCCTGTGGCCTGCCTCCGCAGCAGCAGGCCCTGCTCGACGTGAAGGCCTTCATCCAGAAGAACCTCGACGCGCTCGCCACCGACTCGCAGGCGCTGTGCGACGCCGCGCCGACGCCGAGCGGCCGCGGGTGGGACCTGACGACCGACCGGCCGGCGCTCGACGCCATGCGCGCGGCCTGGAAGAAGGCGCGGCCCGACTACGAGCGCGTCGAAGGCGCCATCGCGGTGCTCTTCCCCGAGGTCGACGCCTCCATCGACGAGCGCTACGACGGCTTCCTCGAGGGCGCGATGGACGCCGACCTCTTCGACGACCAGGTCGTCACCGGCAACCACGCCCTCGAGCGCATCCTCTTCAGTGACACCACGCCGCAGCGGGTCATCGACTTCGAGAAGGCCCTGGGCGCCAGGTACGTGCCCGCGCGCTTCCCCGCCACCGAGGCCGAGGCGCGCGACTTCAAGGACAAGCTGTGCGCGCGGTGGGCGCGAGAGACGAAGCAGATGGCCGCCGAGTTCAAGCCGCTCGCGCTCGACGCGGCCTCGGCCTACCGCGGGGTGCTGGGCTCCATGCGCGAGCAGGTCGAGAAGGTCGAGAAGGCCGCCACCGGCGAAGAGGAGTCGCGCTACTCGCAGGTCACCCTCGCCGACATGCGCGCCAACCTCGAGGGCGCGAAGACGACGTACGCCGCCTTCCGGCCGTGGGCGCTCAGCACCTCGGCGAGCGCCGAAGACGCGCGCATTCAGGCCGCCTTCGCCGAGCTCGAGGCGACGTACGCCCAGACGACGGGTGACGCGATTCCCCCCGTGCCGACGTCGTGGTCGAACGTGAACCCGTCGATGGCAGACCTGGCGACGCCGTTTGGCCAGCTCTTCACCGCCGTTCGCCGCGCCGCCGATGACAAGGCCCCGGGCTCTCTGGCGGCTGAGATGACGACGGCCGGCGACAAGCTGGGCATTCCCCTGCTCCCGGCCAACTGATGCGGCGCGCGCTCCTGCTCCTGGTCGCCTGCGGCTGCGGCGAGCCGATGATGACGACCACGCCGAGCCCCATCGCGCTGGGCTCGGACTTCCAGGGCTACGAGTCGTGGGAGTCGTTCACCCTGCCGGCGGTCGACGGCGGCACCGCGCACGACGGCGACGCGCGCACCGTCTTCATCAACCGGCGGCCACCGGCCGGCAGCGCCGAGTTCCCCGTCGGCACCCTCATCGTCAAGCAGCTGCCCTTCGTGACGTTCGCGATGGGCAAGCGCGGCGGCACCTACAACCAGAGCGGTGCGCGCGGCTGGGAGTGGTTCGACCTCGAGCGCCACCCGAGCGGCGCCGTCGTCATCGCGTGGCGTGGCCTGGGCCCGCCCGTGGGTGAGCAGTACGGGAAGTCGTCGGCCACCTGCAACGACTGCCACGGCGCGCACCCCGAGACCGACTCGGTGCTGACGCCCGCGCTCCGCCTCCGCTGAAGGCTCCCCCGGGCCCGTCGCTTGCTCTCTTGAGCGCCCAGCCCTTCGGCGCTCCCTGTTTTCAGGGGCTTCGAGCGGGTCGCTGACTGGCATTCGCGTTTTGCCAGTCAGGTTTGACAAGCTGACAGGGAGCCGACGACATGACCGCGAGACCCGAGGCCGCGATGAGCCGAGAGATCACCCGTGAGCTGCGAGTCCCTGGCGTGGGGAGCGAGCTTGAGCCCCCGATGATTCGGGCGGTGCGAATCGAGCGCAGAGGGCAGCCGGCGCTGGTGCTGCCGCTGTACCCCGACGTCGAGTACGTCTTCGGCCGGAGCGCCGACTCGAGCGTCGTCTTCAGCGACGACGCGGTGTCACGGCAGCACGGGCGGCTGTGGTGTGACGCGCACCTGCGGTGGGTGTTTCGAGATCTCAACTCGAGCAACGGCACCTTCCGCATCCCCAACGGGCGGCCCGAGTCGACGCTCGAGGTGCGCGGGTCGGCGCCGGTGGTGCTGAGCGTCGGCGACCAGCTGCTGCTCGGCACGGAGCGCTCGAAGCTGGTGCTGCTCGAGGAGGCGCCGGCGGGGCGGGGGCGCGGGGCGGCGACGGCGACGTTCCCCTCTGAGGCGGCGCGGGCGCTCGAGGCCCGCGTGCAGCTCGTCGCGCACCATCAACTGCCGGTGGTGCTCTTCGGCGCGTCGGGCACGGGCAAGACGTTCACGGCCCGGCGCATTCACGAGCTGTCGCGGCGGCCGGGGCCCTTCATCCTCGTCAACTGCGGGCGGCTCCCGCGCGACGTGGCGGCGCTGCAGAGCGAGCTGCTGGGCCACGTGAAGGGCGCGTACACCGGCGCCGCGGGCGAGCGGCCGGGCAAGTTCTTCGCGGCGGCCAACGGCACCCTCTTCCTCGACGAGGTGGAGTCGCTGCCGCGCGAGGCGCAGGACTTCCTCATCGACATCCTCGAGGGCACGGGGGCCTTCGCGCCGCTGGGCGCGCCGGCCGACGCCAGGCCCGAGGCGCCGCGCTTCAGGCTCATCTCGGCCTCGAAGACGCCGCTGCTGCAGACGACGCTGCGGCCCGACCTGATTCAGCGGCTGCTGGGCGACCCCATCACCATGCCGTCGCTCGACGAGCGCAAGGCCGACATCGCCTCGCTGGTGGCGCAGTTCCTGGCGAGGGAGCGCAGCGAGCGCAACGTGGACGCCGAGGTGACGCCCGAGGGGCTGGCGCTGCTCGAGGCGCGCGCGTGGCCGGGCCAGCTCCGCGAGCTCCAGCGCGTCATCGAGGTCACCACCCAGCGGCTCGCCGCGGAGCGCGCCGCGCGTGGCCTCGACGCCGAGCGCCTGGTGGTGGGCGTGGAGGCGCTGGCGCAGCACCTGCGCGACCAGGAGCGGGTGCTGGGCGCCGCCGTCGAAGAGCGCCCGACGGGCCTCCACGTCGTTCGCAAGCGGCCAGGCGACCTCTCGGCGGCCGAGGTGGCCGCGGCCGTCGCGGCGCACGGCGGCAACAAGACCCACGCCGCGCAGGCCCTCGGCATCGCGCTCAACACGCTCAAGAAGAAGCTGAGGCAGTAGAGTCGCGAGCCCATGAGCGACCTCGACCTGTCTGTGCTCGCGAAAGCCTCACGCCTCTTCGAAGCGCTCGACCCCGAGGGCCGCAAGGAGCTCCTGGCGCGGGCGGGCCGGCAGAAGTTCCCCGCGGGGCACGTGCTGTGTCGCGAAGGCGAGTCGGGCGACGTGCTCTACGTGCTGGCGAAGGGCCAGGCGCGCGTCAGCGTCGACGACCTCGGCACCGACAAAGAAGTGGGCCAGCTCACGGCGGGGCAGCTCTTCGGCGAGCAGGCGATGCTCTCGGGCTCGAAGCGGCAGGCCACCGTGACGGCGCTGACCGAGCTCGAGGTCGTCTCGTTCCCCCGGGCGGCGGTCGACGCGGTGCTGGCGAAGAACCCCTCGGCGCGCTCGGTGCTGGCCCAGGTGGGCCTCTCACGCAGCGAGGCCTCGATGCAGAAGCTGATGGAGTAGCGCGTCAGCGCCAGCACTCGTCGTAGCCGAGCTCGACGGTGCCGCCGCCGGCCGGGCAGACGTCGAGCTCGATGCTGCCCTGCGGGTAGGTGGAGTCGGGCGGCGTCGCGCGGAAGGTGCTGGGCGCGCCGTTGACGGTCACCCGCACGCGGCGGGTCCGGTCGATGGGCCGCTTGAGGCCGACGATGCAGCGCTGGTTCACCAGCCGCCCCGCGGTGGTGCGCAAGATGTTGACGTAGTCGGTGGTGCAGAGCGCGAGGGTGCCGTTCTGGCCGAAGAGCGTGGGCAGCGTCGCCATGCGCCAGCCGCGCACCAGCCCGGGGAAGAGGCAGCCGTCGAGCCCCACGATGGAGGTGACCGAGAGGCGCTGGTCGGCCGTCTTCACCCCGCGCAGGAAGGCCTCGAAGTCCGACAGCGGGAACGGCGACTGGTCGTCTTCGTCGCCGAGGAAGACGAGCGCGAGGTCGGCGTTGTCACGCAAGAAGCCCTTGTTCGTCGTCGACAGGAGCGGCTCGGTCAAGGCGGCCCGCGCGGCGGCGAAGGCGCGCTCCTGGGCGCTGCCCTCGCTGCCCACGTTCACCAGCTTCGAGAAGGCCTCGTCCACCTTCGGCGTCTTGTCGGTGATGACGGGCCCGACGAAGCGGCCGGTGCGGGTCTCGTCGTCCATGTCGGTGGTGACGGCCGCGATCCGGAAGTCGACCTGGTTGGCGCGGAAGGAGCCGAAGAAGGCCTCGAAGTTCGCCGCCAGCGCCGCCTGGTCGTTCTCCATGCTGCAGGAGTCGTCGATGACGAAGAGCACGTCGATGGGCTGCCGCTTGAACGGCTCGAGCCGGTACGCGTCGGTGGCGGCCACCTTGCAGCCGTCGGGCGCCACGTTGACGTTGGTGGTCGCCTCGACCACGTCGGGCACCGGGGGCGCCTCGAGCAGCTCGGTGCGGCCACAGGCCGAGGCGACCAACGCGAGGCTGAGGAGGGTCTTCAGGTTCATGGGCTCGACACCGGTTCGGCCACCGGCCTTCTTTCAACCACACCCGGGGGCGTCAACGCGACTGGGGCTGACCGATTTCACAGGGCCCCCATCGACCCGCTGCGGGGTAGACGAGCGCCATGGCGGATGCCGTGTCGTTGCTCGAGGCCGTACGAGGTGAAGCCAAGCCGGGCGTCTGGTCGAACGGCGTGAAGCTCGCGCGCGCCGGCGCGGTGGTGCAGGAGTCGACCGACGGCAAGGAGATCATCCTGCGCGTCAAGGCCGGCGGCCGACCCGTTCCGTGGACGGTGGTGCTGACGCCGGCGGAGTCTTCGTGGGAGTGCAACTGCCCGGCGCCGGTCGACCCCTGTGAGCACGCCGTCGCCGCCGCCATCACCCTCAAAGAGGCCGCCGAGTCGGGCCAGCACCTCGCGTCGGTCGAGAGCCGCTACGCGCGCGTGGTGTACCGGGTGCTGCGCGTCGAGAGCGGGGTGCAGGTGCACCGGGCGGTGGTGACGCCCGAGGGCGCCGAGACGCCGCTCGACTCCCTGGCCGCGGCGCTGGCGAACCCGGTGACGGCGAAGCAGCTCCAGGTCGAGCAGCACGACCTGCAGGCCGACAGGCTGCTCGAGAAGAAGACGCGGCTGGCGCTGGCGCCCGAGCGGCTCGACGCGGTGGTGGCGGTGCTCCAGCCGTGTCGAACGGTGCTGCTCGACGGGCGGCCGGTGGCCATCGCGGCCGAGCCGTTGCTGCCGCGGGCGACGGTGAGAGACGAGGCGGAGCAGATCGTCGTCACCGTCGAGCGAGACCCGCGCGCGGTCGAGGTGCTCGCGCCGGGGTTGGCGGTGGGCGGCGACACGCTCTTTCGGCTCGGCGAGCAGGCCTTCACCGGCGCGTGGCTCGAGAAGCTGCCGGTGGTGAAGACGTACCCGGCGGCGCGGGCCGGCGAGGTGAGCGCGCAGGTGGTGCCCGAGCTGGCGAAGCGGTTCCCGCTCGAGGTCACCAGCGCCCGCCTGCCGCGGGTCGACCAGCGCCTCGAGCCGCGGGTGGTGCTCGAGGTCAACCAGCTGGAGCAGGGCCTCTCGGTGCTGCCCACGCTGGTGTACGGCGCGCCCGCCACCGTGCGCATCGACGCGGGCCGCATGGTGCACCTGCGGGGCCCGGTGCCGGTGCGCGACGAGGCGAAGGAGCAGCGGCTCCTCCATCACCTGCGCGACGTCCTCAACCTGGTGCCCGGGCGGCGCATGACGGTGAGCGGGCCCGACGCGGTGAAGTTCGCCGACGCCCTGCGCAAGTGGCGCGGCGGGCTGACCGGTGACGCGGCGAGGAAGCTGAGCCCAGACCTCAAGCTGGTGCCCCGCCTCACCCTCGACGACCGCGCGGCCGGCGGCGTGCCTGCGGTGGGCTTCTCGTTCGACTTCGAGCTGGTGGGCGGCAGCGGTGACATGCCGAAGCAGGTCGACGGCGAGGCGGTGCTGCGCGCGTGGGAAGAGGGCTACGGGCTGGTGCCCATCGAGGGTGGCGGCTGGGCGCAGCTGCCGACCGAGTTCCTCGAGGCCCAGGGCGCGCGCATCGCGGCGCTGCTGGCGGCGAAGCAAGAGAACGGCACCCTGGCCAACCACGCCCTGCCGCGGCTGGCCGAGCTGTGCGACTCGCTCGAGCAGCCGGCGCCGCTGGGCCTCGAGAAGCTCAGGCCGCTGGCCGAGGGCTTCGAGACGTTGCCTTCGCCCTCGCTCCCGGCCGACCTCACCGCGACGCTGCGGCCGTACCAGGCGCAGGGGGTGGCGTGGCTCCAGTTCCTCCAGCGCGCGGGCCTCGGCGGCGTGCTGGCCGACGACATGGGCCTGGGCAAGACGCTGCAGACCATCTGCGCGCTGGGCCCGAAGTCCCTGGTGGTGTGCCCCACCAGCGTGCTGCCCACCTGGCTGTCGGAGCTGCGCCGCTTCAGGCCGACGCTGACGGTCAACGCCTACCACGGGCCCAACCGCGCGCTCGACGACGCCGACGTCACGGTGACGACGTACGCCATCCTCCGGCTCGACCTGAGCCAGTTGCAGGCGCGTCAGTGGAGCGCGCTGGTGCTCGACGAGGCCCAGAACATCAAGAACCCCGAGAGCCAGGCCGCGAAGGCCGCGTTCGCGCTCAAGGCGCCGTTCCGCGTCGCGTTGTCCGGCACGCCGGTCGAGAACCGCCTCGACGAGCTCTGGAGCCTGATGCACTTCACCAACCAGGGCCTGCTCGGGGGCCGCAAGGACTTCGACGAGAAGCTGGCGCGCCCCATCGCCGAAGGCCGGCAGGAGGCGAGGCTCGAGCTGCGGCGGCGGCTGCGGCCGTTCGTGCTGCGGCGCCTCAAGAGAGACGTCGCGAAGGACCTGCCGCCGCGCACCGAGATCATCCGCACCGTCACGCTCGATGAGCGCGAGCGCGCCACCTACGACGCCATCTACGCCGCCACGAAGGACGAGGTGGTGAAGCTGCTCGGCCAGGGCGGGAGCGTGCTCAAGGCGCTCGAGGCCCTGCTGCGGCTCCGACAGGCCGCCTGTCACCCCGCGCTGGTGCCGGGGCAGATCGCGAAGACCTCGTCGAAGGTGCAGACGCTCGTCGAGGCGCTCGTCACCGCGGTGGCCGATGGGCACAAGGCGCTGGTGTTCTCGCAGTGGACGAAGCTGCTCGACCTCATCGAGCCCGAGCTGACCACCGCGGGCGTGCGCTTCTCACGCCTCGACGGCTCGACGCCGAACCGCGGTGAGCTGACCGAGGCCTTCCAGGCCGAGGGCGGGCCGCCGGTGATGCTCATCTCGCTGAAGGCCGGCGGCACGGGCCTGACGCTGACGGCGGCCGACCACGTCTTCCTCGTCGACCCGTGGTGGAACCCCGCCGTCGAGGCGCAGGCCGCCGACCGCGCGCACCGCATCGGCCAGGACAAGCCGGTGATGGTGTACCGGCTGGTGTCCCAGGGCACCGTCGAGGAGCGCATCCTCACGCTGCAGGACAAGAAGCGCTCGCTGTTCGAGGCGGCCCTCGGCGACGTGCAGGCCGCCGGCGCGCTCACGAAGGACGACCTGCTCGAGCTGTTCTCGTGAGGCGAACGGAGTAGATCGACACCTCTCAGATCCAGGGAGCCTTCCATGCACGGCCTCATGATGAACCAGCCGCTCCTCATCTCGTCGCAGCTCGAGTTCGCGGCGCGCTTTCACGCGAAGGTCGAGGTGGTCACCCGCACCGTCGAAGGCCCCATCGTTCGCACCACCTGGCGAGGCGTGGCCGACCGCGTGCGGCAGCTGGCCAACGCCCTGGTGAAGGCCGGCATCAGGCCAGGTGACGTGGTGGCGACGCTGGGGTGGAACACGCAGCGCCACCTCGAGCTGTACTTCGCCGTCTCGGGGCTGGGCGCCATCCTCCACACGCTCAACCCCCGCCTGCCGCCCGATCAGCTCGCGTACATCGTCAACGACGCCGGCGACGTGATGCTGTGCTTCGACACCACCTTCGCGCCGCTGGCCAGACACCTGGCCTCGGTCTCGACGCCCATCAAGCAGTACGTCGCGCTCACCGACGAGGCGCACCTGCCGAAGGACACCGGCATCACCAGCCTGAAGGCCTACGAGTCGCTGCTGCCCGGCGAGGCCACCACGTTCGCCTGGCCCAGCTTCGACGAGAACACCGCCAGCTCGCTCTGCTACACCTCGGGCACGGTGGGCATGCCCAAGGGCGTGCTCTATTCGCACCGGAGCACCGTGCTCCACAGCTACGCCATCTGCATGGTCGACGCGCTCGCCATCTCGGCGCAGGACGTCACCTTGCCGGTGGTGCCGATGTTCCACGTCAACGCCTGGGGCGTGCCCTACGCCGCGGCGATGGTGGGCTCGAAGCTGGTGTTGCCCGGCCCCGCGCTCGACGGCGTCAGCCTGCTCGAGCTCATTCAGAACGAGCAGGTCACCAGCGCGCTCGGCGTGCCCACCGTCTGGCTGAGCCTGCTGGCGGCCGCGAAGACCCAGGGCGTGAAAATGTCCACGCTGTCGAAGGTGACCATCGGCGGCTCGGCCTGCCCTCCCTCGATGATCAGCGCCTTCCAGGAAGAGCACGGCGCGCGGGTGCTGCACGCGTGGGGCATGACCGAGCTGTCGCCGCTGGGCACGGCGTGCGTGCTGCTCCCCCAGCACAGGGACCTGTCGCGCGCCGAGCAGGTGCAGGTGCAGCTCAAGCAGGGCCGCCCCATCTTCGGCATCGATCTGCGGCTGGTCGACGACGACGGCAAGGTGGTGCCGCACGACGGCAAGACCTCGGGGCACCTTCAGGCGAAGGGCGGCTGGGTGGCCAGCGCGTACTTCCACTCCGACGACGTCTCGCACCACGACGGCGACTGGTTCATGACCGGCGACATCGCCACCATCGACGGCGACGGGTACATGCAGATCACCGACCGCAGCAAAGACGTCATCAAGTCGGGCGGCGAGTGGATCAGCTCCATCGACGTCGAGCACGCCGCCACCCTGCACCCCGCCATCGCGCAGGCGGCGGCCGTCGGGGTGCCGCACCCGCGCTGGCTCGAGCGGCCCCTGCTGGTGGTGGTGAAGCACAAGGACCAGACCGTCTCGAAAGCCGAGCTGCGCGCGTTCCTCGAGACGAAGCTGGTGAAGTGGTGGCTGCCCGACGCCATCGAGTTCGTCGAGGCGCTCCCGCTGGGGCCGACCGGCAAGGTGCTCAAGCGCCAGCTGCGCGAGCGGTTCAAGGACTACGCGCTGCCGTAGCGCAGCCTCAGCGGAAGGTGGACGCGACGCCGGGGCCGCTCCACAACGTGCGGCCCGAGGTCGACTCGCGGGCCTCGACGACGATCTCGAAGGCGCCGCGCTCGTCGGTGCGGGCCAGGAAGCCCTGGGTGAGGTTCCACACCTCTTCGGGGTGGAAGGTCACCTCGCGCCACACCTGCTCGTGCAGCACCGAGCCGTCGGCGCGCACCGCGCGGAGCACCACGTCGACCACCACCAGCTGGTTGGAGCGGCTGAGCAGCTCGAGGTTCACGTTCACCATGCGGCCGGCCACCGGAGCCGTCGGGTTGACCTTCACCTCGGCGATGAAGTCGTAGCGCGCGAGCTCCTCGGCCGTCGACGAGTACTCCCCCGCGCAGGCGGTCGAGAGCAACACCGAGAGCGACAGGAGCATGGCGCGCATCGGACGCCTCCCACTGCGAGCGCCTTGCCAGCGGGTGGGCCGGAGCTGGAATTCCGAAGAACTGCGGGCGGTTCGACGCGCTGCGCGGGCTTTGGGTGTCAGGGCGCTTGGCGTTTCTGGACCATCGGCGCCTCGATCGGCCGTGCACTGGCCCGGGCACCTGAACCCTCGACTGCACAGCGGCGTCAGGGCTTCTCGGGCTCGAGCTCTGGCCCCGTGGGGCGCGGCGCCGACAGCTCGAGCGTGAACGGGCGCGCCGCAGCGTTCCCCGCGGCGTCGAACAGCTCGACCGTCAGCTTGTACGCGCGGCCGTCATCGAAGCCGAAGCTGCCGGAGCAGGCGTCGTGACCGAACACCACCGCCTCACCGTCGAGCGGCACCGGGTACTGCTGTCGCGCCGCCACGCCGCGGGCCCGCTGCATGGTGAGCAACAGGTACGCCGCCCCCAGGTCGTTCACCTGCGTGCGCAGCTTGAGCGTGCGCGTCAGCCCCTCCCGGGTGCGTTGGTAGAAGCCTTCAGAGACGGCGGGCCGGGTGACGAACTTCGGCGCGGCGCCGTCGGCCGAGGGGCCCGTCTTCCACCGCGCGGTGTTGTCGCCCCAGACGTCGTTGAGCAGCCTCACGCCCGACAGCGCGCGGCCGAGGTTGAGCGTGTACTCGGTGTTCGGCTGGAGCGGGCGCGTCGGCTTCAGCTTCACCGCGACCCGGTTCATCGTCGACGACCAGCCCTTCTCGACGACGACGCCGACGGGGTCGCCGCCACCCAGCAGCACCAGGTCCGAGCCTCCGACCAGCTTCGAGACGCGCTCCTGCTCGGCCCGCACGCCCTCGAGCACGAAGTGCGCGTTGGTGGGCACGGTCGCCCCCGGCGCCGGGAACAGCCGCACGCCATCGTCACAGGCGGCCTCGACGCGCGCCGCGAACCCGGCGGCGGCCGCCACCACACACGCCACCAGCCACGACGTCGTCGACCGCATCAGCCGCTGCGACGGGTGCGCGCTGGGCACATTCACCATCAGGTCAATGCACCGGAGTGCCGGGGTCGATGATCTCGACCGGCCCGAACTTCGACTCGTACTTGGCCAGGTTCTCTTGAATGGCCATCAGCAGGCGCTTCATGTGCTTGGGGTTGGTGATGATGCGCGAGAGCACCTTGGCCCGCGGCTGCTGCGGCTGCACGTAGATGAAGTCGAGGGTGAACTCGGTCTCGGTGTGGTTCACGAGCGCCATGTTCGCGTAGCGGCCATTGGCCACGTCGTCATCGAGCTGAATCTGCAGCTGAACCTCGGGAGGCTTCGGCGTGTCACTCATGGTGGCCCACGGTCTACCCCGAGCGCCGCACGAGGTGAACCGCCGCAGCGCAAACGTGTTGCGCTCGCTCCGCGGCCTGTCACCATCCGAACTCTCGTCGTGTCCTTCCCCCTCGACCCTGCCCTCACCTCGCCGTTCGAGCTCGGCCCCGCCAACGCGCACACCGCGGTGCTGCTGCTCCACGGCTTCACCGGCAGCCCGTGGGAGGTGCGCCCGCTGGCGCAGTCGCTGGCCGACCGGGGCTTCTACGTCAGCGTGCCCCGGCTGCCAGGGCACGGCACCGTGCCCGAAGACATGCTGTGGGTGACGTGGCGTGAGTGGCTGGCCCACGCCGAGGCGTCGTTCGAGGCGCTCTCACGCTTCCCGCGCGTCTGCGTCGCGGGGCTGTCGATGGGCGGGCTGCTCGGGCTCCTGTTGGCGGAGCGCCACCAGGCGCGGGTCTCGAAGCTGGTGTTGATGGCGCCGGTGATGCGGGTGCAGCAGCGGGCCGGGCAGCTGCTGGAGCGGCTCGGCGCCCGCGCGCTGCGCGGGTTCGGCGCGTCGTGGCTGAAGAAGACGACCACCGATCTCGAGGACGAGCAGGCGCGCGCGCGCGCGCCGGTCCTCCCGCAGTACCCCCTCGGCCGGCTGCTCGACCTCTTCGAGCTGCAGAAGCTGGCGCGCCGGGCGGCGCCGAGGGTGACGGCCCCCACGCTCATCGCCGCCGCGCGCCACGACCACGTCGTCGCCTTCGACAGCCTCGAGGCGCTGCACGCCCAGCTGCCGACCTCGCGCCTGCTGGTGCTGCAGCGCGGCTTTCACATTCTGCCGCACGACGTCGACCGCGCCCGGCTCATCGCCGAGGTGGCGGAGTTCATCGACACGGCCTGAGACCATATGAAACGACCGGCTCACGATCGCGAGGTCGTGAGTCCGTGAAGGCACCCATGATGGG
>JACSRE010000049.1 GCA_014879945.1 Myxococcus sp.
TCTCGTGGGCTCGGAGATGTGTATAAGAGACAGGGTCTTCACCGTGCCCAAGGGGAGGCCCGTCTTCGCGGCGATCTCGCTCTGCGACAGGCCCTCGTCCCAGGCCAGCTCGAGCAACGCGCGCTGCTCGACGGGGAGCTGGGCCAGGCGCTGGCGCACCACGACCCGCGCGCGGGCCGCGTCGACGACCTCGTCGGGCGGCCGCGCCTGCGGCGTCACGTCGCGGCGCTCGACCTCGAGGGTGCGCTCCGAGGTGCCGCGCGCGCGCAGGCGGTCGATGGCGCGGCTCTTCGCGATGGTGACCAGCCACGCCACCACGTTGGCCCGCTCTGGCTGGTACTGGGCGGCGCGGCGCCAGGCCTCGAGGAAGGTCTCTTGCACCAGCTCCTCGGCCTCGGCGCGGTCGCGCACCAGCCGGAGGATGACGGCGAGCACCACGGCGCCGTGCGCGGCGTAGAGGGCCGCGAGCGCCTCACGGTCGCCTCGCGCGAGGCGGTCAGAGAGCGCGCGCTCCTCGAGCGGCGTCACGCGTCCTCCGCGAGCTTGACGACCGACGCGCACAGACACGCCACGCCTGGCACGGCCGTGAAGCTGTGCGAGGTGCCGGCCTCTCGAACTTCGACCTCCCCGCGCCAGAACTCCCGGCCTGTCTGGTCGTCGCGGTAGCCGCCCTCGAGCACCAGCACCTGCTCGCGCGCGGCGTGCGTGTGCATGGGGAGCTGCGCGCCCGGCTCGAGCCGCACCACCACCGACATGAAGCCCGCCCACTTCGGGCCGGCCTCGACCGGCATCAGCAGCAGCCCCGGGGCGGGCCCCGGCTGCCAGGCCGACCGGTCATCGAGCGCCTCCGCCAGCGCGCGGGCCCGGGGCTCGGAGATGTCGAAGTGCAGCGCCAGGGCCGGCACCAGGTGGCTGAAGCGCCGGCCGCCCGAGACCGCGGCTTCGAGCTGCTGCCAGACGTGCGCCGGCGCGCCCTGGCTGACCGTCACCATCGCCATCGAGGCTTCGAGCTCGGCGAGCGCCGCGCGCAGCGCCGGCTCCTTCGCCAGGGCCGCCTCGACCTCGAGGCGCTCTTCGGGGCTCAGGGTGCCGAGCGCGTACTCGGCGAGCAGGCCCAGGGTGTCGGCGGGGGCAGCCATGCGGTTCGAGGCGCCAGTGTCGCTCAGTTGAGGGCGTTTGGCTGCGCCAGGGTGAACTGCCCGATGGCGGCGTCGAACATGGTGCGGTCGTCGCGCTCCATCTGGTAGCTGCCGCGCATCGTGCCGAAGGGCGTCCGCAGCATCGCCCAGCTGGTGTACTCGAAGCTCTGCCCGGGCTCGAGGCGGGGCTGCTTGCCCACGACGCCGGGGCCCTTCACCTCTTCGACGCGGCCGGTCGCGTCGGTGATGAACCACTCCCGCGTGCGCAGCGTGGCGACCTGGGCGCCCTCGTTCGAGATGGTGATGGTGTACGAGAAGGCCCACTGCTCGGCCTCGACCGAGGAGCGCTCAGGCCAGAACGCCGCCTTCACGCGCACTCGAATGCCGTCGGTGATGGTGTCAGACATGGTCGTTTGAGTTCCCTGGAGCGGCGGTGACCGGCTCGGTTGGCGAGGAGGCTGCCTGGGGCGCCGCCGGCGGCTTGATGAGCGCCGAGAGCGCGATGGAGACGCCCAGCGTTCCGGCGATGACGCCCAGCGAGATGAGGATGAGGGCGGTCTCGTGCTGCGAGACGAACCCGTGGAAGGCCGTCTCGATGATGAGCTTCACCCCGACGAACGCGAGGATGATGCCGAGCCCCGTCTTCAGGTAGCGGAACTTGTCCATCAGCGACGACACCAGGAAGAACAGCGAGCGCAGCCCGAGAATCGCGCAGGCGTTCGAGCTGAAGACGATGAACGGGTCCTGGCTGATGCTCAGCACCGCGGGGATGGAGTCGAGCGCGAAGAGGAGGTCGGTGGACTCGACCACCAGCAGCACCAGGAACAGGGGCGTGAACTGGAACCGGCCGCCGGCGCGGGTGCTGAAGCGGTGGTCGTCGGTGTTCGCGCTCGACACCGGCAGCACCCGGCGGGCCCACTTCAAGACGGTGAGGTTCTCGGGGTCGACCGTGTCGTCTTCGTCGCCGCCGAACAGCAGCTTCCAGGCGGTGAAGAGCAGGAACGCGCCGAAGAAGTACAGCACCCAGCTGAAGCGCGCGACGAGCGAGGCCCCGAGGAAGATGAGCGTGCCGCGCAAGACGAAGGCGCCGATGATGCCCCAGTACAGCAGGCGGTGCTGCGCGGCGTTGCTGACCTTGAAGTACGAGAAGACGACGATGAAGACGAAGAGGTTGTCGACCGAGAGCGCGTACTCGATGACGTAGGCGGTGAGGAAGGGGCCGGCCGCCTTGCCGCCGCCCAGCCAGAAGAGCACTCCGGCGAAGGCCAGCGACAGCGAGACCCACACGCCGGTCCAGATGGCGGCCTTGCGCGGCGTGACCTCCTTGCCGCCGGACACGCGGAGGTCGATGACGACGACCGTCACCACACCGAGAAGAAACGCTATCCACAGCTGGGGTGTGCCCACGGCGGCAGTCCTTTAGGCCAGAAACCGGTCTTCACATCGCGACAAACACGTCGGGCGACAAGCCCGAATGCGGCAGGCGGGCGCCAATCGGGGGTTGCAGCGGCTCGACAGGAAAGGTCCCTGTTCTCCTGGCGCGGCCCGGGGAGCAAGCTGACAGGCATGCGCTCGACCCTCCTCGCCGTCCTGTTGGCAGCCGCTCCCGACGCGGGCGTGGCGCTCAAGCCCCCCGCTGCCGATGCAGGCGCGGCGCCCTCCGCGCTCCCACCTGCGCCGGTCGCGACCGCCGCCCCGGGCGAGCTGGAGCGCCTGCGCAAGCGCGTGGGGGAGCTCGAGGCGCGCACCGCGGAGCTCGAGCGCCAGACGAAGCAGCTCGACGCCCTGGCGAAGAAGCTCGACGCGACGACCGACGACCTGGCGGCGTTCAAGAAGCAGGTCGACGAGCGGGAAGAGACGCGTCAGGCGGCCGAGCGCCGGGTGGTCGAGCAGAAGCAGCGCTTCGAGTCCGTCACCCGCAGCCTCGTCACCGTCGACCAGCAGCTCTCGACCGGGGCGACCAACGTGAACGAGGCGCTGCGCGCCGCCGAGGCCACCTACACCGGCGCGGCGCTCCAGTACGTGCAGGCGGCCCGGGCGTCGCTGGCCAACGGAGACGTCAACACCGCGCGCAAGTACCTGCTGCTGGCGGTGCTCGAGGCCCAGGCCGCGAGGCCCTGACGCGCCGCGCTTGCCACGGGACCGTCACGGACCACGCCGTGGCCGTCGAAGGGCGCACGGCGATTACCAACGCGTGACGTGGGGTGCGTACCAATGGCGCATGTCCTCCCCGCGCTTCGAGCAGTCGACCTCGTCTTTCCGCCAGGAGCTGACCCGCCGGGTCGACGCGTGGTTCGTCGAACGACGGGTGAGCCGCGCCGCTGACCTGAAGACCTGGGCCGTGGGCCTGGGCATGCTGGGCCTCTCGGCGGCCGGGTGGGCCGGCCTCGTCTTCCTCGCGCCGGCGTGGTGGCTCGCCGTGCCCCTCTGCCTTTTCACCGGCGTCGCGGTGGCGCAGGTGGGCTTCAACCTCGGCCACGACGCCATTCACGGCTCGTTGTCGTCGCGCCGCTGGGTCAACGCCCTCTTCGCGCGCACCTTCGACGTCATGGGCGCGAGCGCTCGAATGTGGGCCTGGGCGCACAACGCCGTGCACCACACCTTCACCAACGTGCCCGGCGCCGACCACGACCTCGAGCCCGCGGGCCTGCTGCACCTGTACCCGAAGCCCGGCGCGCCGTGGGTGCTGCGCTTTCAGCACCTCTACGCGTGGCCGCTGTACGCCCTCACCATGGTGTCGTGGGTCTTCCTGAAGGACTTCGTTCAGCTGCAGGACCGCGGCGCGCACACCACGAGGCGCGACGTCGCCGACGTCATCGGGGGCAAGCTGCTCCACCTTGGGGTGTGGGTCGGCCTGCCGCTCCTGGTCAGCCCGTGGGCCTGGTGGCAGGTGCTGGTGGGGTACGTGCTGGTGCTGATGGCGGCGGGCTTCACGGCGGCGGTGGTGTTCCAGCTCGCGCACGTCGTCGAGGGCCCGGCCTTCCCCACGCCGAACGAGGCCGGCGGCCTGGCCGACGACTTCTTCGTGCACCAACTGAAGACGACGGCCAACTTCGCGCCCCGCGACGCGCTGGCGACGGCCCTGACGGGAGGCCTCAACCACCAGGTCGAGCACCACCTCTTCCCGCGCATCAGCCACGCCCACTACCCGGCGCTGTCGCGGCTCGTCGAAGCCTGCGCGCGCGAGTTCGGCGTGCCGTACCACGTGAACCCGACGTTCTTCGCGGCCCTGGCCTCGCACGCGCGCACGCTCAAGCGCGTGGCCGAGGCGTCGGTCGGGGAGCGGGCGTCTGCACCCGCCACGGCCTGAGGCGCCGCGCCGAGCCCGGAAAAAGACGAAGGGCCCGTCGTTTCCGACGAGCCCTTCTCGAACGTTCCGGTGAGGGAACGACTCGTGGAATCAGTCCTGCTTGAGGTGCTTGCTCACGAGCTTGGTCATCTCGAACATGTTGACGACCTTCTTGCCACCGAAGACCGGCTTGAGCTTGTCGTCAGCGTTGATGTTGCGGCGGTTCTTCTCGTCCTGAAGCTTGTTCTTCTTGATGTAGGCCCACAGCTTGCTGGTGACCTCGGTGCGCTTCATCTGCTTGTTGCTCCCGAGCACGAGGGCCAGTTCGGCCGACGGGGTCACGGGGGGCATCTCAGGCGGCTTACGCTTCGAGGCAGGCTTCTTCGCGGCAGTCTTCTTGGCGGCCATGTTCGTGTGTCTCCTCCCCTCAGGGGGACGTTGTCGGTTCCATGAGAGAGAACCGGGCGCACGAGGTAGCACGAGCCACAGGAGAAAACAGCCCCTCGTTCACTTTTTTCGAGAGAGAGTCCCACGCATGCGCGTGCTCATCACAGGGGCGAACGGGTTTCTGGGGGCGCACCTGGCCTCGTTTCTCGCCGAGGCTGGCCACGAGGTGCGGTGCCTGGTGCGAGAGAACAGCGACCACTCGGCGCTCGCGCGCACCCAGGTGAAGCTGGTGTTCGGCGACGTCACCGCGCCGCCGACCCTCGGGCCCGCGCTCGAGGGCGTCGAGGTCTGTTACCACCTCGCTGGAATTCGTCGGGGCACCACGCGCGACGACTTCATGGCGGTGAACGCCGAGGGCACGCGGCTGGTGGCCGAGGCGATGGTGCGGGCCGGGGCGCGACGCCTGGTGCTGTGTGGCTCGCTCGCCGCGTCGGGGCCGTCGCTCAACGGCAAGCCGCGCCTCGAGGCCGACCCGTTCTCACCCGAGGAGTGGTACGGCGAGTCGAAGGCCGAAGCGGAGCGGCTGCTCTTCACCTTCCGCGACCGGCTCGAGGTCACCAGCTGTCGCCCCGCGCGCATCGTGGGGCCGGGCGACCACGAGAACCTCACCTTCTTCAAGCTGGTGCAGCGCGGCGTCATCTTGCGGTTGCTGGGCCCCGAGCGGCGCATCTCGTTCGTCGACGTGGCCGACGTGGTGGACCAGCTGGTGCTCCAGGGAGCGCGCCGCGAGGCCGTGGGCGAGGCCTTCTTCTGCGCCTCGGCGCAGACCGAGAGCGTCGAGTCGCTGATGACGTACATCGCCGAGGTGTTGGGCGTGAAGGCGAAGGTGGTGCGCCTGCCCGAGGCCGTGCTGCGGGCCGCGGGCGCGCTCGCCGACCTGGCCTCGACCGTCTCTGGCAAGAAGCTGCCGCTCAACCGCAAGCTGGCCCGTCAGCTGCTCGCCCCCGGGTGGACGTGCTCGACCGAGAAGGCGACCCGGGTGCTGGGCTTCACCGCCAGCCGCAGCGTGCGCGACTCGGTGAAGCGCTCGGGCGCCTGGTACCGCGAGCACGGGTGGCTGTGAGGGTTGACGTGGGCGTTGGGCCCACGTCGTCGTCCAGCCTTTTTCGCGACGTGCCCTCCCATGGGCGGTAGGATTTCGCGTGCGCGGCGTCATGGCTGCGCGGCCCATGACCCGCCAGCTCCTCACCGGGCGCCTCGAGCGAACCCTCCCTCCCGATTGGGACCTCGCCAAGCGCGTCTTCGACGACAGCAAGCGCTTCTTCCTCGAGCACGGCCTCGACGCCGACGAGGCGTACGCGATGGCGATGACGTCGTCGGAGCTGCTCGAGAACGCGGTGAAGTACGGCGACTGGAGCCGTGACGCGGCCGAGCAGATCACCTACCTCGCCGAGATCGAAGGCCGGGCGGTCACCGTCGAGGTGCAGAGCCCGGTGGCCGACGACCCCGGCGCCCTGCGCAAGCTCGACGACCAGATTCAGTGGATTCGCGGGTTCCAGAGCCCCTTCGAGGCCTACGTCGAGCGGCTCAAGCTGCTGTCGTCGCAGCCCTACCGCGAGGGCCAGAGCGGGCTTGGGCTCATTCGCATCGCCTACGAGGCCCGCGGGCTCGTCGACTTCTACGTGACGCCCGACCGCCGGCTGGCGATGTCGGCGGTCTACCAACCCTCTGGGCTCTTTCCGTGACCTCCGCCGCCGTCCCGCCTCCCCACCTCGACGCGGCCCTCGAGCACGAAGGGCAGCGCGTACCGGTGCGCGTCACCACGCGGGGCAGGCTGTCGCTGGCCGTCACCTTCCTGGGCCCCGCGACGACCTTCGCGGCGGGCACGGTCTTCTCGAGGCTGGTGTTCGAGCGCGACGGCAAAGAGATGGCGCTGTCTCGGGCGCGCCTGACCGAGGCGCCGCGGCCCGGTGCGGCGGGCGTGCTGGTGTTCGTCGACGACGTCTACGACTGCGCCGCGCTGGTCGACGAGGGGCAGGTGCGCAACCTGCTCGCCTTCTTCGGCGAGCTGCCGCTGGTGCTGGCGCAGCGCGAGCAGATCAGCACCGAGTTCCGCGCGTTCGTCGCCGACCTCAACTACGACCTCACCGTCTACAAGAAGTTCTTCGACCAGCAAGACCGGGTCTTCGAGCAGGAGCCGCCGACGGTCGCCCACGCCGCCCAGCACGCCCTGCTCGCCCGCGCCGGCGACGAGTTCTTCGGCTACCTCGACCGCATGCTCGACCGCCTCGCCGAGCTGGTGCAGGGCTTCACGCCAGAGCAGCACGAGCGGCACGGGTACTACTTCAGGCAGCAGCTGTGGCCCTTCATCATGGGCTCGGCGTTCATGCAGCGCACCAACCTCAAGCCGCGCGGCTACGCCGGCGACGCCCAGATGATGGACATGATCTACGACGACGCCTTCCAGGGTCGGTGGGTCTTCAACAAGCTGATGCACAAGCACCCCATCGCGCACCCCGGCGCCCAGGCCGTGCGCAACCGGCGGGTGCTGGTGCCGCAGATGCTGCACGCGGCGCGGGTCGGCCGGCCGACGCCGCTGCGGGTGCTCTCGGTGGCGTGCGGGCCGGCGCGCGAGCTCGCCGATCTCTTCAAGGCACCGCGAGACTGCGCCGAGCTCTCGATCACCCTGCTCGACCAGGACGACGAGGCGCTGCAGACCGCGCTGTCCACCGTGAAGGGGCTCGAGACCAGGCTGGGCACCCGCATCGAGGCCCGGGTGGTCAACCAGTCGGTGCGCACGCTGCTCAAAGAGGCCGACCTCGCCGCGCGGCTGGGCCGGTTTCACTTCATCTACACCATGGGGTTGTTCGACTACCTGACGCCGCCGGTCGCGCGCGCGGTGCTCGAGCGCCTCTACGCGCTGCTCGAGCCGGGAGGCCTGATCCTCGTGGGCAACTACCACGTGAGCAACCGGAGCCGGTACTACATGGCCTATTGGCTCGACTGGGCGCTGTACTACCGCACCGAAGACGAGATGCTCGAGATGGCGCGGCGGCTGCCGGGGGCGAGCGCCACGGTGTCGTTCGATGACTCGCGGTGCCAGATGTTCCTGCGGGTGGAGAAGCCCTCATGAGCACCGGCGAGGCCGCCAGTCCGCGCGAGGCCACCGCGAGCAGCGCGCGCTTCGTCAGCTACCGAGACGGGCTCGTCCACGACTGGATGAAGATCCTCGCGGTGCTGGGGGTGGTGTTGGTGCCCCTGTTCCTGCTGCTCGACTACGCCACGATGCCGCGCGAGCTGTTGAGCCGCTTCGCCGTCTACCGGGGCGTGGCGACGTTGACCTCGTTCATTCAGCTGGTGCTGCTGCGCGCCTCGCGCCCGTCGGCGTGGTCGTTCGTGCACGGCTACGTCTTCAGCGCGCTGGTCTGCGGCATGATCATCGTGATGACGGTGGACCTCGGGGGCTTCAACTCCGGGTACTACGTCGGCCTGATGCTCGTGATCTTCCCGGTCAACGTGCTGCTGCCGTGGCGCTCGGTGCACGCGGCGGCCAACGGCGTGATGGTCGTCGGCCTCTACACCCTCGCCAACCTCGCCTTCGGCGCCGACTTCACCACCGGCGCGCTGGTCAACAACCTGTACTTCCTGCTGGCGTCGGTGCTGCTGGTGGTGGCGATGAGCGAGACGCGGTACCGGCTCATTCAGCGCGAGTTCGGGCTGCGCGCTGAGCTCGAAGACACCAACGGCGTGCTCGAGAAGTCGCGGGCCGATCTGAAGCAGGCGCGCGACAGGCTCTGGAGCGAGATGGAGGTCGCCCAGCGCATTCAGACGGCCCTGCTGCCGCGCAACCGCACCCTCGGGCCGTGGGAGATCGAGGCCACCATGCTGCCGGCCGAAGAGGTGGGCGGTGACTACTACGACTTCCTCGAGACGCGACACGGCGAGCGCTGGTTGGCGGTCGGCGACGTCTCGGGCCACGGGGTCGAGTCGGGCCTGGTGATGATGATGACGCAGACCGCGGTCACCACCCTGGTGAACGACCGGCCCGATCGAACACCCTCTGACGTCTTCGTGCGCACCAACCAGGTCATTCGCGAGAACGTGTCGCGCCTGGGCGGGCACCGCTACATGACGCTCAACGTGATTCGGCTCGAGGCCGACCGGCTGGTCGTCACCGGCAAGCACCAGGACCTGATGGTGTGGCGGCAGGCGACCAACACCGTCGAGGTCGTCACCAACCAGGGCCCGTGGATCGGGGTGGTGGACGACGTGAGCCACGCGGTCGAAGACCTCGCCCTGCCGCTCGCGGTCGGCGACTGGGTGCTGCTCTACACCGACGGCCTCACCGAGGCCTCGGACGCGCAGGGCCAGCTCTTCGGCGAAGACCGCCTCAAGCAGTCGTTCGCGTCGGTCGCCGGGCGCGTGCCGCTGCGCGACGCCGTCACCACCATTCTCTCGACGGTGCAGACGTACCAGCGCGCTCGCGACGACGACCTCACGCTGGTGCTGCTGCGCCGGCGGAGCTGAAGCCTCAGACGCCGACGAACCGCACGCCGCCGCCGCCGCTCTCGAAGGGCCGGAGCGCGCGCTTGAGGGCGTCGAACGACAGCGACTGCCACTTCAGCTGCGCGTCGTAGGTGACGCTCAGCTTGAGGCCCCGCTCCTGGGCCGAGTTGATCAGCTGAATCAGCACCGCGATGGTCGAGGAGTTGAAGTGCTCGAGCTTCTCGAAGCGCAGCTCCACCAGGGCGCCCTTCTCGCGGGCGTAGCTGAACAGCTGATCGAACCACGGGTGCAAGACGGCGCCGGGCGAGCGGCTGGCGCTCCGGCCCGTCCACGCCAGCCCGATGGTCCCGGGCGTGCGTTCATCGAGTTCGATGGTCAACTCATCGGCGTGCAGATTCATCATTTCACCTGTGATGAGAGCACTCGCCGCGCCAACCGCCAATCTGCGCATTGGCGGTGCAGGTAGGCGAACGGGGGCGGGTGTCGCTTGGAGAGTGGGCGGCCGGGCCCGATCAGGGGTAGGGTCACGCCAGCCCCGGAGAGAACCCATGCGCGGAATTGTCGCTGGAGACCTGGTGATCGACGTGGTCCACGCCAGCCCGGACTTGATCGAAGTCTTCTGGAGCGGCTCGAGCAACGCGAAGGACCCGGCGGTCACCCTGCGGCCGTTCACCACGCTGCTGCTGGCCGAGGCCAAGACCCGCAGCGCGCGGGTCGAGCTGCACTTCGAGAAGCTGTCGTTCATCAACTCGTCGACGGTCTCGGCGCTCATCCGCTTCCTCCAGGACGCGGCGGGCGACGGCGTGAAGGTGGCCCTCTTCTACGACGGCGCGCTGCGGTGGCAGGAGCACAACTTCAAGACCATCTCGCTGCTGCACGGCCCGCGGCTGGGCCTCGAGGTGCACCGCCTCGACGGCGGGGTGACGCCCGAGAAGGTTCGCCACCTCTGACGACCGGCTGGTTGTGGGCCCCTCGCGCCCCTGCTAGGCGACCGCTCGCATGAAGCACGAGCGCTCCGACGCGAACCCGACTCCCGAGGCGCCCGCCAGCGTCGGCAAGGCCGCCTTCTTCGACGTCGACGGCACCCTCATCAGCACCAACGTCGTGCACGCGTACGGGTACTACGCGATGAACGAGGGCAGCTACTCGGGCATCGCGCGGCGCACCTTCTCGACCCTGGTGCAGCTGCCGCTGTTCGGCGCGCTCAACCTGGTCGACCGGAAGATCTTCAACGAGTACTTCTACCGGCAGTACGCGGGCCTCACCGAAGACCGGCTGATGACGCTGAACCAGAACCTCTTCGACGACGTCATCAAGCCCGCCATCTTCCCCCGCGCGCAGGACCTCATCGACCAGGCGCGCCGCGCCGGCTGCAAGGTGGTGCTGGTGACGGGCGCGCTCGACTTCACGATGCGCCCGCTCGCCAAGCACCTCGGCGCCGACGACCTCATCGCCAACCGCATGCAGTTCGTCGGCGGCAAGGCGACCGGCAAGGTGATTCCGCCCATCATCGAGGGCGCCAACAAGGCCGACGTGATTCGCCAGTACTGCGAGTCGAACACCATCTCGCTGATGAAGAGCTACGCCTACAGCGACTCGGCGAGCGACTACGCGATGCTGACGGTGGTGGGCCGCCCCACGGCGGTGAACCCCGACCTGCGCCTGCGGGCCATCGCGCGCAGCTACAACTGGCCCGTGCTCGACCTGCGCTGAGCCCTGTCAGTCGTCGTCGGAGATGGTCCACCCGAAGAGCAACGTGCCGCCGTAGCGCGGCGCGCCCACCAGCCCGTACTCGCCCGCGAGGCCCACCGAGAGGTGCTTGTCCACCCTGAGGCGGGCGCCCGCGCGGGCCGAGAACCCGAAGCCCGACGAGCGGAAGGTGCCGGGCTGGCCGGCGATGCTCACGTCGGCGCTGGCGAGCTGCACGTCGCCCACCACGTCGACGAAGGGCGTCACCCGGCCGAAGGTGTACTCGCCGCCCAGGCCGAAGCGCAGCACCCACAGCGACATCGCGCGGGGGCTGACCCGCAGCGTGTTGCCGCCGGCGTCGAGGTCGGCGTCGAGGGCCCCCTGGCGGAACTGCGCGAACGGCTTCTGCAGCCCGAGGGTGAAGCGCAGGTGGCTCTGAATGGTGCGCACCTCCCACGCCGGGCCGGCGGTGATGAGCTGGCGCGCTGACGGGCCGCCAAACGGCGCCGCCAACCCCATCGCGCCCGGCACGTTCGACGCCGCGCCGTCCCGGAAGACGAGGGGCATCGCCGAGGGGTCGAGCACGCCGCCGGCGAAGCCCATGGTGAACTCCCAGGCCCACTCCGGGTTCCGCGTCGAGGCGTCGTCGCGCGTGCGCGCGGCGGCCTTTGGCTTCGCGGGCTCCATCAGCTCGAGGTCTGCCAGGTCGTCGTCGCCGCGGTCGGCCAGGGCCAGCATCGGAGCGAGCACCACCAGCGCCACCACCAGTTCGCGTCGAAGGGTCATGCCGTGGGGACAGAGCAAACGCCCGGCCGCGCCCAACTTCGCGGAACGTGGCGCGGGTGACGAGCCGGTGACAGCACCGCGCGCGCGCCCCGACAGCGGCGCCTGCCTCACGGCCGACGCAGGGGTGCGAACGGCGCGACGCGGGCGCGGCTGTCAGTGGGCGCGCCGCGCAGTTCTTTTCACGCGAGGGGCTGGCTGCGTGTTGGCGGTCCTCTCGTCACCGCGGTCGGGCGCCGCGCTCGAGCTCAGCGCCCGCCACGAATTCGAACGCCGTGAATCCGGTCGGCCCGCGTGCCCAACACCACCAGGTCGTCGAACACCGCCGGTGAGGCCTCGATGTCGCCCGAGAGCTTGAGGCTGGCGATCTCCCGGCCGGTGCGCGCGTGCAGCAGCCGCAGCAGCCCGCCGATGCCGCCCTGGAGCAGGTAGCTCTCGCCGTCCTCGTCCTTCACCAGGGTGGGCGTCGACCAGGCGTACTTCGGGAGCGCCAGCCGCCAGACCTCTCGCCCCGTGGCCTTGTCGAGCGCGAGCACCAGGCCGTCGTCAGGCCCCGGACAGCGCGCGAGGGTGAAGAAGACGAGGTCGTCGACATCGCCGGTGCCGATGGCCGGCGTCGCGAAGAGGCCGGCGTCGATCTTCTTCGGCGTCAGCGCGCCCTGACACTCGAACGAGTTGGTCCACTCCACGGCGCCGGTGAGGGCGTCGAGGCGGCGCAGGTGGGAAAAGCCGCGCGGGCCCGTCTTGTCCACCTCGCAGCCGGTGAAGAGGGCGGGCCGATCGAGCGTGTCGTCGAGGGCGAGGCTGGCGTCGGTGTCGTCGCCGGCGTTGAAGGCCCACAGCGGCTCGAAGGTGCGCAGGTCGATGGCCTGCAGCGTGCCGCCGTTGTCAGCGAAGAAGGCCAGCCACCCGAGCGCCGACATCGAGTTCTCGACGCCGAAGTGTTGGCTCGACGCCTCCTTGTAGCGGTAGCGCACCACCTCGGGGTTGACGGTCAGCGTGAGCGCGATGGGGTCGAAGTCGGTGTGCAGCTTCAGCAGGTAAATGAGCCCGTTCTCACCGCCGACGACGTAGGTGTCGGTCGCGCGGTTGAGCAGGCCCGAGGAGTCGAACGCGCCCCAGTCGCGCCGCGGGGCCTCTTTGTCTGCGCCGGGCAGGAAGAAGACCTCGCGGTGGCCGATGAGCTCGTAGACGCGCAGCCCGATGGGCACCTTCTCGGGAATGCCCTGGCCGACGAAGAGCAGCGGGTAGCCGCGCGGGTCGAGCGAGACGCTGCCCTTGATGGGGTTGCCGGTGACGATGGCGGGGCGCGTCGGCTTGCCGGTGAAGAGGTCGAGGAAGTGCACCCGGCCGTCGAGGCTGCCTTGAATGACCTCGACCAGCCCGTCGTGTCGCGAGCGGGCGCCGAGCTTCGGCATCGAGTGCTGCACCACCGCCGGCCACCGCACGATGACGGGCTGGCCGGTCCACCCGGTTCCACCGAACCACGGCGCCTTGCTGCGGCTGGTGACGTGCGTCCACGCCAGCTCGAGCGCGACCGGAGCGCGGGGCACGCGGCCGAAGGCGCCGCCGCTCCGGGTGGGGCCGCCGCGGAAGGTGAAGACGCCGTCGACGGTGGAGTACGTCTCGGGGAAGACCTGGCGGTCGCCCTCGGGCACGCCGGCGTCACGGAGCACGCCGCGCTTGAGCGTCAACAGCGAGTCGGGCTGGGCGGTGGCGTCGAACCACAGCGGCCGGGGCGCGACCGGCGGCGCGGCGACCACAGGCGCTGGCGCGGGGACGATCGGAGGCGGCGCCACGGGCACCGGCTTCGGCACCGCGCACGAGAGCAACGACACTGCAAGGAACAGCAGGCGCCAGGCCACGGGGGGACGATAGGCCTGCTTCGGCGCCTTCGCCTGTTGCGTTCCAACGGCAGGCCGCGCGACTCCGTGCGGGCGCTGGGCCCCACAGCTCGACGCTGGATGAGAGGCTCTCGGGCGTCGCCCGACGCTGACGGTGACGGCTCGCGAAGGCCTTCGGCGACCAGGCGCTGCGTCGCATCGGCGAGCGCGAGCGCTCTCGCGCCCCAGACGCCGTCGTCTGTCCACCGTCGCGCTTCGGGCGCTGGTACCGGCCCTCCAGAGGGACTCGCACCGCTCTCGGGCTTTCAGGTCTTCCTCGATGGAGTGCGTCGGGTTGGCGCCGCCGGGCTGAACCGGCGCTGAGCTCCCTGAGCCTCGTTGCGGCGGGGAGCCGTCCTCGAGCCCGGTGGCTGCGCGCGCGGAGGTGCGGAGGGAGCCCTCGTCCTGGAGGGCCCTGGACGGAGAGACTGCGCCGCGCCGCAGCAGCAGGTGTCCCGAGCTTGCCGAGGCCCTTCGGCACTCCGTCGGAACCCGCGCAGCATCGGGCCGGCTGCCGACATGAAGTCGCTCGCGGACTCCCGCGAGCTCCAGCAACGCACCGCCGCTTCAGGGAGGCCGCGCAGCCGGACGAGGCCACTGGGACTGCGGCCCCGCGCTGCAGCGGCTCACCGACGCTGGCGCCGGCTCCGCAGCATGACGAGGCCCGCGAGCCACCAGAGTCCGTCGAGCCCCGTCGCCGTGCAGCCCGTGTTCGCCGCGACGCCGGAGCGCCCGCCGCCGACTCCGGCGCCGGCGCCTCCTCCCTGCGCATTTCCTCCGGACGTGCCGCCGCCGACTCCCGACGTACCGCCGCCGACTCCCGACGTACCGCCGCCGACTCCCGACGCGCCGCCGCCGACTCCCGACGTGCCGCCGCCGACTCCCGA
>JACSRE010000362.1 GCA_014879945.1 Myxococcus sp.
GCTGGAGCCGCCGCCGCTGGAGCCGCCGCCGCTGGAGCCGCCGCCGCTGGAGCCGCCGCCGCTGGAGCCACCACCGCTGGAGCCGCCGCCGCTGCCGCCGCCGCCGCTGGAGCCACCGCCGCTGGAGCCGCCACCGCTGGCGCCGCCGCCGTTGCCGCCAGCGTCGCCGCCGCCAGTGACGGAGCCGCCACCGACGGCCGAGCCGCCACCCGCGGCGTTGGGTGCCGTGCAGCTGCCCACGACGCATTGGAAGTTCGACGGGCATGACACGCAGGCCTGCCCGCCTCGTCCGCACGCCGACAGCTCGACGCCCGAGATGCACTTGTTCGTCGTCTGGTCGCAGCAGCCACCGCAGTTGGCCGAGCTGCACGTCATCGCGGGCTGAGGCGCGCCGGAGCACGACAGCCCCACCGCGGCGAAGGCGAGGCTCAGCGAAAGGAGGGTCGAGGGTCGCATGCGTTCTCCGAGAGCCGGGCAGCGCTCGTCCATTGGTCGCCCGCTGACCCGTCAGCAGGCCAGAGGGTGCAGCTCAGATGCCCAGGGGCGCCCTTCTGGGTGTGCGTCGAGCGGCTGTCAACCCCTCGAGCCCCTGGAGGTGCAAGGAGGGGAAGCTGCGGGGCGCCCACCGGGGCAGGGCACGGGCTCAGGTTTCATCGATCACGAGCGACGCAACGGAGGTCGAGCTCACGGGGTACCGCTCATCAGCGAAGACAAGCTGGGCGCGCAGCTCCAGGAGGTACCTGCCGGGAACGTTGATCGTGACCGAGGGCACGGCGCCGAACGGGTACGCGTACTCGAAGGTTCTCGAGGCGTTCACCCAGCCCGAGGCATGTGCCGGAGCGCTCACCAGGCTGCCCGCAGGCGCGTCTCCGACGCCGTCTTGATCACTCCACCTGGGACAACGCGGACAACGCCAGCTACCCGTAGTTCGCGCCAGGTGCCCTCGAGCGCGAATGGCAGGGGTTGCACTCGTGAGCCCGCTCGCGGGTCTGCGGTGCGTCCATGTGCTCGCCGACGCGCAATCGACCAGGTGGGCCGCATGACGCCCGCCGCGGTGGGCGGCCTGGTGAAGGCCGGGTCTGCCCACCACCTCTCCGACGTGCGCCCGTTGCTGGTGCTCTGTCTCAATCACGCCGATGCCGGCGCACGGCTGGCGGCCATCGACGCGCTCGACGCCTCGCATGCCCTGCAGCTGGTCGTCGAGGTGCGCAAGCGCCTGACGGACAAGGACGGCGCCGTGCGCCAGCGCGTTGCCCTGCTGCTCGGCGCCATCGAGGACCGGGCCGCGGTGCCCATGCTGGTGGCAGGGCTGTCGCGGGCCGAGAGCGCGGCGGAGCGCGGGGCGCTGACGACGGCGCTGGCGGAGATTGGGACCCCCGAATCAGCTGCTGCCGTGCGCAGCCAGTTCGTCACGGAGAAGGACCTCGCCGCTCGTTGCGTCATGGCCGAGGCGCTCGGCCAGCTCGGCGACGTCGTGTCGCTCGAGCTGCTCGCGCGAGAGACCAGCCGACTCCTCTCGCCGACGGAGCTGAAGGCGGTTGGCAGAAAGTACCTCCGGCGCTGAGCGGGCGCTGCGCCCCTCAGAACCGGATGCCGAACGTGCGCTCGAGCCAGTTGGTCGGCCGCTGCTTGTCCTGCTCCGACGTCGGCACCACCAGCGAGCCCACGAAGTCGGCGCTCTCGTAGGTGCGCTTGATGGAGCGCTCGACGTCGGCCAGGTCGGACTCCGACACCACGCCGTTGCTGGTCGCCTTGTAGAACTGCACCGTGACGCGCACCGGAAAGCGCTCGTCGCGCTCGAGCGAGAGGCCGCCGCACTCCTCGTGGGGCCCCATCGCCTCGCCGTGGCCGAGCACCGCCTGCTCGACGTCCGAGTCGGCGCGCTCAGCGGTCCGCTTGGACTCCGAGGCCACCGCAGACTTGGCCTCGCCTTCGGCGGCGCCAAACAGGGCCATCTGGCGCCTGGGCGCGCGGTGCTTCAGCGGCACCTGCACCAGCATCATCATGTCGGCGCCCTCATCGAGCGCGCCTTCGTCGGCCTTCGTCGCCTGCCCTGACGCGATGCGGTTCGCCACCGCGCTCTTCCGCTCGGCGGTGAACGTCGTCTTCTGGCCCTTGTCGTTGAAGAACAGCTGCTGGCCCCAGCCCTGGAAGGTCTGGTCGCCGGGCTTGTTCTCGATGACGCGCACCGAGAGGCCCTCGCGCGTCACCAGCAGCGTGAGCACCGCGGGGTTCCCCGGCGACGACTGGTAGTTGAAGAGCACCGGGTTGAACTCGGCCTTGCCCTCACGCGGCAGCGGCACGAAGACGTGCTGCGCGCTCACCAGGAAGTGGGTGTCTCGCTGGGCGAGCAGGTTGCCCGAGCCGTTGAGGCTCGAGGGCACCGAGAGGTACTCCTTCAGGTTCTTCAGCACCTCGCTCAGCCGCACCGCCCGCTTCGTCGCCCCATCGCGCTCGTTGCCGATGCGCACCCAGAGCCGGTCGGCCTTCACGTCGGCGGTGGTGTCGGTGAAGTTCGGGGCGCGGATGACGGGGAGCAGGGACGTACGCACCTGCTCACCGACGCGCTCGCGCACCTGCAGCGTGAGGTCGCTGATGTTCGGGCCCACGGACGAGCCGAGGTCGCGCCCGGTGTCTTCCCACATCACGTTCATCACGTTGAGGCCGCGACGGGCCGCGCGCGCCTGGAGGTCCGAGTCCATCGGCATCGCGCAGACCTTCTCGATGACTTCGCGGAACGACGGCGCCGGCACCACGCCCCACGGCTCGGCGACCGCGGGAGCGGCGAGCGTGGCGGCGGCTGCGGTGAGGACCAGGCGGCGGGTCAGCTGCATGTCGGCTCCTGAGAGGGTGTTGGCCCGTTCAACGGCCGAGCCCGCGGGTCGATCTACCCCGCCCGGGACAATCGCAGACCCTCGGAAGCGCAGCCATCAGCCGGCGCCACCGCGAAGACGGAAGGAGACCGGGGTAGGCTCTGGCCATGGTGCGCTGCCCGGCCTTCACGTGGCATCGGCGTGGCATCGTCCTGGTGACGGCGCTGCTCCTGGCGGCTTGCCGCTGTCAGGGCCCGGGCACCTCCGTGACTACCTCCGAGCTCCGCGTCCAGCCTGGGCGCGTCGACTTCGGAGACGTCTACCTCGGCACCTCGGGCCGCGTGCTCCTCACCGTCACCAACACCGGGCGCGCCCCGGCCAGCCTCGGGCTCTCGACGGCCGAGCCCTTCGCCGTCACCCCGACCGAGCTCGAGCTCCCCGGCGGGGAGTCGTCTTCGCTCACCGTCACCTTCGCTCCGAGTGCCTCGGGCCGGGCCCAGGGGGCGCTGGCCTTCGCGCGGGCGCCGCACCCCGACGTCGTCCTCGATGGGCGCGGCCTCGATGTGCCCGTGTGCCCGTCGCCGCCGAGCTGCGCCATCGCGCGCTTCGACCTCGCCGCCCGCGCCTGTGTCACCGAGCGCGCCCCCGACGGCACCAGCTGCGCCAGCGCCTGCCTCACCGACGCTCGGTGCGTCGACGGGGAGTGCCGGGGCGCGGTGACGGCCGCCTGCGACGATGGCGACGCGTGCACCGTCGACGGCTGCTCGCGCGAGGGTGGGTGCGTGCACGCCCCGCGGGACTGCGCCGTCGCCGACGCCTGCCTGGCGGCGTACTGTGACCCCGCCTCCGGCTGCGGGTCACGCCCCCTCGACGACGGCACGCCGTGTGGAGAGCTGACCTGCCGCACCTCGAACCTCTGCATCGAAGGCCGGTGCGTGCTGCGCGCGAACCCCGGGGCCGACGAGGTCTGCACGGCCGTCGGACTCGCCGCGACGACGTTCTCGGCCTGCGTGCTCACCCGTGGCGGCGCCGTTCGCTGCTGGGGTGATGGCTTCACCACGCTCGCGGCCTCCCCCGCGCTCCGTCGGCGCTTCACCCGGGTGTCGACGCTCCCCAGGAGCGGACGGCCGACGAGCCTGTCGATGAACACCCCAGACACGGTCTCTGCGTCGGCTTGCACGTCGCTCGCGGGCGGCGGCCTCGAGTGCGCCACCATCGTGCCCACCGCGGCCAGCACCGTCTCAGGACACGAGAACCGCATCGGCACGTGCTGGCTCGACATGGCGGGCGACGTGACGTGCCTGCCTGCTCGCTGCCCGGCTGGCGACGGAGGGGTCATCGCCTGCCCGAACCCCGCCTGGCCGCCGGGCGCCGAGCGGGGGGTCGCGCACCTGAGCGCCAACGGCTACTCCTTCTGCGCCACTCGGCACGACGGCGGCGTCGTCTGTTGGGGCCTGGTGGAGGACCTGCTCCGCCCGCCCGACGGCGGCGCCGCCACGCACTACGGGCGCGCCGAGTTCTCGGAAGCCCAGCCGGCGCGCGAGTACCGCCGAGGCACCTCGCTCAGCTGTGCTCGCTTCGACGACGGCTTCGGCTGCCGCTCGCACCAGGTCGACGCCGGGCTCCTGAGGCTGCCGGCGACCGTGCTCGACGTCGCGCCCATCACGTCGACGACGCTCCCTGCACTCCTCGCGGTCCTCGAGGATGGGGGGGTCGACGCCTGCAGCGTGTCGGCCACGGGCTTCTCGTGCGGGCCAGCCTTCGACGCAGGCCTGCCGCCGATCGCCCAGGCGGCCGCGGGCCACGATTTCGCGTGCCTGCTGACGAAGACGGGCGACGTGGCGTGCGTCGGCAGCAACGTCTCAGCGCAGCTCGGCGACCTCTCGATGGCGCCGCCGTGGCCGTCGAGGGTGCCCGGGGTCGAGGCGCGCCTGCTCGCGCGGCACATCGCCCAGGGCACCAGCCACGGCCTCGCGGCCCTCCGGCTGGACGGGAGCGTGCTCCGCTGGGGCGACCTCGACACGGGCCCGACGCCGAGGACCCTCGGGCTCGCGGCCCCGGGCGCGCGCGACCTCGTCGTCACCCACCCAGGTGCCTGTGTCGTGCGCGCCGACGGCGGCGTGGCCTGCTTTGAGAACGGGGCCGTGCGCGAGGTTCCGACGCCCTTCGCAATGGAGCGCTTCTCGGGCTGCGAGTCGCCCCTCGGCCCGTCATGGGTGAGCGCGCTCGGCGCCGGCGTGCGCTGCAGCCTGCCCCTCGAGCCTCCGGGCGCGCCGGCCCCCCTCGAGGCGGTGTGCGACCGGCTCGACCTGACCGACGAGGCATGCGCCTGGACCCCAGACCGGCGCGCCACCTGCGCCGTCCAGGTGGACGGGGGCGTGCGTTGCCGGGGCGACACCAGGGTCGGCCACCTGGGCACCGGTGACGCCGGGCTGGTGGTGGGGTCGCGCGTCATCCCCGGCCTCGGCCCCGTGGCGAAGGTGGCGATGTCGCAGGCCCAGGCGTGCGCGCTGGAGCGGTCTGGCCGGGTGCAGTGCTGGGGCGCCCAGGTGTCGGGGGCCGTCTTGCCGCCGCGGCCGCTGCCCATCGTCCTGCCGTTCGCGCGCGACCTGACGTGCGGTGGGCTCCACTGCTGCGTGCTCGTGGGCGAGAACGGCGTCAGCTGCTGGGGCGCCAACGCCCGCAACGAGCTGGGGCGAGACCTCGCGCCGAGCGACCTGCCCGTCGCGGTGCCCTTCTTCAGCCGCGTGGAGCAGCTCGTGGCCTACGACCGCTCCACCTGCGCCCGGCTTCGTAACGGCCACGTGTGGTGCTGGGGCGACAACGCCTTCGGCCAGCGCGGCTTCGAGCCGCTGCGCTTCTCGTGGACGCCGGTGTGGGTGACGCAGTAGCGCGCGCCGCGGCGCCGTTCTGGCGCTCGCCGACGGGCCGCGAACCGTGTGACAGGACGGCAACACCTGCTCCCCGGCGTCACGGCGGCGTCACGGTGACGTTGCGACCACGTTCCACCGGGCTTCGTGGAAAGGGCGTACCTCGCGGGCATGTCGAGCCTCGCGACCGCCGTCGTCCTCGTGTCCTTCGTCTCGGGTAGCGCGCCCGGCGCCGAGCCGATACCTGCCCCCGACGCCGCCGTCGCGCGCGAGGCCGACGGCGACGCCGACCTGAGGGCGCGCCTGGACCGCGCCATGGAGCTCCTCGAGCGCCACGAGGCCGAGCTCGAGAAGCTCAAGCAGGCCCCGCCGGCCGCCGCGGTGACGCCCCCGAAGCCGGCCCCGGCGCACGAGGCCTGGTACGACAAGCTGAGGCTCCGTGGCTACACCCAGGTCCGCTACAACGCGCCGGGCATCGTCTACAACGACAAGCTCACCAACGAGCAGGGAGACCGCTCGATGGGCGGCAACGGCGGGTTTCTCATTCGCCGCGCGCGGTTGATTCTGTTCGGCGACGTGCACCCGCGGGTGTCGGTGTACCTGCAGCCCGACTTCGCCAGCACCATCAGCGACCAGCTGGGCGTGGCCATTCTGCGCGACTGGTACGCCGACCTCTTCCTCGATGAGAAGAAGGAGTTCCGCATTCGGGTGGGGCAGTCGAAGGTGCCGTTCGGCTTCGAGAACATGCAGTCGAGCCAGAACCGGCTGCCGCTCGACCGCAACGACGCCCTCAACAGCGCCGCGCGCGACGAGCGCGACCTGGGCGCCTACTTCTACTGGGCGCCGGCGCACATTCGCGCCCGCTTCAAGCAGTTCGTCGACGACGGGCTCAAGGGCTCGGGCGACTACGGCGTCGTCGCCTTCGGCGCGTACAACGGCCAGGGCGCCAACCGCGTGGAGCTCAACAAGTTCCCGCACCTCATCGGGCGCGTCACCTGGCCCTTCGCCCTCGGCGACCAGTTCCTCGAGGTCGGCGGCGGCGGCTACTTCGGGCAGTTCACGGTGACGACCGGGAGCCTGCCAGACGGCACCCGCGTGACGTCTGCGCGGCCGGCGAACACCTTCACCGACGCGCGCGCGCACCTGCACGCCGTCTTGTACCCAAAGCCCTTCGGCTTCGCGCTCGAGTACAACGCCGGCGTCGGGCCGCAGCTCGGCACCGACAACCAGGTCAGCACCAAGCCGCTGCACGGCGGGTACCTCACGCTGATGCTCAAGCTCGACGGCGTGCTCGGCTCGGTGGCGATGATTCCCTTCGCGCGCGGGGCCCTCTACGACGGCGGCAAGAAGTTCTTCACCAACGCGCCTCACTACCAGGTGCGCGAGCTCGAGCTCGGCCTCGAGTGGCAGGTGGTGAAGGCGCTGGAGGTGGTGCTTGCGTACAACATCTCGGAGCGCACCAACGACCGCACCTACCAGCTCGAGTCGGGCCACTGGACGCGGCTGCAGGTGCAGTTCAACTACTAGCTCTCAGGGCGCGGCCGTCTCTTTCTTCACCACGCCGTTGACCTTGCCGAGGTCGCGGCCCCAGGCGTCCGCCTTGCCCACGTACTGCTCCGGCTCTCCGGGCCTGGCCTTGCCGTGCCGGAACTGGGCGATGGCGCTCTGCGCGGCCTCGACGTTCGGGCCGTAGAGGCGTCGCAGCTGGTCGGCGGTCGGCACCCGGAGCTCGTTCACCACCGGCTCGTGCAGGGTGTTGACGGTGAAGCCCTCGTCGAAGCGGCCCTTCTCGAAGACGACGGCCGACAGGTGGCTTCCGCCGCCGGCGAAGGTGACGTCGAAGCGCGGGTTGCCGCCGAAGACGGCGGCGGCGAGGTAGCTGTGGCCCTCGCAGTCGAGCGCGGCGCGCCCCGAGACGTCGCGCGGGTGGGGCGGGCTGCCGTTGAGCAGCTCGTTCAGCTTCGCGGGGTTCGCGCGGTCGGCGGGCCGCACGTCGTCGGGCCAGTTGAGGCCGCCGGTGTGCTGGTAGAAGGTGTTCACGTAGGTCGCGAACTCGCCGCGGAGCTCGGCGGTGCTCGCGGCGGGGCGCGGCTTGCCGTCTGGGCCCTTGCCCGGCTTCGAGATGGCGTCGAAGTACGCCTTCACGTCGTTGACGTTGGTCGGGTCGACGGTGCGCCCGAGGGCCTTCGACATCTTCTCGGCCTGGTCGAGCTGCGAGAGCTTTCGGGCGACGGTGGCCGACGGCGCCTCTTCGAGCTCAGCCGGGTTCTTGAAGATGGTCTCCTTCGTCGAGCCGGGCGCGGAGTGGACCGACTCGTTCTTGAAGTGGCGCCAGGGGTTCATCGTCTCGGCGCCCTGGTCCTTCACCGCGTCGAGCGCCTTGCGCGCCTCGGCGTACTTGCCTTCCTTCATCAGGCGGTCGGCTTCCTTGAGCGCGAACTCCTGGCGCAGCGGCCGCATGGACGCCTCGATCTGCTTCACGGCCGGCCCGAGCACCGGCTTCAGCTTCGGCATCGACCTGTCGGCGTTGGCCTCGAAGCCGTCGGGCCTGGTCTGCGCGACCACCTTGTCTGCCTCGACTGACTTCACCTTCTCCACCGCGGCGTCGACGGTGCTCTTGACGCGCTCCACGACGGAACCGACCAGCTTGCCGATGCTCATATGGGCCGACAGTCTGCTCCGAACGAAGCCAAAGGGCCATGGCCCGGCGTCTCAGTGGCTCGAGGCCTCGCCGCCCGACCGGCGGGCCGCGAGACAGACGCGGTCACGGCAGCTGAGAGGCGAAGAAGCGCCAGGCCTCCTCGGCCATCTCAACGTCCCCGTTCTGCCGACCGACGGCGAGCAGGTAGAGCGGCGCGAAGCGCTCGGTGGGTGAAGGCTCGGTGTGGCCGCCCTCGTCGACGCGGAGCAGCGCGACGGTCGGCCACGCGACGCGGCTCCTCACCTCGACGACGGTGCAGCGGTCGGTGGTGAGGGTGTCGGGGCGCTGCAGCTCGGTCTCGGGTGCGGTGACGCCATTGACGGCTCGCCAGAGGTCCATCGACGCTCGGGTCGAGACGACCGTGCCTTTGCCGGCGTTGGGGCCGACGACCGCGCCGCCGTCGAACGGCACCAGCGGGTCCCTCGTGCCGTTGATGAAGAGGACGGAGACAGGGCGCGTCGGGGCGGGGCACTCCGAGACCGCGGGCATGGCCGCGATGACGGGCGCCACTGCGCGGAAGACGTCGGGTCGCTCGATGGCGAGGCGCAGCGACATCATGCCGCCATTGGAGGCGCCGTTCGCGAACACCCGGGAGCGGTCGACGCCCTGGCCGGTGAGCTGGTCGACGAGGCCGACGAGGAAGGACACGTCGTCGCTGCTGGGGTTGGTGAGGTTGTCGCCGCGGCAGTCGTTCCATCCGGGCTCTCCGCCGTCCGTGGCGATGCCGAACGGGAAGACGAGGAACACGCGCTCGCGCAGTCCGATGTCGAGCCAGCGTCTCGTGGGCGCCGCGTTGCCCTCGAGGCCGAGGAGCTGATCGGCGTTGGCGCCGTTCCCGTGCAGCACGAGCACCAGCGGGCGCAGCTCACCGGGCGTTCGCGGCGGCGCGTAGACATGGTACCGGCGCGGCCCCTGGGCGCCCGAGAAGGCCTCGTCCCGCTTGAGGCCGACGAACAGCGGGGTGCCCGAGTCCGGAACGGACGCGTCGAGCAGCTCCACGCTGGCGTCGAGGGCAGGGGACGGGGTCGTGATGCGCTGCGAGCACGAGAAGGCGAGGATGATCAGGAGCCAGGGGCGCATGGGGCCATCTTTCAGCAGTCGGCGTCTCGGCGCGCGACGGAGAAGAAGGACTAAGCAGGAACCGGGGCCAGGGGTCGAGAGCCAGGGCGGCGCTGGAGGGCCTGAGCGGTAGCGAGCTCACCAGGCGAAGCCGAGTCGCAGCAGGTGAACGTTCAGCCCGAGCGCGAATGCGTGCGCCCTCGGCCGTCAAAGCCCGTGAGGGGCGTCTGTGGCTGTCGCTGTAGATGCCGTACACCTTGGGCGCGAGAAACGCCCGCGCAGCGCAGACGGTTGCGCCAGGACGACGAGGGCCACCAAGAGCATCGGTGGCATCCTGCAGGCGCGTGCCTGCCAGCACCACACGACGTGCTTCAGGGCAGACGACGCCTCTGCGACAGGGGGGCAGCGCGGCGTCCCGGCCGAATCGCGCCTGCGAACTGACCTCCAGCGGGCCTGCAAACTCGGAGCGATGTCAGCGTACGACGAGCTGCCCGCGAAGTGAGCAAGCGGCCCCGGCGAGCCAGCTCCGTGCGCTGGAACCACGTCAACGCGTCCGGCTGGTCCCGCGCGGCCGTCAGCGGGGCTCGGCGAGGAACTCGAGCTCCACCTCGTACGGTGCAATGGGAGAGACGGCGTACCACGTCGACTCGAGGACGGTCGCCCGGGCGACGCGCAGACGGCCGAGGCGTTGGTCCCCGCGACGCACCAGCGCGCTGACCCCCACGAAGGTCTCGAAGCTCCCGCCAGTCGTCCCGCCCGCCTCGAAGGCGGACGTCCAGCTGCACCCCTCGTCGTCGGGTGCGATGGCGTCAACGGTGTCGGCCCGTGGCTGCGAACAGAACGCCACCTTCGCCGAACGCAGCTCAATCCACCGCCCGCGCGCCCCGCAGTCCCAGGCGTTCAGGTACAGGTCGGCGTCGGCGAAGGGGGTGGGCGAGAGCGACGCAAGGCTGAAGCCCACGGCGGAATCGCCGCTCCGCGCCTCGAGCCGGAGGACGAAGCGAGCAGGACCGCCGGGAGGGCGTGAGGGCGTTTCGGGCCCTGTGTGCACGACTTGAACGGGCTCGTCTTCCGTGGCGGTGGCCTGGGCCGTCTCGCGCGCCGGCGGCTCCTCCGGGCCGGGCCCAGCGTCGCGACCGCAGCCGAGGAGGACGACGGCGGGGATCAGCAGGAGTCGAGCTCGCATGGCCGGCCGTATGCCCGCGCCGCGAAAGAGGACACGGGCCGCGCCACGCCCGCCGCCGACCCGAGTCGTGAAGGGCATCAACACCCACGTCGCGCGGTGGGGACGGGTGGGGGAGCGCGCGCGGGCCGACGGCAGACCGGAGCGTCACTGGGAGACGCGCAGGAGCGCCGCGCTGAGCGCCGCATGGAGCTGGGCTTGGTTCCGCGCGACGAAGTACCGCTGGTCGCAGCTCGCGCCGCTGCACGCCGGAACGCCCCCCTCGTCAGCCATGGCGTTGAGCACGGGTTGCACGTCGCTGGCCGCGGTGCCGAGCACGACGAGCGCGGAGCGGATGCCCAGGGCCCTGAGCTCACGCACGGCCTGCACGCTGCCGTCGCCGTCGAGGTATCCGGCCCGGCAGTACTGCGCGGCACAGTTGCGGCCCAGGGTGCATAGCTCCTGCGGCGCTGGCGGCACCGAATCACAGGCGAGTGGGTTGGTGGGGTTGCAGTTCGGCAAGCCGTCGGTCACGAGCACCACGGCCCTCGGCCTCGACGACGCAGGCATGGCCGTGCCGACGAACCTCAGCGCCCCGGCCGTCGGCGTGCCGCCCGTCACGCTCCGCTCGCCCCCGATGGTCGCGATCGCGGCGCGCACCTGCTGCGTCTGGGCCGCCACTCGCACGAGGTCATCGGGCTCGCTGGGCGAGGGGAGCCCCACCGCCTGCTGCGTGGGCGGCGCGCACCCGGCCGGGCTGAACTGCGCAGCGGACGAGTCAGGGAAGGTGGTGAGGCCCAGCCACGCCGCTGTCGGCTGCGACTGGAGCAGTTGGTCGAAAGCGCCCCGCGTCATCGATACCCAGGTGGGGCAGCTCGGCGGACAGGTGTTGCCGCTGCAGTTCCCACACGACGGCTCGGTCATGTCGAAGGGCGCGTTCATCGACCCTGACGTGTCGACGAGCAGCATCACCGACGCCAGGCCCGCGGGCCCCACGCCGGCATCGGCGGCCGCGCCACCGTCAGCCACGGGGACACAGAGGTTGGCGGCGCTCGAGTAGCTGAAGCCTGGACCGCACGGGCACGCCCCGGCCCCGCACCCCGCCGCCTGGCGTTCGGCCTCGGAGCACGCGCTCGATGACGTGATGGCGCAGCGCGCGCTCGACCCTGCGTCGACGGTGAGGAGGCACGACGAGAGCAACGAGACGACGGCGGGCAACGAGCGGTGCATGAGGGCTCCAGAGCGCGAGGTGCCCGGTAGGTGGCCGACGCCACCGAATCCGTCACTCGGCCGCGCACGACGAGGACAGCCGCTGCGCCGCGGGTGACACGGGCGCGCTCCGCCGCAGCGCCCGGAGAACCTCCGCGGCCTCGGGCTTGCGGCCGAGCCGGCACAGCACCAGCACCCGGAGCGTGTCAGCCTCGGTCTGCAGCGCGCCGCCCTGGTGGCGCCGCTGGTACTCGTCGAGCCGCTCGAGCGCCGCCTCATCGCGTGCGGCCTCGTGGTGCTTCAGCGCGGCCCGCAGCACGAGGAGCTCGTCGGCCAGCGGGCCAACAGCCTCGCTGGGCGCGCGCGGGCCGCCGGGCGCCGAACTGGTGACGGGCCGCGCGTCGGGCCCTTCGCGCCCCGGTGAGCGCGGAGCCGCAACCGTCGCGGGACCCAGGAGGCCGGGGGGCGGGCTGGGCAGCAGCACGTCCGTCGCCGTCACGAGGCCGACGCCCCCGCCGACGCCCGGTGGGCGCGGAGCCGCAACCGTCGCGGGGCCCAGGGGGCCGGGCAGCGGCACGCCCGTCGCCGTCACCTGGCCAACGCCCCCGCCGACGCCGGGCGCCGCGAGTCCACTCGAGCCGGGAGGGGACGAGGCGCCTGTCGTCGCAACGGGCCACCCGGCGCCCTCAGCCTTCACTGTGGCCGTCGACGCCGAACCCGACCGGCGAGCGGGCGGGAGGGCTGCGCCGGTGCGCGCCGCCGAAGGCTCCGCCGCCTTCACGGCGCGCGACGACTCGAGGCCCTCGACGATGACCTCGGTGGTCGTGGCCGGCGTCGACACCGGCTCCTTCGCGGCCGGCACCTCGACGCGACCCGGCTCCACCACGCCGTCCGTGGCCGTGCCCGACGCCTTGGCCGCAGAGAAGCCGGACGCGGGCGGGGGCGCCGCCGCCGAGCGCAGCGCTGGCGTGGAGCTGGTCGGGCGGCTCAGCGCCCGCTTCGCCGACACGACGCCCACGGTCGCCGTGGAGCCGACGAGCGCCGCCCCGAGGCCCACCACCACCTTGCCCGCCGCGGTCGAGAACCACGCCGACGCGAGCGGCTTGGCGGCCCCGGCCAGCTCGGCGGCGGCGGCGGCGCCCGTGGCGGTCGCGCCCACCGTCACCAGCACGGCCTGCTTCACGGCCTCGCGTCGCCGGCGGTCGAGCGGGGACCGCTGGGCGCGCGCCGCCTTCAGGAGCGCCTCGGCGTCGTGGCTCAGGTCCTTCATCGCTCATCTCCTCGCGAGGCCACCCAGGCCTCGAAGTGGGCTCGCGCCAGGCGCAGCCTCGAATAGACGGTGTTGAGCGGCACGCCCAGCGCCTGGGCAATCTCTGGCGCCGTCTGCTGCTCGAGCTCGGCGAGGACGAAGACGTCGCGCTGCGTCTCCGGCAACCCCTCGATGAACGACATCACCGCCCGCAGCGCCTCGGTGCGCATCGCGCTCGTATCGGGCCCATTCCCTGCGGCGACGAGGCCGGGCGCGTGCGGCTCGAGCGGCTCGCTGGGCTTGCGGGCGTGGCGGCGACGGTAGTCATGCGCGACGCGCACGGCGATGCCGGCCACCCACGTGGACGGCCTCGACGCTCCCCGGAAGTCGCCCAGCCGACGGTGCGCGATGACGAACACGTCCTGGAGCGCGTCGTCGAGCTCGTGGTCACGCACCCCCATCGCCCCGAGCACCCGGAAGGCGAGCTCCGAGGTGGACTCGTAGAGCGCGTCGAAGTCGGGCCGCTCGGGCGCCTGAGCCAGCGGCTGCGCGAGTGAGCGGGCGTGCACGGGGCCTGGGTGGCCGGGCCGCGCGAGATCCGTCAAAACACGCCACCCGCGCCGAGGACGAAGTCTGCCGACGCCCACGACGCCTGGACGACGGGCGCAAACCCCTGGAACGAGACGGAGGGCCGTGCGCTCCCCCGGCCCCACACTGCCGCGGCCAGCTCCAGGGACTCCGTGAGCGCGAGCGTGGCGCGCAGACCGGCGCCTCCATGCGGAACCACGACGAGCGTCGTCTTCGGTGACTCGACACCCTGCCCTTGAACCGAGAGGGCGCCGGCGCCGCCGAGGGCGCAGGGGCCGGCCCGCAACCGCCCGAGGGTAAACGCCCAACACCCGCCCACCTGCACGTCGATCAAGAGCTGGAGCGCGACCGCGGCCGACGCGGTGGGTCCTCCGACGTAGCGCTGCGGGAGCCCGGTGAAGACCTGCGCCAGGAGCACCGCGGAGCGCCACTCGATGCTGGCGAGCGCGCCGAGGCGGCCCACGACCTGCGGGAGCCACCCCACGAGGGCTCCCGCCGCGAGGCTGAGGTGGAGGCGAGCCGCCTCGGAGGGCCGCGGCGCCTCGCGCGAGAGGACTTCAGCCGGGACGTCGGGCGGCGGCGGTGCCGGCTCCGTGACCGGCGCGGTGAGCGCCAGCTCGACGATGAGGACCGTGGCGTCGGCGGCCTCGTCGCAGGAGCGCGTCACGAGCTCCCGAACGGAGTCGTTCACCTGTACCTCGAGGCGCCAGCCGGTCGGCCCCTCGGTGACGGCGGCGCGCGCCATGCCAGACAGGCCAGCGAGGCGGGCCTGGAGCACGTCGGCAGTCGGGCATCCCGCCGGCGCCTGCCACTCGAAGTCGAGCGGGGCGGCCGAGAGCAGCAGCGAGAGGAGACGGGCGCTCACGAGCATCGTCACGCTCGTTTCGAGGCCAGCG
>JACSRE010000348.1 GCA_014879945.1 Myxococcus sp.
GCGCCCCTGCACGCCGCCTCGGCACTCGACCCTTCCCCCCGTTTCCTGCTTTGTTCTTCTTCTGCGTCTTCTTCTGGCCCTACTACCTGCTGCTCGCGCTCACCGGCTGGTACCACCTCGTGCACGGCCTCTCGACGGCGGCGGCGGTGCTGCGCTGGCCCGTGGGCTCGGCCCTCCAGCGGCCGCCGGTCTTCACGGGCGTCGTCGCGGTCGGCGCGCTCGCGCTCGTGGCGGGCGTGCTGGCGCTCGGCGGGGTGCTCGTCGACGTCGGGGACCCCACCACCTCGGCGTACGCGCGGCTGGTGCTGCGCCTCACTGGCATCGGCGTCGGCCCCTAAGGCGAGAAGCCATGCCCCACGACCGCGCGACGACCCTTCGCGCTCGAGGGCATCGGCCGCTCCAGGACTCGCTGGCCTGTCTCGTCTCGCCTTCCGGCCACGCGGCGATGACGTCGCGGCGTCAGCGCCTCAGCTCCAACGGATCTCGACGCCTGGGAGGCGGGCCGCCACGCCCTCCCGCTCTTCTGGCTTGAGGCCCGTCGCGCGGAGGTCCACGAAGCTCAGGTGCTTCAGGGCAAAGAGGCTCTCGGGGAGCTTCGGCACGTAGTTGAAGGAGAAATCGAGCCGCCTCAGGTTGGGGAGGCCGTTGAAGAGCTCGTCGGGCACCGCGAGGTGCTTGCCCTTCTCGTGGGAGCCCCAGCGGCAGAGTTCGAGTTCCTCGAGCCGCTCGAGCTGGAGGATCTGACCGATCATCGTCGGCTTCGGGTCGCGGTCATTCGAGTTGATCATGTGCCCGTCGAAGCCGAGCGAGCGCAGCCGCGGCAGCTTCCCGAGATCGGGGAGGCGACCGCCCTCCACGTGGCCGAGTGAGCAGCCCAGGTCGAGGCGCTCGAGCGCGGTGAGCCCGAGGAGCCCGTCGGGGATCTGGGGGAAGGGGCTGCCCCGGAGCTCCAGCACGCGCAGCCGCGACATCCCGAGGACGAAGGCCGGGAACTCCAGGAGGCGCGAAGAGGAACCCCCGTGGATGACGAGCTCGGTGAGCGAAGGCAGCTCGGCGATGGTGGGGGTGTAGGGCCCTGCCCCGCCCCAAATCTCGAGGTGCTCGAGGGCGGGGAGGTCTCCGAGCGGCGCGTTCAGCTTGAGGTCGCGCTGGCCGCAGTGGAGCCACCGGAGCTTCGGGAGATCGAGCCCCGTGAGCGACTTCAGCCACGCGTACACCACGTTCAGCCGCTCCAGGCTCTTGCACTTCGCCACGGGCGAGAGGTCGCGCAGCCTGGTCGCGCGCAGGTTGAGCTCCCGCAGCGCGCGGAGCCGGCCGAAGCCCTCGGGGAGCGCCTCGATGGGGTTGCTCTCGAGCGACAGCACCTCGAGGTCCTCGAGCTCCAGCAGGGCCTCGGGGACCTCGGCGAGCTCGCGGTCGGAGAGGTCGAGGGTCGTCACCGGGCCGGCGCTGGCGACCTTGCGGACCTCCTGCTCGATGAGGATGCGCGTCGGTGTGGCGCCCTTCACCAGCGGGTTCTTGTTGGCGAGGACATGGTCCATGGTCTTCTCGAGATCCATGCCCCCGTCCTCGTCGAGGAGCCTGGGATTGAGCGCGTTCTTGATGCCGCTCGGCCCGAAGTCGGCGCGCGGGAAGTGCCCGCGGGTGTCGATGAGCGCGGCGTCCACGCCCCCGTCGAGCTCCGTGTGGTGGTCGTCGTTGATGACGGCGCGGGCGGTGACGAGCCCCTTCAGCTTCAGGGTGCCGTCGTTGTAGTGCGCGAGCACGGCGTTCTTCACCGTGGTGGCGCCCAGCACCACGACCTCGGCCCCACCGGCCACCAGGTTCGCCGCCTTGAGCGCGCCAGTCACCACCAGCGGCCGTCCCACGGTTCCGTCCAGGTTCACGACGTTGCCCTTCACCGTCAGGTCCCCGCGCACGAGCAGCCCCGGGCCCTCCCCGTCGAGCGAGAGGTCGCCATCGACGACGAGGTGACCGTCGATGACTTCGGTGGCGCGCGGCGGGCCGTGGAGGTGATCGCGCAGCTCAGGCGTCTTCGCAGCCTCGGCGGCGGTCAGGGTGGTGGCCTCGGCGAGGCTGCGCTTTGGCGGCGTGGGCATATGGCGCGAGCCCTACCACGAGCGCCGCGGCGTGAGAGGACGCGCTCCGGACGCCGGGGCTAGGTCTGCGCGATGGTGGTCCACCCCTCTCCGTCGAACAGCGCGATGTCGCGGGCCGAGACCGACCAGAGCCCGGTCGGGCCGACGAACAGGTTGAGCGTGGCGCGCATGCCGGGATTGGGCCTTGCGAACGTCGACACATGGCCCTTCTCCAGCTTCAGGATGCCCCTCGCAGTGGAGAAATAGGTCGCGCCGTCGAAGGTCCTGACCGACCAGATGTCGCTGTCCGACTCGGGGTTGTCGACGGCTCTCCACGTCTCGCCGCGCCCCTCCAGGATGATGCCCAGTTGTCCTCCAAGGTAGACCTTGTCGATCGCTGCCGCGCCATCGTTCAGGATGAGGCGCGTCGGGCTGCCTACTTCCCGCCAGGTTCCTCCGACGTTCGTCCACAGGACGCCCTCCCACCCGAAGGCGTAGAGCTCTCTGCGTTCGAGAAGGTCGTCGCCACCACCAGGCGCCACAAGGCCACCGCGCAGATCGCCCTGGCGCGCGTGTACA
>JACSRE010000156.1 GCA_014879945.1 Myxococcus sp.
CCGATCAGTCGCTTGACGAGGCCAGGGCCGACCCCCGCTTCGCCGCCGCGGGCCTGGTGGAAGACGCTCGGGTGAAGGTCATCTCGCTGACCGACAAGTTCCCGTACTACGGCATTCCCAACAACGGCTGCGGGTCGGGCAAGAGCTTCGTGATGTCGGAGCTGAGCTCGCCCTTCGACGGCCTGCCGGCCGGCATTCCGGTGGTGCTGCGCATCGACGACCCCACCCTCGGGCCCGCGCGCGCTGGCTCGAACCTGGCGTTCTCGGGCCTGCGCCGCGCCGGCAAGGCGCCCGACGGCACCTTCGTCTATTGCGGCAAGGGCACCGCCTTCCCCGTTCGTCGGTAGCCCAAAGGCGCCCGAGGGGGTACAACCCGGCCGCGATGCTGAACATCGGCACGGGCGAGCTCATCTTCATTGCCATCGCGGCCCTGCTCATCCTGGGGCCGACGAAGCTGCCTGAGTTCGCCCGCACCATCGGCAAGCTGGTGCGCGACTTCAAGCGGCAGACCGATGACGTGCGCAGCACGGTCGAGCGCGAGTTCTACAAGATGGACCAGGAGCTCCAGGAGCCGCCCGCGCCGCTCCCCCAGCCCGCCCCTGACGCCATCGCCCACGGCGACCACCACGAGGGTGACGTGCCGACCGACGACGCCGCCCACCACGAGGGCTCCAATGAGCACGCCTTCGATGGGTCGGCGCCCGAGGCGCTCCCGGCCGGTGAGCCCGAGCTGTCGCAGGTGATGAAGGGGGCCCCGGCGGGTGAGCCGGTGGTCGCCGCGTCGAGCCCTGCCTCAGAGCCCGTGAGTGAGGCGCTGCCGGCTGACGCGCCCGCTCCCGAGAAGGCCACCGGCTGACATGCCCGCTGCTGCCGTGACCCCCGACGAGTACAAGATGAGCCTGTTCGAGCACCTCGCGGAGCTCCGGACCCGGCTGATGCGCGTGGTGATCGCGGTGGTGGTCCTGGGGGCGGTGTCGCTGGCGTTCGCGCGTGAGATCTACGGGTTCCTGATGCGCCCGGTGCTGATGTCGCTGCCCGCGGCCTCGGCGCAGCTCATCTACACCTCGGCCATCGAAGAGCTGAACGTGCTGATGAAGATCGGCCTCTACGCGGGCGTGTTCATGAGCACGCCGGTGCTGCTGTGGCAGATCTGGGGCTTCATCTCGCCCGGCCTGTACGACAACGAGAAGAAGCTCGCCGCGCCCTTCATCGTCTTCGGCACGCTGGCCTTCGTGGCGGGCGCGGCCTTCTGCTACTTCGCGCTGCTGCCGCAGATGTTCAGCTTCCTCCTGCAGCGCGAAGACGTCGCGGCCATCACCCAGCGCATCGACACCGCGAAGCTCCGCGAGCAGGACGCCCTGCGCTACCTGTCGCTGGGCGATCTCGACCACGCCGCCGCGCTCGCCCGCACGGCGGTGGGCGATCTCGAGGCGGCGGGAGAAGGGCGCACCACCTCGGACGGGATGGGCGTCTCGCTGCTGCCCAAGCGCACCGTCGACGTGACCTCGCGGCTCGAGGGCCTGGGCCGGCTCGTCGACGCCACCCGCGCGGGCTTCGGAGAGTCCGCCCGGCCGGTGCTCTCTCAGGTGATGGCCAAGCGCCTCGAGGCCATCGCGGCCTACGGCCTGGGCGACCTCGACAAGGCGCAGGGCCTGGCTGACGAGGGCGCGGCGCTGCTGGCCGGCGTGGTGGCCTCGCGCACCGCCGACTTCGCCGAGCTGTGGAAGCTCGAGCGCACCGTGAGCGTCGGCGTCGCCACCGTCGAGAGCATGAACTGGACGAAGCCGATGCTGTCGATGAGCGAGCAGCTGTCGCTGGTGCTGGTGCTGGAGCTCGCGTTCGGCCTCATCTTCGAGCTGCCGTTGGTGATGATGGTGCTGGGCATGGTGGGGCTGGTGAAGTCGAGCTTCCTCTTCAAGTACCAGCGGCACGCGCTGGTGGTGTGCCTCATCGCCGCCGCCATCCTCACGCCGACCGGCGACGCGGTGAACCTGGCGCTGATGGCTGGGCCGATGCTGCTCTGCTACGAGCTGGGCGTGGTGCTGGTGTGGGTCGTCGAGAAGCGGCGCAGAGGTGCCCCCGCCGACGCGACCGGCATCACGCCGACCTGACCTGGACCTCTGGTGTCAGCCGCGCGTGGTGTGCTGCCTCGATGCGTGGCAGACGCAACGAGTTCGAGGCCTTCGTCCGTCGGGCGGTGAAGCAGGGCGCCAACGCGCTGATGCGCCAGCGCGGCTTCAAGCGTCCAGGCGGCGGGTGGACGTTCTACCGGGCCGTCGGAGGGGCTGACGCGGTGGCGCTGATGCAGGAGCTGGAGGTCAGCGCGACCTGGCGCAGGGGCGAGGAGGTGGGCGCGCTGACGTTGCACAGGCGGGTGCTGCTTCGGGCTCTGGGTTCGGTGCAGGCGCCCGAGCACGGGTTCCCGGTCGACGTGGACGGTGATGCCGGCGACCTCGCGGTCTCCATTCACCACTGGCTCCGGGAAGAGGGCCTGCCCTGGTTCGACGCGCCGCTCGACTTCGAGGCCCTCGCGCGCGACGCCGAGCTGAACCATCGGGGCTTCCAGCACCGGGACGCGATGAACCGCTGCGCCGCGCTCTGGGCGCTGGCCGGGCGGCCCGACGAGGTGGCCCGCGTGCAGGGCCTCATCGCCCCCGAAGAGGAGCCTCCGTTCTGACTCCCGGTGCGCCGCGCGCAGGGTGCGGCTGGGCACCCACCGGCACGCGGTGTTCCAGGGCAGCGATCGTTGGTCGCTGCGGCGTCGTCCGCGCCAGGGCGCTCCCCACGGTGCGGGCTTCACCTGGAAACAGCGAAGGCGCCCGAGACTGGCTCGGGCGCCTCACCGTCGGCGCGGCGCTCGTGGGTCAGAACGCGGCGAGGGTCATCATCGACGCCTCGGCGCGCGGCGTGAGCGAGCCCATGCGGCGCAGGTTGTTCAGCTCCCGCTCGGCCAGCTCCCGCTTCTGCACCAGGGCCTCTCGCTCGGCGACCGCCTCAGCTGAGACGCGCATACCGCCGGAGGCCCCGCCGACGATCATCGCGATGCCACCCAGGCCGACGAGCAGCACTGGAATGCCCACGAGCGGAACGACCAACATGATCAGCCCCGCCAACGCCGCCGGAGACAGCACCGCGCCGATGACGACCAGCGCGATCGAGCCGCCGGGCCACCCGGTCTGAACGGCGCGCAGCTGGGTGTTGATGGAGTCGATCTCGGTCTCGAGCTGCAGGACCTGCTGGCTCACGCTCAGCCCGACCTCACGATTGGGGATCAGCGGGGGCTCCTGGGCCACCAGCGTGGCGGCGCGAGGCCCCCGCGCGGGCTCCTGGGTGAGGCGGGCGCTCGAGGCGGACGCTGACGGAGCCGATGGCGGAGGAGGGGGCGGGGTGAGGCTGGCGCCCGACGTCGATTGCCCGCTCGCGCCCCGCGGCTTGCTGCAGATCTGCGCGATGCAGCGCAGCGCGCCGTCGCTCGAGCAGTCGGGCGTGGCCTCGCAGGCCTGGCCTTCCTTCCCCTGCGGGGCCGGGGCGGTGCATTGCGAGTTGATGCACTTGAGCCCCGAGCGGCAATCGGCGCGGGCTCGGCACGATTCGCCGACGTCTCCGAGGAGCGGGTCAGGGGTCTGGGACAGCAGCACGACGAGCAGGTGGGCGGTCAACATGGGGGCCTCGTGAGAAGGAGAGTGAGTGCGGCGCAGCGGGCACGTGCAAAGCGAACGACACCCGCAACCCGTCAGTTTCGCTGGCCTCCTGACCCGAGGCGTCTCGGTGGGTGGACGTGGGGAACGCTGTTCGGCCGCTTCGAGTTGGCCGCCGAGGTCGCCTCGAACTCGACGCGCTTCCTCAACGGCCAGGTGCACCAGCACTTCTCGGCTGCGCTCTCCGCTGGCTCCTCGAACTCCACGAAGAGGACGTGCCGCTTCGACACCCCGTGACGGCACGCTGCACGCGCCGCGGTGCTGCTAGACAGCGCACCCCATGGAACTTCAGGTGGTCGCGCGCTTCGTCATCGGCCTGGGGTTGCTCGTGCTGGGCGCCGGGTGGCTCGTTCGTGGCGCGGCGAGCCTCGCGCGCGCGGCCGGCGTCTCGTCGCTCGTGGTCGGCCTGACGGTGGTGGCCTTCGGCACCAGCGCTCCTGAGATGGCGGTGAGCGTGAAGGCCGCGTGGGCGGGCCAGGCCGACATGGCCGTCGGCAACGTCGTCGGCAGCAACCTCTTCAACGTGCTCTTCATTCTCGGGGCCTCGGCGTTGCTGACGCCGCTCGTCGTCTCGCAGCCGCTGGTGCGTCGTGACGTGCCGCTCTTGATCGTCGCGTCGATCGTGGTGTTCTTCCTCGCCACCGACGGGGGCATCTCGCGGCTCGAGGGCGTGGGCCTGCTCGCGGTGCTGGTCGTCTACACGGTGTGGCTCATTCGGAGCAGCCGGGCGGCTGGCGCTGCGGCAGACGAGGCCGCGCCCGACGCGGGCCCGCGCCGGCTGTGGCTCGAGGTCGTCCTCCTGTTGGCGGGGCTGGGGCTGCTGGTGCTGGGCTCCCAGTGGATGGTGGAGGGGGCGGTGGCCTTCGCGCGAACCCTCGGAGTCAGCGAGGTGGTCGTCAGCCTCACCATCGTCGCCGCGGGCACCTCGCTGCCCGAGGTGGCCACCTCGCTGCTGGCCGCCTCACGCGGAGAGCGCGACATCGCGGTCGGCAACGTCGTCGGCAGCAACCTCTTCAACCTGCTGGGCGTGCTGGGGCTCGCCGGCGCCGTCTCTCCCACCGAGCTGCCGGTGTCGGCCGCGATGGTGCGCTTCGACCTGCCGGTGATGATCGCCGCCGCCTTCGCGTGCCTCCCGCTGTTCGCGAGAGGGCACGTCATTCCACGCTGGGAGGGCGCGCTGCTCTTCGCCGCCTACCTCGCGTACACGCTCTTCCTGGTGCTCGACGCGACAGGGCACCAGGCGAAGTCCGGCTACGTCTGGGCGATGCTCCACCTGGTCGCGCCGCTCACCGCGGTCACCCTGGTCGTCATCGCGATTCAGGTCCGCCGGGGACCCGCCTCGGCAGCGCCCTGAGGCTACGCCGCCTCTCGGCCCGTGGGCCGGCCCGCTGGCGCAGGCGCAACGGCTCCGGAGCTCGGGTGGGCCGTGGCCTTCTTGCTGGTCACCATCTCTGTGCGGGGCAGGCGAACGCGCCCAGGCGCCTGACGGCCCTCGACGGCGTGCCCGGCTGCGCCGTCAGACGACGCGCGCGGCCAGCAGGTCCTGCACGTCGACCAGCCCGACCGGTCGCCCGTGCGAGTCCACCACCGGGAGCTGATCGACCTTCGTCTCGCGCATCATCGCCGCCGCGGTCAGCACCAGCTCGTTGGGCCCGATGGTGCGGGGGCGCCTGGCCATCACGCTCGAGACGGGCCCCTTCAGGTCGAGGTGGCCCTGCTCGGCGAGGCGGCGGAAGTCTCCGTCGGTGAAGATGCCGACCAGCTTGCCCGCGCGGTCGATCACGTTGGTCGCGCCCGGCCGGCCTGGGGTGTTCGTCATCACCACCAGCGCCTGCGAGAGGCTCGCCGAGTCGCGCACCACCGGGTTGGCCTCGCCGTCGCGCATCACCTCGCGCACCTTCAGCACGCTGCGCCCCAGCTTCCCGCCGGGGTGGAACCGCGCGTAGCCCTCGGGCGTCAGCTCGCGCCGCCACGCCAGCGTCATCGCCAGCGCGTCAGAGAGCGCGTGCAGCGCGGCCGAGCTCGCGGTGGGCACCAGCCCGATGGGGCACGCCTCGTCGATGGCGCCGATGTCGAGCACCACGTCGCTCCCGCGCGCCAGCGGCGAGCGCGGGTCTGAGGTCAGCGCCACCACCTTCACCTTCTGCCGCTTCAGCGGAATCAGCAGCCGCAGGATCTCTTCGGTGGTGCCCGAGTTCGACAGCGCGATCACCACGTCGCCCCGCACCACGCGGCCGAGGTCGCCGTGGGCCGCCTCGGCCGGGTGCAGGTACAGCGAGGCCACGCCGGTCGACGCGAGGGTGGCCGACAGCTTCTGCGCGATGAACCCCGGCTTGCCGATGCCGGTGGTGATGATGCGGCCCTTGCAGGCGTCGAGCAGCACGAGCGCCTCGAGGAAGGTGCCGTTGAGGCGTGACGAGAGCGAGGTGATGGCCGCGGCCTCGGAGCGCAACACCGTACGCGCCCACGCCAGCTGCGCCTTGCCCGTCGACCGCACCGCCGTCCTGGAAGAGCTCGCCATCGCTGGGCAGCGCCTCTACACCCTGACGCTCCGCAGCGGGGTGCAGATTCTCGCGTGAGGCGTGCGTCGCCCCGGCCCCCGGTGTAGGACCGGCCCGCTGTTTTTCCCGGAGCTGCCCGTGTCGACCGACGCCGTGAAGGACCCAGACACCCTCGCCGAAGCCCTGCTCGGCAAAGAGCTGTTGAACATGCCGATGCTGGCGAAGTTCAAGGCCTGGCCCGTCGAGTACCGCACCACCCTGGTGGCGACGCTGCTGGCCTCGCTGGTGTTGCTGCCGTACCTGGGCGCGGTCGGCCTGTGGGACCCCTGGGAGACGCACTACGGCGAGGTCGCGCGCGAGATGGTGCAGCGCAACGACTACGTGCACCCCTTCTGGGAGAACGCGTGGTTCTTCTCGAAGCCCGCCTTCACCATGTGGATGATGGCGCTGGGCCTCCAGGCCGCCGACGGCGGGCCGGTGGTCGGCGTGGTGCTGGGCCTGCTCGCGCTGGGGCTCGGCCTGGGCCTCTTCTTCGGGCGCATCGGCAAGCCGTCGCAGCTCAAGGAGTTCTGGGGCGCGGTCTTCACGGTGCCTGGGGTGTTCCTCCTCCTCCTGGGGGCCTGGGGCCTGGTCACCACCAGCCCGTGGAAGTTCGCCCACGTCGCGGGCGGTGACGGCGCGATGCCGCTCTTCACCGAGTGGGGCTTTCGGCTGCCCTTCACCGGCTTCTCGATCGTCGCGGTCGCGCTGATGACCTACGCGTTGACCCGCACGGTGAGCGCGCGCGCCGCCCTCGCCACCGCCCTGGTGCTGGTGACGATGCCGCTGTACTTCCTCATCTCGCGCCAGGCGGTCACCGACACGCCCTTCATCAGCGCCCTCATCGCCGGCATGGCGTGCGGCATGGTGGGCCTGCTCGACCGCACCTCGAAGTACCGCAGCGAGTTCTGGTACGCCTCGTACGCGCTCTTCGGCGTCTCGACCCTGGCCAAGGGCCTGCTGGGCTTCGGCGTGCCGATGGTGGTGATGGGCGTGCTCGCGCTCATCTGGCTGGCGTGGGCGCCCGAGGGAGCCCCGGAGCACTTCAAGCTCAAGGCGCACGTCGACTGGGCGATGAAGCACGCGGTGAAGCCGGTGGGCCTCGCCATCGGCGTGGGCGTGGTGGTGGGCGCCATCGCGGCGAGCCTGGGCGAGTCGTGGCGCACCGTCTTCATGGCGGTGCCGATTCGCGAGAACAACACCGCGATGCTCTCGGCGCCGCAGTGGCTGGGCATCATGTGGGGCTCGCTCGCGTTCTGGGCCGCGGCCACGCTCCTGCTCGGCCAGGAGCTCAAGAAGGTCACCGAGCGCCCGCCCGCCCTGTTCGCGCTGATGTGGGAGATGCGCCTGGGCACCGGCCTGTTGCTGTTCCTCGCGGTGGCGCTGCCCTGGTACTACCGCATGTTCACGTTCGCCTCGGTGGACGACGAAGGGAAGCTGTTCTGGTTCCGCTTCATCATTCACGACCACTTCGCGCGCCTGGGCTCGGGCGTGCACACCACCACCCCCGGCGGTGACTTCACCTACTTCATCCTCCAGGGTGGCTACGCGGCCTTCCCCTGGGTGCTCTTGATCCCCGGCGCGTTCGCGGTGGTGGGGCGGCTGAAGCTGCGCGGCGCGGGCACGGCCGACCTGGTGGGCCTCATCGCGGTGCTGTGGTTCGCGGTCGCGTGGGGCCTCATCGGCGCCTCGGCCACCAAGTTCCACCACTACGTGCTGCCCATGCTGCCGCCCATCGCCATCCTCATCGGCATGTTCATCGATCGCGTGTGGGAAGAGGGCATCGAGCAGCACGCGATGGTGCTGTTGCTCGGCATTCCCTTCGCGTTGCTGGTCGGCAAGGACCTGGCCACCACGCCCAAGAACTTCACCGATCTGTTCGTCTACAACTACGACCGCCCGTACCCGCAGTTCCTGATGGACCGGCCGGCCTTCGGCAACACGCCGCTGAAGACGACGATGGGTTACGGCTTCCTCCTCGGAGGGCTCGTCACCGGCCTGTTCGCCTACTGGCGCTCGAAGGTCTCGATGTTCACCGCGGGGCTCGCGACGGCGCTGGTGTTCGCCCTCTGGTTCAACTGGGGCCACTGGGTCGATCTGTCGCACCACTGGACGCAGCGCGACCAGTTCTGGCGCTACTACACCAACCGCCGCCCCGGAGAGCCCATCGCCTCGTTCCTGATGAACTGGCGCGGCGAGACGTTCTACTCGCGCAACCAGGTCAAGCAGATCAAGGACAACGCCAACGTCGGCCTCTTCAACTACGTGCAGCAGCCGGGCCGTGAGTGGGCGCTGGTCGAGCACGCGCGCCTGGGCATCTTGAAGGGCGCCGTCGGCCCCGACAAGAACGTCACCATCATCGACAAGGACCTGAACAACAAGTTCATCCTCCTCACCATCGAGTGAGGGAATCGCGCGGCGCGCCGCAGGGTTCAGCCCCCCGCATGCAGGGCATTCGCGTCGAGGGGCTCAAGAAGTGCTTCGGCGCGCGCACGGCGGTCGAGGGCCTCAGCTTCGAGGTGGCGCCCGGTGAGGTGTTCGGCCTGCTCGGGCCCAACGGCGCCGGCAAGACGACGACCGTGCGCATGCTGACCGGGCTCTTGGCGCCGACGGCGGGCCGGGCGTCGCTGTGCGGCGTCGAGCTGCCCCTGCGCAGCGACGACGACGGCGTGACGCTGCGCAGGCGGGTGGGGCTGTTGACGGAGCAGCCGGGCCTCTACGACCGGCTCAGCATTCGCGAGAACCTCGAGTTCTTCATGCGCCTCAACGAGGTCGACGAGGTGCAGGCGTGGAAGCTGGCCCACGCGCTGCTGGAGCGCTTCGACCTGGCCGGGCGGGAGGACGAGCCGGTCGGCGGCTTCTCGAAGGGCATGCGGCAGAAGCTCGCCATCGTGCGCGCGCTGGTGCACTCGCCCGAGGTGGTGTTCCTCGACGAGCCGACGTCGGGGCTCGACCCGCAGTCGGGCCGCGTGGTGCGCGACGCCATCGCCGAGCTGGCCCGCGAAGGGCGCACCATGGTGCTGTGCAGCCACAACCTGCACGAGGTGGAGCGCCTGTGCGCGCGGGTGGCGGTGATCAAGAACACCCTGCGCTCGGTGGCGAGCCTGACCGAGCTGCGCCGCGAGGGCCTGGCGCTCGACGTGATGGTCGAAGGTGAAGCGGCGGCGTGGGTGAAGGCGCTCGAGCGGCTCCCGTTCACCGTCGGCCACCAGCTCGACGGCAGCCGGCTGCGCGTGCTGCTCGACCGCGAGGCCCAGTCTCCCGACGTCATCGCCTGTCTGGTGCAGGCTGGCGCGCGCGTGCACTCGGCGCACCGCGCGGCGCGGCCCCTCGAAGAGGCGTACCTCGACCTGGTGCGCGAAGCGGGAGACGCCAGTTGAGCTTCAGGCTCTCTCGGGCGCTGGCGGTCTACCGGAAGGACCTGCTCGACCTGCGCAAGAACAGGGCCCTGCTCTGGTCGATGTTGGCGCTGCCGCTGGTGATCGTGGTGACGCCGCTGGGCATCGTCTGGGCCTACGTGCGCAACCCGACCGACCCGGGCCTGAAGGCCATCGCGCTCTATTACGATCTCACCGTCGATCTGACGAACGTGGCCCGCTTCCTCATCGACAAGGTGCTGGCCGACTGGTTCGTCATCTACCTGGTGATGCCGGTGTTCGTGCCCATCCTCATCTCGTCGCACGCCGTCGCCGGCGAGAAAGAGAAGCGCACCCTGGAGCCGCTGCTGGCCTCGCCGGTGACCCCGCTCGAGCTGGTGGTGGGCAAGTCGCTCGCCTCGTTGGTGCCCAGCGTGCTCATCTGCACGCTCGCCTTCGTGTTGCTCTGCGTCGGCGTCGACGTCGTGGCGTGGCCGGTCGCGAAGTCGCTCGTCCTGCCCAACGGCATGTGGCTGTTCGGGGTCTTCGTCATCGCGCCGCTGTTCGCGTTCTTCGGCAACGGGGTGGCGGTGTTGATCAGCGCGCGCGTGGGTGACTCGAGGCTGGCGCAGCAGCTGGCGGGGCTGATGGTGCTCCCGCTGGTGGGCCTGGCGGCGGGGCAGTTCGGCGGCTGGTTGAAGGCCGGCCCCAGCTACTACGCGGTCATCGGCGGCGTGGTGTTGCTGCTCGACCTCGCCATCATCGTCGCGGCGCGCCGGCTGTTCGACCGGGAGCGGCTGATGACCCGGTGGGGGTGACCGCTCCGCGAGGGCCAGCGCCTCGAGGCGCGCGCCGACCGCGTGCGGCCCCAGCCCTGCGCTCCTCCGGGGGGCTGAACAACGCTTGCAGCGCCCCGCCGGTGGCGCGATGTCTTCACCCGAGGGAGATCCACCATGGCTCGACGACTGTTCCCCCGCATGAAGCGTCTCTCCGGAGCTCGCCCGACCGCGCTCGATCGGCGCACGGTGCTCGCGGGCCTGGGCGCCTCGTCGCTGTTCGCCTGCGTCAGGCGAGACGGCATGATTCGCACCTCGACGCCGCCGCGCGTCGCCATCGTCGGGGCGGGGCTCGCCGGGCTGTCGTGCGCGACGCGGCTGCTCACCAAGGACATCGGCGTCACGGTGTACGAGGCCAACACGCGCGTCGGCGGCCGAACGTTCACCGACCGCACCAGCTTCCCCGGGCGCACCGTCGACCTCGGCGGGGAGTTCGTGGACTCCTGGCACGACCAGCTGCGCGGGTTGGTCTCGGCGTTGGGGCTCGAGCTCGACGACACCTGGGAAGATGACTGCGTGGCCGAGGTGCTGGCGTCGATTCGCGGAGACATCTTCGGCGAAGACGAAATCCTGCTCTTCGAGCAGCAGCTCAAGGAGCGGGTGCTCGCGGCGCTGGCGCGGCACCCCTTCGACCCGGCCGAGGTGACGTACAAGCAGTCAGACGCGTTCGAGCGCGCGCTCGACGCGATGTCGGGGGCGGAGTGGCTCGACCGCATCGGCGTGGCGCGCGATCGGGTGCGCGCGGTGCTCGAGGCCAGCTTCGTGTCGCTGTACGGCGGCGGGCTCGAAGAGGCGAGCGCGCTGGTGCTGCTCCAGGAGGTGATCGGCTCGGGCCCCGAGAGCGACGAGCGGTACCTCATTCGCGGCGGCGCGGGGCAGGTCAGCGAGCTGCTGGCGCAGCGGTTCCCGCGCGACGTGGTGAAGCTGGCGCACCGCCTGGTGAAGCTGAAGGCGCTCCCCGACGGCAAGGTCGAGCTGACGTTCAGCACGGGCCAGGGCGTGAAGGTCGAGACCGCCGAGGCGGTGGTGCTGGCGCTCCCCTTCTCGGTGCTGCGGGAGGTGGATCTCGACGCGCCCCTGTCGCCGGCCAAGAAGAACGCCATCGCCCGCTTGCACTACGGCGCAGGGAGCAAGCTGTGCGTGGGCTTCACCGGCAAGCCGTGGCGGGCGCTCGACGCCTCGGGCACCGTGCTGAGCGACTCCGCCTTCCCCTCGTGCTGGGACGAGACGCGCATGCAGAACACCGCCGACGGCGTCATCACCTTCTTCAACGGCGGCTACGAGGGGCGGGTCTTGAGCCGGGTCGACCTGAGCGTGCAGCGCGCGGGGCTGATCGAGGTGCTCAACCGGGTGTTCCCCGGCGTTCGGAGCGCCGCGAAGGCCGAGAACGTGCTCGTCACCTGGGCCGATGAGCCGTTCGCGCGGGGCGGCTACGCCCTCTACGCGCCAGGGCAGGTCACCACGATGCGCGGCTGCGAGGGCGTGCGCGAAGGCAACCTCTACTTCGCCGGGGAGCACACCAGCCTCGACGCGCAGGGGTACATGGAGGGCGCGGTGCGCAGCGGCGTGCGGGCCGCGGCCGAGGTGCGCGCGACGCTCGAGGCCTGAGGGCTGGCGACCTGGCGGGCGCGGCCTCGCGAGGGCGACGGCCTCAGGGCTCCAGCTTGACCTGCGAGGCGTCGACCTTCAGCACCAGCTCGAGCAGCTTCGCCGAGAGCTCCTGGGCGGTCTTGACCTGCGCCTCGTCGCCGCGCTCCTTGCCTTCGGCGAAGAGCGCGAGGGGAAGGCCGGTGAAGCCGATGAGGAGCTCGTAGAGCTGCTGCTTCTCCTTCGCCGAGGCCTTCGCGAAGTCAGGTGAGGCGTCGAGCGACTGGCCGAGGGCGGTGAAGAGGGCCTCGCTGGTGGCGTCGCTGGGCTCCTCGCCGCCGGCCACGATGGAGGCGTTGCCGATGATGAAGAACGCGAGCGCGCCGGCAACGTTGTTGCGCCAGGGCTTCGTGTCGGGCTGTGACTCGAAGGCCTCGCGGGTCGCCGACGCCAGCGTCGCGATGGCGGCCTTCTCTTCGGGCGTCGAACCCAGCGCGTCGCCGAGCTGCCTGGCGGTGCCGGTGTTCTTCGCGGGCTTGAAGGCGCCCAGGTTCTTCGGCCTCGGTGGAGGCGCCGACACCTCGAGTCCGGCGGGGGCGCTCGAGGGCTGGCCGCTCTGCGCCGCGCGCTCGGCCTTCTCGACGGCGGCGAGGCCGAAGCGCTTGATCATCGCCTGCCGCGCGATGGCCCGCTGCAGGTTCAGCTGCGTGGTGTTGTAGATGTTCTGCGTGGCCATCGCGACGCCGAACGAGCTGTAGACGGTGCCGTAGCCGGTGTTCCAGCCACCGGCGTTCGAGCTCCACGTCTGACTGAAGGCAGGCACGGCGACGAGCACGACGAGGGCGCGGAGCACGTTCATGCCCACGCGGTGTAGCTCAGGCGCGGGCCTCGATGAACACCTCGGCGCGCTCCACCGGGCTGAAGAAGCCCCCCGGCGTGGCCCGGTAGTCCGAGAACCCCGCTTCGCCCAGCAGCTGGCACCACTGGGTCAGCGAGAAGATGCGCACCTCTTCGAGGCCGAACACCGCGTTCTCGACGAGGTCGATGGCGGCCCAGCCGAAGAGGTGATCGCGGCGCGGGTCAACCAGCACCAGCAGGCCGCCCGGCTTGAGCACACGGCGCATCTCACACAGCGCCTTGAAGTGGTCGGGGTAGTGGTGGAACGAGTTGGTGCAGATGATCTTGTCGAGCGCGCCGTCGCGGAACGGCAGCCGGCCGGCGTCGCCGCGCAGCAGCCTGCCCGAGAGCTGCGGCTCCTGCTTCGCCGAGTCGATCATGCCCTGCGAGTAGTCGAGGCCCAGGCCCACCGCGCCGGCGTCGCTCACCAGCGCCGCGCCATCGCCCGGGCCGCAGCCGAGGTCGAGCACCACCTGCCCGGGCACCAGGCGCAGGCGCTCCACGGCGAGGCGCTGAATGCGGCGCAGCTCCCGGCCCAACAGGGTGCTCCGGTAGAACTTCGACCACACGTCGAAGAACCGGCCGTGCTTGTGGAGGCGCTCGTCCATCGGCCCTGTGGAATCCACCACGTGGGCAGGGCGAATTCCCGTCCTTTCCGGGGGGGGAGCCGCATGCAATGGTCGCGCGGCTCGATCGTTCGAGGAGCTGTTGTGTCTCTTCGGCGCACCTTTTCCGGGGCGCCTCACTGGAGGATGGGATGGGATTCTTCGACAACCTGAAGACCGAGGCGAAGCGCAACTTCATCGCGCGGGCCGACGACGCTAAAGATCAGATCATCTACAAGTTCCCCGAGCGGAACATCCGCATGTTCACCCAGCTCACCGTGCAAGCGGATGAGATGGCGATGTTCGTCAAGGACGGCGTGGTCGTCGGCAAGCTCGGCGCGGGCCGCCACAACCTCGAGTCGAACAACATTCCGTTCCTCTCGAAGCTGCTCGAGAAGGTCACCGGCGGCGACCTCTTCATCGCCGAGATCTACTTCGTCAGCACCCGCGAGTTCACCCAGACCAAGTTCGGCGGCCCCATCGGCGACGCGCGCGACCCCGAGACGGGCCTCGCCATCGGCACCATGGTGTACGGCGACTTCGCCCTGCGCGTGGTCGACCCCGAGAAGCTGATCGTCGGCATGGTCGGCCTGCAGCGCACCGAGAACGAGGGCTTCATCGGCTGGTTCAAGAGCCAGGTGATGAAGGTCATCAAGGACCGCATCGCCGAGCTGCTGGTGAAGAAGAAGTGGCCGCTCCTCGACGTCACCTCGGGCGCCTACACCGAAGAGATCGAAGAAGAGGTGCTCGCCGGCATGGACAAGCACACGTCCAACTACGGCGTGAAGATCACCGCCTTCGGCAACTTCACCATCAGCATCAAGCCCGAGGACGAGGCGACGCTGAAGAAGCTCTCGAAGGACGTGGCCTACTCGCGGCTGGCCGGCGGCTTCCAGCAGTACGCGCAGGGCCTGTCTCTTATACACATCTGACGCTGCCGACGAC
>JACSRE010000448.1 GCA_014879945.1 Myxococcus sp.
CTGGTCGCGAGCACGGCCCAGGAGGGCCTCACCCGCAAGCGCACCGTCACTTCGCCGGCGTGAAGGCCTCGGCGAACAACGCATCCATCAACGCGTAGGCCCGCTTCGCCACGACCGGGTGGTACTGCGCCCGGCCCGGGGTGTTGGCGTTGGGGTCGGTGAAGCTGTGCACCGCGTTCCCGAAAGACACCAGCTGCCAGTCCACCTTCGCGGCGCGCAGCTCGGCCTCGAACGCCGCCACCTCGTCGGCCGGCACCGAGGGGTCGTCGGCGCCGTGCAGCGCCAGCACCTTGCCGACGATCTGCTTCGCGTCGTCGGGCGTGGGCGAAGACAGCCCGCCGTGAAACGAGACGACGCCCGCCACCTTCGCGCCGCTGCGGGCCAGCTCGAGCGCCGCGGTGCCGCCGAAGCAGAAGCCGATGGCGCCCACCCGCGTCAGGTCGAGCTTCGGGTGCTTCTGCGCCATCAGCACCTCGAGCGCCTTGCCCATGCGCCTGCGCAGCTGCGCGCGGTCGCCCTTGAGCGCGCCCGCCGCCTTCCCCGCCTCGTCGCGGTTCTTCGGCCGCGACTTCGTGCCGTACACGTCAGCCACCAGCACCGCGTACCCATGGCTGGCCACCAGCTCGGCCTGGGCCACCGCCTCCTGCGTCACCCCCAGCCAGTTGGGCACCATCAACAGCACCGGTCGCTTCGGGCCCTTCTCGTCGAGCACCAGCACGCCCTCGTAGGGCGCGTCGTCGAGCTCCCACGAGACCTTCTTCATCGTCGCAGAGGCCATGGCGGTCGAGGCAGTCAGGAGCAGGACAGCGAGGTGGAGGCGCATCGGGCGTCAAACTCATCACAGCCCCGCGGCGCCGTCGCACTTTCGCTTCACGGGGCCGGTGGGTGACACTGCCGGCCGTGTCGCGCGTCACCGCCCTCTCGCTGTCGGTGTTGGTGTTCGCCGCGTGCCTCGGCGAGCCCGGGCCTGGCGTGCGCCGCCACGACGCCATCGTCGGCGGCGCGCCCGCGCCCGATGACGTCGCGGTCTTCTTCATCGACAACGACGCCGGCGTCTGCTCGGCGACCCTCATCGCGCCGCGCACGCTGCTGACGGCCGCGCACTGCGTTCAGGACGTGCCGATGTTCGCCCTCAACCGCGCGCGCCTCGACACGCCCGGCGACGGCGGGCTCTACGCGGTGGTCAAGCGCGTCACCTACCAGCAGGCCACCGACGGCGGCGCCGCCGACCTCGCGCTCCTGCTGCTCGACCGCCCCCCGCCGGTGACGCCGCTGCCGTGGGTGTGGTGGGGCCCGCCGCCCGCCGAGAAGTCACCGGTGCGCCACGTCGGCTACGGCCGCACCGAGACCGCGCCCCCGGGCGAGCGGCGGAGCGTCGCCACCGTCACCAGCGGCGCCGTCGAGAACCACACCTCGGGCATGGTGCTGGTGTCGGGCGACTTCGGAAAGGGCTTGTGCTTCGGCGACTCCGGCGGCCCGGCGCTCGCGCCCACCGACGCCGGCGAGCGCCTCATCGCCGTCAACAGCTTCATCGAGACGGCCTGCGGCGCGGGCGTGTCGTCGTCGGTGCTCGTCTACCCGTACCGCCGCTTCATCGAGGGGTGGCTGGCCGCGAACGAAGACGCCGGGTGCCCGCGCGACGGCCGCTGCGTGCAGGGCTGCGCGCGAGAAGACCCCGACTGCCGTTGCGGCGCCGACGGGGTGTGCCGGCCCGAGTGCCCCGAGAACGACGACCCCGACTGCCCCGATGAGTGCCGCGTCGACGGCGTGTGCTCGCCGCGCACCATGTGCCCCAGCGACGGTGACTGCATCGCCGAGGGCAGGCCCTGCCTCAGCGAGGGCCAGTGCGCGAGCCGCCTCTGCGTGAGCGACCCGCAGAACGCCCAGCGCTACTGCTCGCTGAACTGCAGCGCCGCCCAGCCGTGCCCGCAGCTGATGAGCTGTGACGAGGCGCGCGGTGTGTGTGTGCTGCGGCAGCTGCCGCTCGTCTCCGAAGGGGCCCCCTGCGATGGGCTGGTGAAGTGCGCCGCCGGCACCGCCTGCACCGAGGTGGGCGTCGAGCGGCGGTGCCTGCGCACCTGCACCTCGCAGGCGAGCTGCCTCTCGGGCACCCAGTGCCGCTTCGGCCCGGTGAGCGTCTGCATGCCGATGCCCGCCATCACCCTCGACGCCGGCGCGACCTGGAGCGGCCCGCTCGCGCCCATCGGGTGCACCACCGTCGGCGGCCCGTGGAGCCTGGCGCTGCTGCTCCTGCTGCGTCGGCTACGGCCGGCACGTCGCCTGGGCTGACGTCGCCTGCGGGCTGATGCGCGCCCCGCTGGCGATGCTGCACGGGTTGAGCGTGTTGATGCGCACGCGGCCCACCGAGCCGCCGCCGCCACCGCCGCCGCCGAGGTTCGCGACGTTGCAGTTGCCGTCGAGGCCGCCGGTCTGCCCGTTGGTCGAGGCGCCGTTCCTGGCGCCGCCGCGGCCGCCGAAGCCGCCGCAGTAGTTGGCGCCGGTGCCGCCCGAAGCCGTCGAGACGCCGGCGGTGCCGTTCTGCCCGTTGTTGCCCCAGCCATACGAGGAGCCCTCGGCGCCGCTGCCGCCGTTGGCCGCGATGATGGCGGTGCTGGTGCTGTCTCTTATACACATCTC
>JACSRE010000077.1 GCA_014879945.1 Myxococcus sp.
CCGTTGCCGGCGGCGCGGCCAGCATCCCATCGACCAGCGCCACCTCCTTATGCTGAAAATAGAAAGGCATCAGCGCCGCGGCCAACCACACCAGCCCCACCAGGTGCACCAGTCGCTTCATCGGCGCCTCCTCGTCAGAACCGCACCATGGCCGAGAGGCCACCGGGCCCCGGCGCGATGAGCCAGTCGGTCGTCTGGGCTCCCTCGAGGAGGAACCAGAGCAGGCTCGCGACCACCATCGCGCCGCCCATCACCAGCAGCACCGCGCCGACGGCCGTCTCTCCTTTGCCCTGGTCGGCGAGGGTGCGCGCCTGCTGCAAGATGAGGGCGGCCTCGGCCTGCGTCGCCGCCTGCGGGCGCAGCTCGATCAACGCCTGGTAGACGCGGTCGGCCACCGCCAGGCGCCACGCGCCGAGGGCGACGCCGATGAGGCCAACCGAGGCCGTGACGACGGGCTCGCTGTTGAACCGACGCGGCTGCGTCGGCGTGGCGGCGAGAAGAACCACCAGGCTGGCCGCGCTCCACGACATACGCGCCAGCCTACCGCATCGTCAGGCGAAGGCCTTCTCGAGGTTGGCCAGCACGGCCTTCTCGGCCGCCGACACCGCGAAGCCCGCGCCCAGGAACCCGCCCGAGGCCTCGGCGACCAGCCGCGCGCGCCCCAGCACCTCGTTCTTGAGCAGCTCGCGCTCCTCGGGCTTCATCCTCTTCACCAGCTCCCCGACGTAGTCGGCCCACAGCTGGTACCACGACAGCTCGGGCTTCTCGTCGAGCCACTGGGCCAGCAGCAGGGCCGCCTCGGTGCCGGCGCCGACGCCCACGTTCTCGGCCTGCTGCAGCACCACCCGGCGCTCCTTCTCGGTGACCGAGCCGTCGGCCCAGGCCACCTCGATGAGCGGGAACAGCGACATCACCATCACCGCCGCGCCGCCGAGCTTCAGGTTGCACAGCGCGTCGAGCACCGCCGGGTTGGTGATGCCGGTGAGGCGTTGAATCTCGGCGGTGGTGGCGGCGCGCGCCTGTTGGTCCTTCAGCTTCTGAAGGGCGGCGTCGTTCTGCTTCTTGAAGAACTGATCCTCGAGGGCTTGGCGGCGATCGTCGAAGGCGTCGGATGACATGGTGGCTCCTGTGAGGCGCTCTTTTCAGAGCAACCGCGGCGATTCAAGGCTGGCGTCAACGGCCCTTCTTGCGGACGTCGATGGTGGCGGCGCGGAGCCAGTAGCGAAGGTCATCGGTGAGGCCGCCCTTCTCGTTGGCCGTCTCCACCGAGGTCGCCAGGCCGAACACCAGGCGCGGCCGCTCCTCCTGCTCGCGCAACACCCGCACCACCTCGCGCTGGGTCGAGGCCGGGAGCGCCGCCGCGTCGGGCACGTAGACGGTGCCCCGGTGCGCCTTGAGCGCCCGCAGCACCTGGGCCGACTCCTTCACCTCGACGAAGGGCTCGCCGGGGAGCGCCTGGGCGGCGGCGAGGGCGAAGGCCCGGCGGTCGGCCTCACCCCCGCCCACCATCAGGATCGAGGCGCGGTTCTTCTTCAGCTGCTCTGGGGTGTAGGTGGCGGTCATCAGTTCTCCTGGTGGGCAGCTTAGAACCGTCTCTGCGCGTCGAGCGACTCATCGAGGGCGGGCGTCACCTTGAACAGCGGCACCGGCGCCGTGCGGCCCTTGACCCGAACCGGCGCGAGCGCCTCGAGGGGCCCGAACTGGCGCAGCACCTCGGCGGTGCCCGCCCCCACGAGGATCTCGCCCGGCCCCGCCAGCGCGCACAGGCGGGAGGCCACGTTCACGGTGTCGCCGATGCAGGTGTACTCGGTGCGCCGCGCGCTGCCGATGCTCCCGGCGACGACCGGGCCGGTGTTGATGCCCACCCCCAGCTCGAGGCGCTCGTCCAGGGGGCGCGCGGCGTTGCGGTCGCGCACGTCGGTCATCATCTGGAGCGCCGCCGACACCGCCGCCTGCGCGTCGTCGTCGTGGCGAATCGGCGCGCCCCACACGGCCATCAGCCCATCGCCGAGGAACTTGTCGAGCGTTCCACCCCACGCCAGCACCAGGTCGGCCAGGCGCCCGAGCACGTCGTTGAGGCGCGACATCACGGCCTCGGGGGCCGCGGCCTCGGCGAAGGCGGTGAAGTTGCGCAGGTCGGCGAAGAGCACGGTGACCTCGCGCTTCTCGCCCGAGAGCGCCACGTCACCCGAGCGCAGCACCTGCTCCACCACCGCGTCCGAGGTGTACCGGGCGAAGAGCCGGCGCATGCGCTCGGTCTGGTTGGTGCGCCGGAGCACGCTCTCGATGCGGGCCGCCAGCTCGCCCATCGAGGCGCCCTTGTGCACGTAGTCGTCGGCGCCCGCCTTCAGCAGCCCCACGCGCTGGGCCTCGGCGTCGTTGGCGGTGAGGATGAGCACCGGCAGCTCGAGCCTCGGGCCGGCCTTCACGCGGCGGCACAGCTCCGCGCCGTCGAGCCCGGGCATGTCGAGGTCGGTCAGCACCAGGTCGGGCCGCAGCAGGTCGAGCTGCTCGAGCGCGAGGAAGGGGTCGGTGAAGGGCAGCACCTCGTACCCGTGCACCTGGAGCCCGTCTTGAACCAGGGCGCACGAGAGCGCGCTGTCGTCGACGACCATCAC
>JACSRE010000098.1 GCA_014879945.1 Myxococcus sp.
ACTCCCGCCGCCTGAACTCCCGCCGCCTGAACTCCCGCCGCCTGAACTCCCGCCGCCTGAACTCCCGCCAGCCGCGTTGCCGCCACCAGAGACGCCGCCTCCAGGTCCAGCGTCCTCACCAACGCTGTCTACCGGTTCGAGGCACGCGACGATTGCGACCAAGCAGAACAGGGGAAGAAGCGTGCGATGCACAGGGCCTCCGATCGTTCGAATTCGTTCGACTGACCTCTATTTGAGCGATGCCTCGACGGCGTCGAGGAGAAGGCTCTCGGGGAAGAGGCTTTGAAACCGGCGGGCCCGCTCTGCAGCCTCGTCACGCCGCCCCAACTGCATCAACGCTCGAATCGCCTGACTCTCGAGTTCCTCGCGATGTTGACCCTGAGGGAACAGGCGCTCGTGTTCATCGCAGGCCGTCAGCGCTTCCAGAGCCTTCCCACGAGAGAGCGCTGACACCGCGCGCTCAGCCAGGAGGCGCTCTTGCTCAAGCGCTGACCGTGCTGGCGGTGCGACAGGCACGGGAGCCGCCACCTGCGGTGCAGGCTGAGGCGCTGTTGACGTCGGGGAAGGGAGCAGATTGCTGGGCTCGACGCGGGGCCGGGTCGCGGGGCGCTCGTCACCTCTCGAGGGCACCGATGACGGGCGCGCCGGCTGGGCCAAAGGCGATACGTCGATCGGCGCGGGGGCCTCGACCCGAACGGGCACCTCGATGCGCCGTTCGATGATGATCTCGGTTGGAGGGACGAATCGTGCGTGGAGCCACGCGCCAGCCAGGCCGCCCGTCAGCAGCCCGCCCACAAGGAAGGCCAGTTTGGTGGAAGCTCCAAGCCCAGACACCGCCGGGCCCTGGGTGGCGGTCGGCGCCGCTTCGACCTGGCCCAGGGTCGCGACTTCGGTAGCCCAGGTTGCTTCGATGCGGCTCGCGAGACCGTCGAGCCCAGCCGCCTCGACAGGGGGGCGTGCTCGTTCCGCGCTCAACGCGGTCTGCGTCGACTCCGACAGCTGGGGAAGGTCGTGGCTCACGTGGCCTCCGCCAGACCCTGAAAGACCTGCTCGAACCGCTGCCGAGCGAGCCGAAGGCGCGAGTAGGCCGTGTTGAGCGGCACCTCGAGCTCTCGCGCGAGGTCCGTGATCGGCGTCTGTTCGATATCGTGTCCAACGAAGAGCGCCCGTTGTTCGAGCGGGAGCGCGTCGAGCGCCTTGATGACCTGGTCGCGCGTCTGCTCGGCTTGCAGCTGCGCGTCCGGAGCCGCCGAGTGTCCTTCCCGATGATCGAAGGCCTCAGTGGGGGTCTCCTTACCTGAGCGCAGCACCTTGCGATTGGCGACCACCCGGAAGGCAATACCAAATAGCCACGGCCGGAGCGGTCGCTCGGGCGAGTAGGTATCCAGTCGACGCCAAGCCGTCGCGAACACGTCATGCACTGCGTCTTCTCCTTCCGCGCCGCGCACACCAAGCCGCCTGACGGTATGGAGCATCCAACTCAGATGCTCCTTGTAGACCTGACCGAACGCCTCGCGCCGGGTCGCCACGCTCTGAAGGTTGTGGGGCCCCGGACGTTCCGTCATAGGAGAATGTACGCCATGGCGCTCACGCCACCCCCGATGGGGCTGGTCTGCCAGACGCGCTCAAGGCCAGTAGGCGTGGCGACCGACGCGAAGACCCTGAACAACGGGGCTCGCAACTCGCCCAGCACCAGCAGCCCGACACGGTCGGACACGAGGTGCTGCAACGAGAGTCGACCGCCGACCGAGACGAACGGTGCCCACCCTCCGCGCGCCTGGGCGATTCCGCTGGCAACAGCCGAGAGACCGCCGGCGGCGACCTCGGCGCAGCCCGCGAGCCAACGCCAATGGAGGCACGGCACGGCCGCGCCCTCGAATACCAGCGTTGACAGACCGACTCCAGCGACTACCCCCGGGACCCCCGTCACCCCCCGAGCCTCGACTGCGACGCTCCACCAATCGAACACGGCGCGCCCTTCGATTCGAAACATCGGCGCCGCACCGATCGACAGGCCCCAGGCCACACCCACACCGACGCCAACACGAAACGGAGCCGGCGGTTCCGCGATCGACGTCGCTCGGGCCGCGACGGGCTCAGGGGAGGGCTCCTCGACCAGCGGCGGGGGAGGAGCAGGCGTCGCTCGTCGGACGACGGGGTCGAGGACCACAGCCATCGAGACCGCCAGGGACTGCACCAGCTCTGGGCACGTCTCTGCGGAAAACGATCGCTGACGAACCGGCCCGTCGCCGGCGACGTGCGAAACGGTCGCGTGGTAGGGCCCCGACCTGGTCAGCAGTATCGAGACGTGACTGCTCCCGGTGTCGTCGAAGGGGTCGACGCCCAACCGCGCCGCGACGAAGGCACGAAAGGCGCGCTCGTCTGGGCAGTCCACGGGTGCGTCGTAGCTGAGCGCTGCTCGGTCACCCGTCGCGACGCCCGCGGTCAGCAACAGAACTGCGATGCCAAGTCGAACACCCATTCACTGACTTCCTAACCGAAGTCGCGTTGCCACCCCACGCCAAATGCATTTGGGTGCAGTTCCCGATTCGCAGTTCCCGAGGGAAATCGATCACCTGTGGTCCCGCTCATGACGGGGC
>JACSRE010000222.1 GCA_014879945.1 Myxococcus sp.
TCCGTCGTCGGCAGCGTCAGATGTGTATAAGAGACAGACCTTGAGCTCGACCCCGCTGACGGGCCGCGCGTAGATGTCGTACTGCTCGCGGTGGTACTGGGGCTGGGCGCGAATCTGAATCGTCTTGTTGTACCGGTCCATCAGGTGCCGGAGCTCTTCGCGCTCTTCGCCCTGCAGCACGTTCGACACCTCGGTCTGGCACTGCACCACCAGGGTCGGGTCCTTGTAGGCGGGGCCCGAGCGGCGCAGCTCGCGGAAGATCTCGTAGGCCACGGTGGTGGCCGACTTCACGCTGCCCTGGCCGTTGCAGTAGCCGCAGTCTTCGTGCAGCACGCGCCCGAGCGACTCGCGCACGCGCTTGCGCGTCATCTCGATGAGGCCGAGCTCGCTGATGCGCAGCACGTTCGTCTTGGCCTTGTCGCGGCCGAGCGCCTCTTGCAGGGCCTTGAAGACCTTGTCGCGGTTCTGCTGCTTCTCCATGTCGATGAAGTCGCAGATGATGATGCCGCCGATGTTGCGCAGCCGCAGCTGGTAGACGATCTCTTTGGCCGCCTCGGTGTTGATCTTGACGATGGTGTCTTCGAGGTTCTTCTTGCCGACGTAGCGGCCCGAGTTGACGTCGATGGCGGTGAGCGCCTCGGCCTGATCGATGATCAGGTAGCCGCCCGACTTGAGCCACACCTTGCGGGCCGAGGCGCGCTTGATCTCCTCCTCGATGCCGAAGGCGTCGAAGATGGGCTCCTCACCCTCGTGGAGCTTCACCCGCTCCTTCAGCGCCGGGTCCTGCGCCATCACGAAGCCCAGCACCCGATCGTACTCGTCGCGATCGTCGATGATCAGCTGCTCCACGTCCTGGGCGAACAGGTCGCGGGTCGCGCGGAGGATGAGATCGAGGTCGGGGTGCACCAGCGCCGCGCGGTGCGTCTTCTCGCTCTTGCGCACGGTCTCGTTCCACACCTCGATGAGGAAGCGGATGTCGGCCTCGAGCTTCTCGCTCGGCACGTTCTCGGCCACGGTGCGCACGATGAACCCGGTTCCGGGTGGGCGCAGGCGATCGACGATCTCGCGCAGGCGCCGGCGCTCCTTCTCGTTGCCGATGCGGCGGCTGATGCCGACGTGATCGACCGTGGGCATGAAGACCAGGTGCCGACCGGGGATCGAGATGTGCGCGGTGACGCGGGCGCCCTTGGTGCCGATGGGGTCTTTCGACACCTGCACCAGCACTTCCTGGCCGACCTTGAGCAGGTTCTCGATCTTCGCCTCCTTGCGGGGCGTGTGCTCGGGCTTGCGCTCCTTCTTGTGCTCGCGGTGCTGGTGCTGCGGCTTGGGCTCCTTGAGCTTCAGATCCCTCGGGGCCTGGGAGCGCGGCAGCTCGACCGCCCCGTCGACCGCGGGGCTCGGCGCCGACGCGGGCGCGGCGGCGGCATCAGCGGGCGCGACCACGCCGGCCTCTGCGCCCTGGGCGAGGTCCTTCGCGGCCTCGACCGTCTCTGCGCCCGACGGGGTCAGCGCCAGGTCCTTCGCGGCCTCGACCACCTCGGCGCCGCTGGGCACCGCGGCGGCCTCGGTCACGACGGCCGGAGTCACCGTGGAGCCTTCAGGCGCGGGGGCCGTCTCGAGCGGGGCGGCCGCGCGGGCGCCTTCGGGGGCCACCGGCGACGACGGCGCCGGGGCCGCCAGGGAGCCTTCAGGCGCGGGGGCGGTCTCGAGCGGGGCGGCCGCGAGGGTACCTTCAGGCGCCGCGGGCGATGACGGCGATGGCGCCGGCACGTCGTGGTCGTGCTCGTCAGGCACCTCGGTGATGTCTTCGTCGTGCTCGCCCTCGGTGAGGTCGAACTGGTGCCGCGTCACGTCGGGGTCGAAGAGCACGTCTCCGACGTAGAGGAAGGCGGCCTTCTCTTCTCCGATGTCGACGAACGCCGCCTGCATGCCGGGGAGCACGCGCGTGACGCGGCCCTTGTAGACGTTCCCGACGATGCCCTTGTCCTTCTTTCGCTCGAGATAGAACTCAGCGATGCCGCCGTTTTCCACCAGGGCGACGCGCGTCTCGCGGCCTGCCGCGTTGATGACGAGAATGCTGCTCATGTGGTGAACCTGTCTGCGTCGGGACTGCGCCCTGCTCCGGACGGGAAACGGAGTGAGGCGCTGCCACGACGAACGCGAAAGGCAGGAGGCTGGCCCGCAAGGCCGCCCTCGCTCGATGATCACCTGAGGGTGTCATGCCGCGAAGGTCGACCAAAACGCTGGACCTCCCGCTGGTGTACTCAACCGCCCGGAAAGTGGGGGGGCGGAAACCCGTGTGGTCCCGGTCTCCACGACTGCTGGAGGTGTGCGGGCCCCGTCGAAAAGTGGAATCGGGCGAATTCTGGCACGAAGGACTGCCCCTTGGAAACGCCTAACCTTGGGAATTCGTGAAAAAGGGCGCTTTCAGGCCTGCGCCTGGGGCTTCTCGAGCCTGGGCGCCCCGCGTCGCCACTGGAGCTTGAGGGCAATCCACTCCGGGCCCAGGAACACCTTGCGGGTGTCTTCGAGACCGAGCTCGAGCCCGGCGAGCCGAACGAAGTCCTCGGACGGGACCAGCGGCGACTCGCCGGCCGGGAAGACGACCCAGATGGCCCCGGTCACGCTCATCAACGACACCGAGCGCGTCAGCTGCTCGATGACCTCGAGCTTCTTGTCGCTGAAGAGGATGATGGCGTCGAGGCCCAGCTTGGCCGAGTCGAGCAGCGCCGCCCCCTCGGGCAACGGCAGCAGCGCCTCAAGGAACCCCGGGGGCGGGTTGCGCACCGACACGTGCATGCCGGCGCGAATGCCCAGCAGCGAGGTGAGGGGGGCGAGCAGATCAGGAGGCCCGAAGCTCATCGCCGCACCTCGAAGCCCTTCAGCGCCGCGTCGATGGTCACCTCGGCCGTCTGAACGTCAGTCACGCGCGCCTCGGGAGGGCCGCGGCGGCACCAACCGCAGAACGCCTCGACCGCGGGCGAGGGGCCCTGGGCGACGGCCTCGACGTCTCCGCTCGGCAGGTTCCGCACCCAGCCGCTCAGCCCCAACCGCAGCGCCTCGTCGCGGGCGCTCACGCGGTACGAGACGCCCTGCACGAGCCCGGCGATGCGAAGGTGAACGGAGCGGAGCGACACGGCCGGGGGGCGCATACCACGAGGCCTCGCCTCAGATGTACCCGAAGCGACGGCGCAGGGCCCACTCGGCGCCCATGATGAGCACCATCAGGGTCAGCCAGTACCACCGGTCCCACAGCGACTGATCGCGGGAGCGGCCGACCTCGACGAGCGGGGGCTCCTTGAAGGGGACGTCGGCGAGCGAGAACGAGGGCCCCTCGAAGAAGGCGCCGCCGGTGGCCTTCGCGATGTCCTCCAGCAGGCGCGCGTTGACCCGCGCGTCTGACAGCTCCTTGCCCGAGGCCCGCACGGCGACCGCGTCGGACATCTCGCCGAGCAGCTTCTGGCCCGCGGTGGCGCGGCCCACCACCTTGTACGGGCCCGGAGGCGGCGACGGGAACTCCACGTGCGCGGCGCCATCGGGCCCGGCCGGCACGGTCTGCTGGGCGACGACGCGGCCGTCGTCGGCCGAGATCAGCTCGATGGTGACCTGGGCGCCGGCGACCGGCTGAAAGTCGCTGGAGCGGGCCACCGCCGAGACGCCCACGGGCTTGCCGGGGTCCACGCTGGGCGAGTCAGCCGAGACGCTCATCGCGGTCAGCTCCGGGTCGCGCACCAGCCAGCGCACGGCGCTGCCCCACATGCGCTCGTAGACGCGGCTCTGGGCGCCCGCCACGTGCGAGGTGAAGGCCCACGCCCAGCTGCCATCCGAGGCCAGGGCCATCACCCGGCCTCGCCCGTAGTCCCAGATGCTCAAGACGGGCGCGTTCTTGCCGTCGATGAGCGAGAACGGGTTGTCGAGCAACACCGTCGCGCCCGGCCGCGCGCGCACGCTGTTCATGCCCGGCACGGGGGGCAGCGCGTCCCACGCGGCCTCGGTCGACACCGAGCCGGTGCCCAGGGCGGTGATGGGGTGGCGCGCCCCTTCAGGGGTGAGGCGGGCCTTGAACGGCGAGGGGTCGGAGGCGCCCGCGGTCGCGATGGGCAGCACGTCGGCGAACGAGGTGTAGCGCGCGTCGCCGAAGCTGCGATCTCCGCCGACGTAGGCGAGGGCCCCGCCGTTGAGCAGGTACTGCTTGATCGAGCCCTCGAACTCGGCGAGCGAGATGTTCAGGTCGTCGTTGTTGAAGTTCAAGATGACGAGCAGATCGAAGGTGTGCACCTTGTCGCTGAAGATCTCGTTGCGCGGGAAGGGAATGAGCGAGAGCTCGTCCTGGCTCACCATCGGGTCGTCGGGCGAGTTCCTCAAGATGTAGAAGCTGATCAGCTCGACGTTCGCGTCCTGCTTGAGCAGCCCGCGCAGAAAGCGCTCGTCCCACGAGGGGCGCCCCGCCACGAGCAGCACGCGCACCCGATCGCGAATCACCTTGAGGGTGAAGGCGCGGGTGTTGTTCTCGGTGACCGCCTCTTCGGGGAAGACGGGCACCGAGACGGTGTAGACGAAGCGGCCGGTCTGATCGGGCGCGAAGGTGAACTTCGCCACCTGCACGTCATCGTCCGACGCGAACCGCACGGGCGCCGACGCGACCACCCGCCCTTCGCGACGGAGCACGGCCTGCGTCGCCTGGCCCGAGAAGCCCCGCGCGCGCACCTCGACCTCGGCGGTGAGGCTGTTGCGCACGAAGGCGAAGTCGTCGACCTTCACCGCCTCGATGGCGAGGTCCTTGAGGCCGCCCTGCCCCACCGCCACCGTCGAGACGGGCACCCCGAAGCCCTCGAGCACCGCCTTCGCGCGCCCGTTGAGGCCCTGCGCCAGCTCGCCGTTGTCGGCGCCGTCAGAGAAGAGCACCACGCCCGAGAGCTTGCGGGCGCTGGTGCCCTCGGAGGCCTTGAGGGAGCGCAGCGTCGAGAGCAGGTCGGTCTTGCTGCCGCGCGCCGGCTCGAGCTCGAGCGCCTTCGAGGTCAGCGGCGTCAGCTCGGGGTCGAAGCCGACCACCTCGAAGGCGAAGCGCTCGCTCATCGCCTCCAGCTGGGGCGTCAGCGCCGCCAACGACTCAGCGACGGCCTGGCTGCGGCTGGGCTTGCCGGCGGCCACGGGGAACGTCATCGACGCCGAGCGGTCGACCAGCACCGCGACGCGGTTCTTCACCCTCGCCACCTGCACCTTGCGCAGGCCCGGCTCGAGGAGGAAGAAGATCGCGCACAGCGCCGCGAGCGCGCGCAGCCCCCACAGGGCCCACTTGCGCAGGCGCACCGGCTCGCGGGCGACGCCCAGGCACGCGAGGCCTGCGGCGACGAGCACGGCCGCGCCGAGGCCCCACAGCGCCAGCGGCGGGAGCGCAGAGAGGCTGACCAGCCTGAAGGAGTCGACGGCCGCGGAGTCCACGCTCGTTCTTCAGCGCCTCCGCCGCATGATCTCGAGGATGTGCACGCCGTCGTCCTTGTAGTCGAGGCAGAGCGCGTACATCGCGATGTTGATGGCGAGCCGGGTGGCGTACTCGCGCTGGCGTTCCCCGCCGGGCGTCACCTCGAACTCGTAGCTGCCCGACTCGTCGCGGGCGAGGGCGCCCATGACGTCGTTCTGCGAGTAGATGACGGCGGCGCGCTTGCCGATGGTCCACGCGTCGAGCTGCGCGACGTTGAGGAGCCGGCCGGGCGCGGTGTCGAGCAGGAAGAAGGTCTTGAAGACGACGTGGGTGGCCGGGAGCGGCCGGGGCTGCACCTGCGGCAGCACCTTCGCCAGCTCGCGGCGGAAGCTCGCGTCGAAGCCCGTGCCGGCCGAGCCGTCGTTGGCGTCAGCGAAGACGAAGCCCCCGAAGGTGAGGTACCGCCTGAGGTTCTCGGTCTGCGCCGGCGTGAAGGCGGGCAGCTCGCGATCGCTCGAGAGGTAGAGGAAGGGGAGCTCGAAGAGCTTCGGGCTGTCGAGCGGCGTGGCCCGTGCCTCGAGCACCACCTCGACCGAGGTGCGCCGTTGGAGCTCCCAGGCCAGGCGCCGCAGGCCCGAGGCCCGCAGATCCCACGTGCCCCCGTGCTGTGCCACCGCGGGGATGAACCGCGACGCGTCACCGAAGGCCCGGGCGACGGCGGGCGCCGCGAGGGCGGCCCCCAGCAGCGAGCGGCGGGTGACAGAGCGACTCATGCTGGTTGAACGCACACCGCCTCCAGCCGTTCCCTTAGCCCGGATTCACGCTATACGCCCGCGCATGTCGAAGGCGTCGAAGAAGGCCTCCCCGGAAGCGCGGGGCGAGCAGAGCGAGAAGAAGTCGGTGTTGGCGGTGGCCGCGGCAGCCCTCGAGTCGGGCGACGTCGTCACGGCGCGCCGGCTGGCGAAGAAGGTCATCGAGGGCACCAAGGGCCCCGACGACGACGCCGTCGCCAGGCGCCTGGCGAAGGAGTACTCGGCCAGCGATCAGTCGATCGGCGAGCTGCCCGAGCAGGTGGCGCAGGCCATCGTCGATCGCACCATCGTGCCGCCGCGGCCGTACCTGTACGCCGCCATCTGTCTGGTGGTGTTCCTCGTGCTCGTCTCGCTGGCGCGCGCCCGATACGCCTGACCTGGAGCGGTGAGTCGTGGAGACGTTGCAGCGCGCCCTCGAGCCCTACCGCCACTTCGACCCGGCCGGGTGGCTGGGGCTGTTCCGGTTCCTGCCCATGTGGGCCGGGCTGGTGATAGCGGCGCTCGGGGTCGGCATGTTGCTGCGCGGAGGCGGCGCCCTGTTCCGGGCTGTCGCGGGGCCGCTGGGCCTGGTGATCGGCCAGATCTGGATTGGGCCGCTCGCCGCGCGCCTGGGGTTCGGCAGCCAGCAGCCGCAGATCGCCCTGGGGGCCTCGGCGGTGCTCTGTCTGCTGGGCTTCGCGATGCCGGCGTCGGCGGTGTTCTTCGGGTTCGGCATTCCCATCGGCCTGATGGCAGCGAACCTGGCGGGGCCGAGCGACTGGCTGCTGGGCTTCGTGCCGGCCTTCATCATCGGGGGCGCCCTCGGCGTGGTGCTGGAGCGGCCCATCAGCGTGCTGCTCGCGTCGCTGGCCGGGGGCTGGCTGACCCTGGTGGGCCTGATGGCGGCGTTGTCACCCTTCATTCCGGGCGCCGTCGATCAGCTCGCCGGCCTGTGGCCCGCGGGCGTCGCGGTGGCCTCGTGCTTTGCGCTGGCGGGGTTCGGCTACCAGCTCTTCGTGCTGCCGCCTCCCGAGAAGGCCGCCCAGCTCAAGCGCGAGAAGGTGCTCGCCAGGCGCGCCGCGGCCGAGAAGAAGTCGATGGAGAAGCGCTGGGCGAACTACACGAAGACCAGCGGCAAAGAGTGAGCGCCGTCGTCGCCATGACATCGCGTCGAGGCTCGTGCTAGGGCCCGCCCTCGTCATGGGACAGCCGAAGCGCAAGGAGAAGGACGAGCCGATGGAGACCGCGGCACCTGTCGCAAGCAGCACCGAGACCGCCGCGAAGGCGCCGTGGGAGCGCCCGACGGCCCTGCCTCGCGCGTCCATCGCCGCCATCGTGGGCGCGGTGCTCGTCTTCAACCTGCCGCTCATTCACTACTTTCTGCTCCGCGGAGAGCCGGCGGCGACGCTGACGGTGCCCTACGGCCCGCAGACCTTCGACGCGCCGGCGGTGGTCGAGACCGACTTCTGGTCGAGCGGCGGCATGTGGCGCACGGTGGGCGGCGAGCTGCTGTCGCCGGGCGTGAAGAACAACCCGCTGTGGCTCAAGGCGAAGCTGCCCGAGAACGTGGCGGTGGAGTTCGACGTGCGGTCCACCTCGCCCGAGGGCGACATCAAGTGCGAGATCTTCGGCGACGGCAGCGACCACGCGTCGGGCTACGTGCTCATTCACGGCGGCTGGAACAACTCGCTGAGCATCATCGCGCGGCTCGACGAGCACGGCGCGTCACTGGCGGCGCTCCAGGCCGAGGCCGGCAAGGTGCAGCGCGAGAAGAACCTGCCCGACGCCGACCTCGTGAAGACGGGCGTGTTCCGCGAGAACACCCGCATGCGCGTCGAGGCCAACCCGTACCCCGTCACCATCGGGAAGACGGAGCACTGGCGGGTCGAGCGGCGCGGCTCGCTGCTGACCTGGTACATCGACGGCCGCGAGTTCATGCGCTTCGACGACCCGCTGCCCCTCAAGGGCAAAGGGCACGATCGCTTCGGGTTCTCGAGCTGGGAAGCGCAGCTGTACTTCGACAACCTGACCGTCACCCCGCTGTAGGCGGGCTCGCGCCCACCCAGAAACTGAACCGCGCGTGGGGCCTGGCCTCGCGCGCGGTTCGTACGTCGGGGGCTGGCTTGAGACGACTCAGGCCGGCTCGTTGTTGTGGCCACCCTGGCGGCGCAGGAACGTCGGAATGTCGTACTGGTCTTCATCGAGCGCCAGCGACGACGACGAGTCGCGGGTGACGATGCGGGGCGACTGCGGGCGGTCGGCGGCGCTGAGCTGACGGGCGCCCATTCGGTTCGGCACGAGCGTGGCGACCTGCTCCTGCTCGGCGGCGGCGCGAATGGCCGTCTGCGACATGGCGGGCGCCTGGGCCGAGACGGTCACCGGCGCCATGATGGCGGGCATCGAGGGCACCGACACCGTGCGCCCGGGGATCAGCGAGCCCTGGGTGGCTGGCCGGAACTCGCCCGAGCCGCGCGACTGCTTCACGTCACGGCCGACGAAGCCGGTCGCGATGACGGTGATCTTCACCTCGTCCTTCACGTTCTCGTCCACCAGCGAGCCGAAGATGATGTTCGCCTCGGAGTCGGCGGCCTCTTGCGCGATCGAGATGGCCTCGTGGATCTCCTGGAGCGTGATGTCGCGGCCGGCGGTGATGTTGATGAGCAGCCCGCGCGCGCCGTCGATGGTGACGTCTTCCAGCAGGGGCGAGGCGATGGCCTGCTCCATGGCGCGCAGCGCCCGCTTCTCACCCGACGAGCGGCCGGTGCCCATCAGCGCCAGGCCCTGCTCGCTCATGATCGTCTTCACGTCGGCGAAGTCGACGTTGATGTACCCGTGGTACTGGATGAGATCGGAGATGCCCTGCACCGCGTGCAGCAGCACCTCGTCGGCCTTGCGGAACGAGTCGAGCAGCGGCAGCGGCTCGGTCTGGAGCGTCAGCAGGCGCTGGTTGGGAATGGTGATGAGCGTGTCGACGGCGGCCTTGAGCTCCTGCAGGCCCTGCTCGGCGGCCTTGCGGCGGCGGTTGCCCTCGAAGAGGAACGGCTTGGTGACGACGCCGACGGTGAGGCAGCCGAGCTCGCGCGCGATGTCGGCCACCACGGGGGCCGCGCCGGTGCCGGTGCCGCCGCCCATGCCCGCGGTGACGAAGACCATGTCGGCGCCGGTGAGCAGCGCGGCGATCTCTTCGCGCGACTCGGTGGCGGCCTGACGGCCCATCTCGGGGTTGGCCCCGGCGCCGAGGCCGCGGGTCAGCTCCTTGCCGATCTGCAGCCGGGTGGGCGCCTTGTTGTTGGCCAGCGCCTGCACGTCGGTGTTGAGGGCGATGAAGTCAACGCGCTCCAGCCCTGACTGGATCATGGTGTTGACCGCGTTGCTGCCCGCGCCGCCGACGCCGACCACCCGAATCTTCGCTGCCTGCTTGCTCTGCTCGAACTCGTTCATGGGGTGTGTTCCTTCGGAATTTCGTGTTGGTGATGGCCGGGCGTCGATGACTCTGGCCCGGCCCGATCGCCCCGCAAGTTTTCAGCCACAGGGCTGTAGCGGGGTGTGGGGCAGCCGGGCGCTAGAAGACCTCCTGGAGCCACTCGCCCATGCGGCGCTTCACCTTCTTGAAGACGTTCTCGCCCTCGCGGATGCGGAACATGCGGCGGTCGAGGTTGCGGGCCCCGTAGACCACCAGGCCGACGCCCGTCGCGTAGACCGGGCTCTTCACCACGTCGACGAGGCCGCCGATGCCGCGGGGCACGCCCCGGCGCACCGGCACGCCCATGATCTCTTCGGCCAGCTCCGGCATGCCCGGCAACAGCGTGGAGCCGCCGGTGATGACGACGCCCGAGGCGAGCAGCTCCGAGAAGCCGTTGCGCTCGATCTCGTGGTGCACCAGCTGGAAGATCTCTTCGACGCGCGGCTCGAGGATCTCGGAGAGGATCTGCCGGCCCATCACGCGCGGGTCACGCCCGCCGACCGAGGGCACCTCGATCATCTCCTGCTTGTCCACCATCGAGGTGAGCGCGCAGCCGTGCTTCTGCTTGATGCGCTCGGCCTGCTCCATGGGCGTGCGCAGGCCCATGGCGATGTCGTTGGTGAGGTTGTTGCCGCCGAGGGCGATGACCGCGGTGTGCACGATCGAGCCGTTCTGGAAGATGGCGATGTCGGTGGTGCCGCCGCCGATGTCGACGAGGCAGACGCCGAGCTCCTTCTCTTCGTCGGTCAGCACGGCCTCGCTCGAGGCCAGCGGCTGCAGCACGATGTCGGCGACGTTGAGGCCGCCGCGGTTGGCGCACTTGACGATGTTCTGCGCGCTGGTGACGGCGCCGGTGACGATGTGCACGCGGGCCTCGAGGCGGGCGCCGGTCATGCCGAGGGGCTCCTTGATGCCGCCCTGCTCGTCGACGATGAACTCCTGCGGGAGCACGTGAATGACCTCGCGGTCGACGGGGATGTTGACCGTCTTGGCCTGCTCGATCACGCGGGCGATGTCGGCCTCGCGCACCTCGCGGTCCTTCAGGGCCACCACGCCGCGGCCGCCGAAGCTCTTGATGTGGCCGCCGGCGATGCCCGTGTAGACGTGGGTGATCTCGGTGCCGGCCATCGCCTCGGCTTCGTCGATGGCGCGCTGAATCGACTGCACCGTCGACTCGATGTTGACGACCACGCCCTTGCGCAGGCCGCGCGAGGGGTGGGAGCCGATGCCGATGATGTCGATTCCGTCGTCGGTCAGCTCCCCGACGATGGCGCAGATCTTGGTCGTCCCGATGTCGAGGCCGACGATGATCTCTCCTCCGCGCTGCTTGGCCATGGTGTCCTTCTCCCTGCTCCCTCTCTCGAGGTGAGCCTCGTGCTGCGAAGCCGCCTGCCCCTCTCAGGGCGTGCGGCCGTTCCCTTTCGACGTCTGCACGGCGACCCAGTCGGGGCGGGTGCGGTTGTCGAGACGAATGACCTCGGCGGTCAGCTGCCGCGCCGAGAGCTCCCTGCGAATGCGGCCCAGCCGGGCGAGCGCGGGCTCGAGCGCGGCGTCACCGAGCACGATCTCCTGCCCGGCGGTGGTGACGAGCGTGAGGCCCGAGTCCGACACGTTCACCTCGGAGAGCCCCAGGCCCTTCGAGGCCGGCGACCGGCCCCACGCCTCGACGGCGGACAGCGCGAGGCGAATCGACGAGCGGGCCTCGTCGCGGCGGGCGACCAGCGCGTCGCGCTCGATGCCGGTGATGAGGGGCAGGTCCATCGCTTCGTTCGGCTGCGCGCGCTTGAACGGCTCGCCGTCAGCGTTGACGAGGTAGAGATCGGACACTGACACCAGCGCGACCGGCTCGTGCTCGACGACCGAGATGATGAGCGTCTCGGGGAGGCCGCGGTTGACGCGCACCGACTTCACCCAGGGGTGCGCCGCCAGCGCGCGCTCGAGGCTGCCCAGGTCGGTGGCGAAGAGGTTGACGCCGACCATCGGCCCGCCGAGCCGCGCGACCTGGGCCGGCGTGACCCGGCTGTTGCCGACGACCTTCACGGTGCGCACGGCGAAGCGCGCGGTGGTGGTGGCCCACGTCCAGCCCTGAAAGGCGCCGTACCCCAGGCCCACCGAGAGCGCGGTGGCCGCCAGCGCCTTGAGCATCGAGGGCGCGTGGTGCTTGACGGTGGCCTTCACCTCTCCCGTCTTGCGGGCGAGGTCGACCTTGCGGCGGTTCTTTCGGGGACGGAACATCGACCCCGGCATCGTCAGGCCGGTTTCACCGCCCCGCAAATTTCTGACCACAGCGATGTGGCTGTAGCAGGCGGTGGCGCTCATGGCGTGAAGCCCCCGAGCCGCTTGACCTCGGGGGTCAGCTCGACGCCGAACGCCGCGCGCACCCGCGCCTGCGCCAGGGCCATCAGGCGGGTGACGTCCTGGGCGGTGGCGCCGCCGAGGTTCACGATCCAGTTCGCGTGCAGGGTCGAGATCTGCGCGCCGCCGAGGGTGTGGCCCTTGAGCTGGACCTGCTCGATGAGCGCGCCGGCGTGGTGGCCGGGCGGGTTGGTGAAGACGCTCCCGAAGCTGGGCTGCGAGAGGGGCTGGGTGCGCTTGCGGTAGCCGAGGTCGGCGTCCATCGTGGCCTGGCTCTGGGCGAGGTCGCCCTTCGGCAGACGGAACCTCGCGCGGGTGACGACGGCGCCCGGCGGCAGCTCGGTGTGCCGGTAACGGAAGGGAGGCGGCGCGACCCAGCCGAGGCCGTCGGCCGTCGCGAGCTCGAGCGCCACCACCCGCGAGAGGCACTCGCCGTTCTTGGTGCCGGCGTTCATCGAGACCGCGCCGCCGATGGTGCCGGGCACGCCCGCGAGGAACTCGGCGCCCACCAGGCCGTGCTGCTTCATCAGCGTCACCAGGCGGGCGATCGAGGCGCCGGCGCTCAGCGTCAGCACCCCACCCGCCTCGTCGAGCTCCACCTCTTCCTTGAAGGTGGCCGGCGGCAGCTTGAGCGTCACGCCCGGCACGCCGAGGTCGCCCACCAGGGTGTTGGCGCCCAGCCCCAGCACCGCGACGGGCGTGCCGGTGTCGTGGGCCAGCCGGAGGGCGCTGACGACCGTGTCGGGGGTCTGCGGCCGCACCAGCACCTCGGCGGCGCCGCCCACCCGCACGGTGCACCACGGCGCCAGCGGCACGTCGCGCTTCACCTCGGCCGGCGCCAGCCGCGCGAGCCACTCGCCGACGGTAGTGGGGCGGCCGGCCACGGCGTCAGCCCGCCTCGTTGACGCCCAGCGCCGAGAGCAGCTCGGGGCCGGTGTTGGTGATGTCTCCGGCGCCCAGGGTGATGACGATGTCGCCCGGCTGGAGCCGCGGCAGCATGGCGCTGACGAGATCGGCCCGCTTCTCGACGTAGGTGACGTCGGGGTGGCCGTGGGCGCGAATGGCCTCGGCCAGCTTGTCCGAGGTGGCGCCCTCGATGGGCTCTTCGCCGGCGGCGTACACCGAGGTGAGGAACACCAGGTCGGCGTCGTTGAAGGCGCTGCAGAAGTCGTCGAAGAGATCGTGCGTGCGCGTGTAGCGATGCGGCTGGTACGCGACGACGGTGCGGCGCCCGAAGGCCTTGCGCGCGCCCTCGAGCGTGGCGCGCACCTCGGCCGGGTGGTGGCCGTAGTCGTCGACGACGGTGATGCCCTGGGCCTCGCCCTTGACGGTGAAGCGGCGCTGCACGCCCTGGAAGTCGGCCAGGGCCTGGCGCACCACCTCGTGCGGCACGTCGAGCTCTTCGGCGACGGCGATCACCGCGAGCGCGTTCATCGCGTTGTGCGCGCCCACCATGCGCACCGAGAACTCGCCGAGGTCGGTGTCGCGGCGGAAGGCGTGGAAGCGGGTCGAGAAGCCGTCGAGCCTGATGCCCTCGAGCCGGTAGTCGGCCGCGTGGGTCGAGCCGTAGGTGACGTAGCGCTTCTCGAGGTGCGGCAGCAGCGCCTGCACGTTGGGGTGATCGAGGCACACCACCGCCAGGCCGTAGAAGGGCACCCGGTTGCAGAACTCGATGAAGGCGCCCTTGAGGGCGTCGAGGCTGCGGTAGTGGTCCATGTGCTCGGGGTCGATGTTGGTGACGACCGCGATCGAGGGGTGGAGCTTCAAGAAGCTCCCGTCGGACTCGTCGGCCTCGACCACCATCAGGTCGCTCTTGCCCAGCTTCGCGTTGGAGCCCAGCACGTTGACCTTGCCGCCCACCACGGCCGTCGGGTCGAGGCCCGCCGCGGCGAGCACCGTGGCCACCATCGAGGTGGTGGTCGTCTTGCCGTGGGAGCCGGCGAGCGCGACCGAGTACTTCAGCCGCATGAGCTCGGCGAGCATCTCGGCGCGGGGAATGACGGGGATCTTCCGGCGCCGCGCCGCCACCACCTCGGGGTTGTCCTTCTTCACCGCCGACGAGATGACGACCACGTCGGAGGCCTGGAGGTTCTCTTCGCGGTGGCCGAAGCCGATGCGCGCCCCGAGGGTGACCAGGCGCCTGGTCA
>JACSRE010000187.1 GCA_014879945.1 Myxococcus sp.
AGCGCTTCGAGGCCAAATACGGGCCGGTTTCCACCTTCGGCGGCCATGCCTACGACGGCCTGATGATCGCCGTGGCGGCCATCCAGCGGGCCGGCGGTACCGACAAAGCCAAGGTGCGCGACCAGATCGAAAAAACCAAGGGATTCATCGGCACGGGCGGGGTGTTCGCGGCGGCCAGCGCCGCCTGCCGCTCGGCCTCGACGCGCGCCGCTTCGTCCTTCTGGCGCTGCTCCTCTTCGGCGCGCCGGCGCGTCTCTTCGGCCGCCGCCTTCTGACGCTGAATCAAATAGAAGCCGCCGCCGGCGCCCACCCCGACGCCGAGGAACACCAGGAGGATGACGAGGAACCACGTCTTCCCCTCGGACACCGGCTCGATGGCCTCGGGCGGAGGCGGCGGCGCAACGGTCTCGACCTGCGCGCGCGTGGCGAGGTGATCGTCTTCGTCGAGCGAGGCGATGATCTGCCCCGAGTCGATCACCGCGGTCTCTTCGCGGTTCTCGGCGGGCTCCGGCGTCGGGCCGACGTGCTTGAGGGCGGCCTCGAGCCGGCTGGGGTCGACCGGCTGGGTGGCGTCGGGCAGCGGGTTCTCGTCGCTCTGGCCCGGCGGCGGCGGCGGCATCGCGGGCACCGGCGGGCCCGGCTTCTCGCGCCGGGGCTGGAGCTGCAACATGCCCGACATGGTGCGCGGGCGAAGCGGAGGCGGCGCGCCGATGGCCGACTCGGTCTTGTTCGGCAGCGGGGGCGGCGGCGACGAGGCCTTCGAGATCGCCGACAGCTCCGCGAACAGCTCGCCGGCTGTCTTGAAGCGCGCGTTCGGGTTGCTGTTGAGCGCCTTGCGGTACACGCCCTCGAGCTGCTGGGTGACGTTGGGGTTGCGCCGGAACAGCTCGGGGACCGAGCCGTCGGGCGTCAGGCCCGACAGCATCTCGCCGAGGATGACGCCCACCGAGTACACGTCGCAGCGCCCGTCGACCTCGCCGCCCTCGATGAGCTCGGGCGCCAGGTAGCGATCGGCCTTCCGCGACTTCATGGCCTGCACGAACGGCAGCCGCGGGAGCGCCAGGCCCAGCCCGAAGTCCGTCACCTTCAGCAGGTCGGGCAGCACCAGCACGTTGTCGGGCTTGATGTCGGTGTGCGGCCCCACCTTGTGCGCGCCGTCGAGAGCCGAGCACACCTGGCTCAAGATGGGCTCGATCTCGTGGAGCGCGAAGAACTGCCCCTTCTGCAGCCGCAGATCGATGATCTTGCGCAGCGTCAGCCCGTCGAGGAACTGCGAGGTGAAGAAGGGCCGGTCCTGGTCTTCGCCCTCCTCGTAGACGCGCGCCAGGTTCGGGTGCGAGAGCTTGCGCGCCAGGCGCAGCTGCTTGGCGAAGGCGCGGCGCTCTTCGGCGGTCTGACACAGCCGCGCGTTCACCACCTTGAGCGCGACCTCGACGTCGACCTCTTTGTCGTGGGCGCGGAAGACGAAGCCCAGCGGGCCTCCGCCGACGACGTCTTTGATCAGGTACCGGTTGGCGACGAGATCTTGCGCCTTGTAGGGCGCGCCCTCGATCGTCTGCGAGGTCGAGCGTCGCCTCGAGAAGGTGCCGGTCGCCTGTCGGAGCCCGCCACCAGACAGCTTCTGGCCACACGTGGGGCACGTGTCGACGTTGTCGGCGACGTGGCTGCCACAACGGTAGCAAAGCACTCGTGAGGCTCCTGGGACCCGGCGGCCATTCGCGGCCCCCGTAACACACGAATCAGACTGGCTTTTTACCTGAGAAGTGACGCTTCGGCAACGTTCAGGGTTCCCGCCCCGCCGGTCGATCCAAACCCCGCGGATCCTCTCGCGGTCTCAGAGAGGCTGGTGACCTCGACCAGGGTGGCCTGCGTCACCGGCGCGACCACCAGCTGGGCGATGCGATCGCCCCGGGCGACGGTGACCGGCTGCGACGACAGGTTGACCAACAGCACCTTCACCTCGCCCCGGTAGTCGGCGTCGATGGTGCCCGGCGCGTTCAACACCGTCAGGCCCGCCCTGGCGGCCAGCCCGCTGCGCGGTCGCACCTGGCCTTCGAACCCGGCGGGCAGCTCCAGCGCCAGGCCCGTCGGCACCATCGAGCGCTCCAGCGGCGCGAGGGTGAGGCTGGCGTCGAGGTCGGCGCGCAGGTCGAGGCCCGCGGCGAGCTCCGACTGGTACCTGGGCAGCTCGAGATCGGCGTTGGCGCGAACACGGCGAACCTGCACGGTGACGGCGTTCATTCCCGGGGCCTCTACCACGACTCTCACGGGGGAACTTCAGTGGCGTCGTCAGCCTCGGCGGGCGCGGCCCCGGCGGCCTCGAACGCGGCCTTGAGCGCCTTGCTGGGCCTGGGCGCAGCCGCCGGCGCGCCGTCACCCGACGGCGCCGGCAGCGCTGGCAGCGCTGGCAACGGCGGCAGCGACGCCGACGCCTTGCGCCCACGAAAGACGAAGGGGTCGACCGGCCGGCGGCCGAGCTCGACCTGGTAGTGCAGGTGCGGGCCGGTGCTGCGCCCGGTGTTGCCCGACTCCGAGATGATCTGCCCGGCGCTCACCACCTGCCCCATCGTCACCAGCAGCCGCGAGTTGTGGCAGTAGGCCGTGGTGACGCCGCGCCCGTGGTCGATGATGATCACCCTGCCGTTGACGGCGTCTTCGCTGGCGCGCTTGACCACCCCGTCGGCCACCACCTTCACCGGGGTGCCCTCGGGCACCGAGAGGTCCACGCCGGTGTGGAGCTGCTGGGTCTTCAGGGTCGGGTGCGTGCGGTAGCCGAAGGCCGAGGTCACCCGGGTCGAGGGCGAGACGGGCCACGAGAGCGCGTACGCGGTGCCGAACATCAGGGCCTGCGAGGCCGCAGAGAAGAACGGCGCGCTGCCTGGCGGGAGCTGGCGGGAGAGCACCTCGAGGGTGGGCACCCTCCCCTCCGCCTGGGCGCGGGCCACCGCATAGCGCGCCAGCTCCGGCCCGGCGAAGAGCGCCAGCACCGCGCCTTCGTCGGTGACGAAGTCGGCCTTCGCCCGGCTCACCAGGGTGGCAACGTCATCGGGCGCCTCGAGGCGGCTGACGTCGTAGCGCTGCCCCAGCGCCGCCGCGGTCGCGCGGACGGCGGCGGGCTGTGACTGCAGCACCGCGAACGCGCCCCGCCCCAGCGCCACCCCGGGAGGGACGACGGCCAGCACCTCGGGCGACAGGCCCTCTGGCAGCACCGGCACCACGGGCACGTCGACCTCGCGCGCGTCGTAGACGCCGCCGCTGAAGTACGCGAGCAGCGGTCGGCCCTCGCCCTTTCGGCCCACCACCTTCGCGACGCCCCCTCTCACCAGCGCGCCCACCGGGGTGTGCCAGGCCGCCGCCCACAGGCACAGCGCCGCGGCGATGAAGTCGAAGAGCCCCCGTGAGTTCGCGCGGAACACGTCCGGTCACCGCACCAGCGCCAGCAGGTTCTGCGCCTCGAGCACGAGCGCCACCGCCAACGGAAAGGAGAGCACCGAGCCCCACAGCCCCACCACCCAGGGAGACTTCCCCACGCGCGCGTTGGCCTCGCAGGCGGCGTCGGCGTGCTCGAGCGCCCGGAGCACCGCCCGCCAACCGTGGCTCGCCAGCACCAGCGCCATGGCCAGCCCACCGAAGACGCGCGCCAGCGCCTCGGCGACCTCGGGCGGCGCGACGTCGGTCTGCAGCGCGACGAAGAGGGTCGACTCCACCAACCTCGCCACCGCGTACGCCCCGGCGCCCGCGAACACCGCGGTGACCAAGGGGCGCACCAGGCGCGCCGGGGTCGGCGTGCGGTTGACCCGCGCGGCGAGGGAGCGCCACGTCTCACGCCGGAAGCTGAAGCGCTGCTCGGCCTGGTCGGCCTCGGAGTACCCCAGCTGCGGCAGCACCACGAGCAGGTCGACCGACAGCTCCCAGCCCAGCGCCAGCAGGCGGGCGATCACCGTGCGCTGCAGCGGGCCGACCCGATCGACCCACCCCGCGGTCACCTCGGCGCGGGCGAGCAGGCCGTCGGCCCAGGCGTCGAGCGCGTCGATCAACACCAGGAGCCGGTCGTCGACGAGATCGGCGCCCGCGTGCACCCCGATGGCGACCAGCGCGAAGAGGCCCACCGGCATGAAGGCGCCTCGGAAGACTCCGAAGAAGCCGCTCACCTTCGCCAGTCGTGTTTCGGTCGCCACGAGGTGCCCTGCGCTTCAACGCGCCACCGGGCCGGACGATCTCTACCCCGTGCGCCGGGAGCGTGGGCCCACATGGGAGCCCAGTCCATCCCCGTGGATGCAGTCATCCCAACGCCCTGAGCGCGGCGCGCGGTCACGGCGTGGGGCGTCATGGGAGGCGCGGCACGAAAAGAAGGCCCTCCCGCGGCGCCCCGGTTCAGTGTGAGACTCTGACAACTGTCGAGCGGGGGCGGCGATGCGACTGTTGGTGGTTGACGATGACGCACACGTGCGTCGGGGGCTCAGTGATGTGCTGTTGCCGACGAAGCAGGTCTCGGTCGTCGGCTCGTGCGCGACGGCCGGCGAGGCGCTCGACGCCGTCTCGCGGGGCCTGGAGTTCGAGGTCGCGCTGATCGATCTCCACCTCCCCGACCGGCCCGGCGTGGAGCTGTTGCGGCTGCTGCAGCGCAGCCGGCCCCAATCGGTGCTCCTGGCCTTCACGCAGTTCGACGACCCCGAGTCGATCTTCGGCGCCCTCGAGAGCGGCGCGACCGGCTACCTGCTCAAGACGACCAGCCCTCCCCGGCTGCTGCGCGCGCTCACCGAGGCACGCGACGGCGGAGCGCCCATGACGCCGTCGATCGCCCGCAAGGTGGTCGAGAGCTTCAGGCAGCGGCGGCGCAAGACGGCGCCCACGGCGTTGAGCGAGCGCGAAGCCGACGTGCTCAAGAAGCTCGCGGTGGGCCAGAGCTACGCCGAGACGGCGGCGGAGCTCGGCATCGGCCTGGGCACCGTGCAGACGCACGTGAAGAACATCTACCGCAAGCTCGAGGTGAACTCGCGAGAGGAGGCCGCAGACTGGGCCTCGGCCCACGGACTGATCGAGACGCCCGGAGCCCATGGACGCTGAAGCCGCCGTGCACCGGCAGATCCGCCAGCCGCTGACGAGCCTGGGGTTGCTGCTGATCGTCGCCTGCTTTGCGGTCGCGCCGCTGGCGCCCTTCGGCGAGCGGGTGATGGGCACCAGCGCCCAGTTCGGCCTGTCGATGGCCTCGCTGGCCGCGGTCGCGATGCTGGCGACCGGCTTCGCCTACCGCCGCTTCGGCCTTCGTTCGGGCATCTATCGCGCGCTCAACAGGCTCGAGACCGCCACCCTGGCCACGCTCTGCCTGGCGACGATCATGAAGTCGGGCAACGCCGCCAGCGCCGTCTGGGCGCTGCACTTCGGGCACCTGGTGGGGTGTGGCTCCTCGGGCGGTGAGCGGCGCTTCAACCTGGCGGTGTTCTCGACGCTGTCGGCGGTCACGGTGGGGTTCTTCGCGGTGACGCAGGGCCTCGGCGCGGGGGCCCTGGCGGCGGCCATCGCCGGCGTGGCGCTCTCCGGCTATTCGGTGATGTCGGCGACGACGTCGCAGCTGACCCAGACCCGCGCCGATCGCGATCGCCTCGAAGCGGAGCTCGCGTCGATGACCATCGCCCAGGAGCGCGCCCGCATCGCGCGCGATCTCCACGACGGGGTCGGCACCGAGCTGTCGAGCCTCTTCTGGCAGCTCCAGTCGCTGCGCGCGGCCGCCACCACCCCCGAGGCGATGGCGGTCTTCGACGCGCTCTCCAGCCGCATCACCCAGAGCACCGATGAGCTGCGCAGCGTGGTGTGGGAGCTGCGCGCGACCTCGCTGTCGTGGCCAGAGCTGCTGGCCCACCTGCGCACCCGCTGCAGCGAGCTCGCCGGCGACGAGGCCCGCGTCACCCTGGTCGGCGACGAGACGGCGGCGCGCGACGTGCCCGGCGACGTGCGGCTGCACATCGCGCGCATCGTGCAAGAGGCCGTGCGCAACGCGATTCACCACGGGCGCGCGCGGCACCTGACGATCAGGCTCACCCTCGCCGAGGCGCTGCGAATCGAGGTCGACGACGACGGGCGCGGCATCGCCCCTGACGCCTCGCGGCGCAGCGTCGGGGGGCTTCGCAACCTCGACGTGCGGGTCAGGAGCCTGGGCGGCGTGTTCTCGATCGCGCCCCGTGAGGGAGGCGGAACCCGACTGCACGCCGAGATTCCGTTGGCGGCGGCGGCGCCGCCCGGGGCCTCGAGCGTCGGGTGAGCGTCGTCTGGCCGGCGCAGCGCCCCTGCCCGCGCTCGACGACCTCGATCGTACGGCGCGAGGCGTCGGGGCAGGCGACGTGCGCACCTTCGATCGCGGGCGAGGGGGCGCGAGGCGCGGCGCGGCCGGTCGTGGGCGGTGTTCTTCCGCGCCTTGAAGAGCGCGCCTCGCCGGTGGCTGCACCGCTCGCAGACGGCCGCTGAAACGACCGCAGCCCGCCCACCTGCGAGAGGGGAGCGGGCTGCGTCGACTTCACGTCACCTTCAGGCTCAGGCCTGGGTGGTGGGCGTCTCGTCGGCCGGCGCGTCAGCCGGAGGAGGCGCGCCGCCCGCAGCGCGATCGGCGAGCGCCTGCTTGCGCGAGAGGCGAATCTTGCCGCCGCCGTCGATGCTGATGACCTTCACCATCACTTCGTCGCCTTCCTTCACGATCTCGGTGACCGTCTTGACCCGCTTGTCGGCGAGCTCCGAGATGTGGATGAGGCCGTCGGTGCCGGGGAAGAGCTCGACGAAGGCGCCGAACTCGACCACGCGACGCACGGTGCCCAGGTAGACCTGGCCCACCTCGGCCTCACGGGTCAGCGCCTGCACCATCGCGATGGCCTGCTTCACGCCCTCGGCGTCGGCCGAGGCGATCTCGACCTTGCCCGAGTCGTCGATGTTGATGCTGCAGCCGGTCCTCGCGATGATGTCGCGAATCACCTTCCCGCCCGGGCCGATGACGTTCTTGATGTACTCGGTGCGGATCATGATGGTGTGGATGCGCGGCGCGAGCGGGCTGATCTCGGCGCGCGGCGCAGGCATGGCCTTCTCCATCGCGTCGAGGATGTGGATACGGCCGCGGCGGGCCTGCTCCATGGCGCGGAGCATGATCGCGGTGGTGATGCCCGTGATCTTGATGTCCATCTGCACGGCGGTGATGCCCTTCTTGGTGCCACAGACCTTGAAGTCCATGTCGCCGAGGTGGTCTTCGTCGCCGAGGATGTCGCTGAGGATGGCGAGCTTCTCGCCCTCCTTCACCAGGCCCATCGCGATGCCGGCGGCAGGCGCCTTGAGGGGCACGCCCGCGTCCATCATCGCCAGAGTGCCGCCGCAGACCGAGGCCATCGACGACGAGCCGTTCGACTCGAGGATGTCGGCGACGATGCGCACCGTGTAGGGGAACGCGTCCTTCGAGGGCACGAGGTTCTTCAGCGCGCGCTCGGCGAGGGCGCCGTGGCCGATCTCACGACGACCGGGGCCGCGCAGCGGCTTGGTCTCGTTCACCGAGAACGGGGGGAAGTTGTAGTGGAGCATGAAGCGCTTCACGTGCTCGCCGAGCAGGTACTCGATGCGCTGCTCGCTGTCGGCGGTGCCGAGGGTCGCGGTGACGAGCGCCTGGGTCTCGCCGCGCTGGAAGACCGACGAGCCGTGGGTGCGGGGGAGCACGCCCACGTCGAGGCCGAGCGCGCGCACCTCGTCGTGCGCACGACCGCCGATGCGGCCGCCTGACACCGTCATGTCGCGCATGTACTCGTACTTGAGCTCTTCGTAGATCGCCTTGAGCTGGCCGACCTTCTTGGCGAACGCCTCGTCGCCGAGCTCGGCCTTCATCTTCTCCTGCATGCCCTTCGAGACGGCCTTGAGGGCCGAGTAGCGCTCGAGCTTGTCGGCGATCTTGTAGCCCGCGATGATGCCGTCCCACGTCAGCGTCTTGAGCTTGGCCTTGAGCTCGGGGTCGAACTTGGGGGCCTGGTCGTAGGCGCGGGTCTTGGCGCCGACGGCGGCGCGCATCTCGTCCATCACCGCGACGATCTTGCGGCAGGCCTCGTGGCCGAACTCGAGGGCCTGAACCATCTCGGGCTCAGAGACCTCGTTGGCGCCACCCTCGACCATGACGATCGCGTCCTTCGAGGCGGCGACGACGAGATCGAAGTCGCTCGTCTCGCGCTGCTTGTAGGTCGGGAAGAGCACGAACTTGCCGTCGATGCGGCCGACGCGCACGCAGCCGACCGGGCCGCCGAACGGAATGTCAGAGCAGGCCAGCGCCGCCGAGACGCCGTTGAGGGCGAGCACGTCGGGGTCGTTGTCGCGGTCGGCCGAGATGACGTTGACGATCAGCTGGGTCTCGTAGGCGTAGCCTTCCGGGAACAGCGGGCGGCACGAGCGGTCGACGATGCGGCTGGTGAGCGTCTCTTTCTCGGTGAGGCGGCCCTCACGACGGAAGTACCCGCCGGGGATCCTGCCGGCCGCGTAGAAGTTCTCTTTGTACTCGACGGTCAGCGGGAGGAAGTCGATGTCCTTCTTCTCTTTGGCGCTGACCGAGGTGGCGAGCAGCACGGTGTCGCCGTAGCGCACCGTGGCCGAGCCGTCGGCCTGCTTCGCGAGCTTGCCGGTCTCGAGCACGAGCTCGAAGTCGCCGAGTTTGACCTTCTTGGTGATGACAGACATTCAGTTGCTCCTTCAGTGCGGGCGCGGTGAGGCGCCCTTGAGTGGCGGAGCTCCTGTGCGGTGTCTCGACTGGATCCCTGATCGCAGCGGCCGAAGGAGGCCTTCAGCTGCTCCGAACAGAAAACCAAGCCGAGCCCATAAGGCAGCCGCGAGGAGCTCCGGTACGACGTGCAGCGACCGAAACGACAAAGGGCGTCGGACCACCCGACGCCCTTCGTTCATCACCGGCTTTACTTGCGGATGCCGAGCCCGTCGATCAGCTTGCGGTACCTCTCGGCGTTCTTGTCCTTCAAGTAGTCGAGCAGGCGGCGGCGCTGACCAACCAGCTTGAGCAGACCGCGACGGCTGTGGTGATCCTTCTTGTGGCCCTTGAAGTGCTCCGTGAGGTGCGCGATGCGCTCGGACAGCAGCGCGACCTGCACCTCGGGCGACCCCGTGTCCTTCTCGTGGGTCCGGTACTTCGCGACCAGCTCCTGCTTCTTCTCGGTGTTCGCCTGAACCGACATTCGTCTCTTCTCGTTTCGACCCGCTCCGGGGGTTCAATCAGCCCGGGTCCGCGGAGGGGTGCAGACCGGGTGGGCCTTGCCGGGAAACCGTCAGGGCGCGCGGCTTGTATGCCGGCGTGCCACACAGGTCAACCACGCCAACCCCCCCGCGCTGATCAGCGAGAAGCGACGACCTGGGGCGCTGCGGTTCGGCAGAAGGTGATGCGCTCCACTGGGCGAACGCGCGGCCCCGAGACCCCGTGGGGGTTCAGCCACCGCGGCGAGGCGCTGCGAAACACGTCGTCGCCCGCCTTCACCGTGAACGAGACGTCCACCGGCAGGTGCGCGGCGAAGCCCACCACGTCGGTCGACCGCTCGTCGGGCACGCTCCACTCGGCGATGGCGATGGCCTCGTCTCCCAGCTCCACCGTCAAGGGGAGCTGGCCGAGCTGCGCACCGGCGATCGACGCGCAGGTCGTCACCGCCAGCGGGGCGACGGGCTGGCTCGACGGCGCTACGGCCCGGTCACACCCCATGACGAAGAGCACGGCGAACAGGATGGACCGCATGGCGACCTCCGAGGGTGTTCAGCCACGACCAACTGCAGCGACGACGAACCCTGTGCATTCGTCGCGCCGCGAATTCGGTGTGGAAGATCAGCCTCTTGGGAGCGCTCACGGGCCCGGGTGCGGCGACCTGTCTGCACCACCTGAGCACCCCGGTGATCAGCGCGCGGGTAGGCAGCCGCGATTACGGGAGGTTGGGGTTCGACAGCGGGCCGCGAGGTGACGAGGGCCTGGGGGCGCGGGGGGCCGACGCTCTGGGCTGAGGCTCCATGGCCTCGCGCTGCGTACGGTCGTCGCGAGCGTAGGCCTTGATGACCTCGGCCACCACCGGGTGGCGCACCACGTCGACGTCGGTGAAGTGGGTGAAGGCGATGCCCTCGACGCCCTGCAGAATCGCCTCGGCGTGGACCAGCCCCGAGGTGCGGCCGGGCGGCAGATCGATCTGCGTCACGTCGCCCGTCACCACGGCCCTCGAGTGGTAGCCGATGCGGGTGAGGAACATCTTCATCTGCTCGACGGTGGTGTTCTGCGCCTCGTCGAGGATGGCGAAGCAGTCGTTGAGGGTGCGCCCGCGCATGAAGGCCAGGGGGGCCACCTCGATGATGTTCTGCTCGATGAGGGCGGCGGCGCGCTCGGGCTCCATCATGTCGTGGAGCGCGTCGTAGAGCGGCCGGAGGTAGGGGTTGACCTTCTCGGCGAGATCACCCGGCAGAAAGCCCAGCTTCTCGCCTGCCTCGACCGCCGGCCGCGCCAGCACGATGCGCTTGACCTTGCGCTCGGTGAGGGCCTGCACCGCCATCGCCATGGCCAGGTACGTCTTGCCGGTGCCGGCGGGGCCGAGCCCGAACACCACGTCGTTGGTGCGAATGAGCTCGACGTACTGCTGCTGGGCGAGGCTGCGCGGGGTGACGTGGCGGCCGCTGCGCTGGGTGAGAATGGGCGAGAGCGTCAGCGCGCGCAGGTTCTCGTCGCCCCCCTGCCCCATGGCCTTGAGCGCCTGCTCGACGTCTTCGCGGTACACCGAGCGGCCGCTCTCGAGCGCGGTCGCGAGGCCCTCGAGGAGCCGCACCGCGCTGGCGACGGCGGCGTCGGGCCCCGAGAGGTGCAGCTCGGTGCCGCGCTGGCCCACCTTCACGCCGAGGCGGCGCTCGATGAGCTTGAGGTTCTCGTTCTGCGCGCCCGCGAGCGTTCTGGCGAGGTCGGTGTTCGCCAGGTCAACGTGCATGGACTTCATCTCGGTGGGGCGGCTCCTGTCGATGAGAGGCGGCGACGGGTAACGCATCGGCTCAGGTGCGCGCAAGTCAGGCATGCCCGCCAGACGGCTTTCGCCACCTGCCCTGACGGTCATCGCAGCGGCGGCAGCAGCACGTACGTCGCCCCGTCGCGGCGGTAGTAGTAGTCGTCGCGCCACGGGTACCGCACGTCGTCGGGCGACACGATGCCCGACTCGACGAGCTGCCCCAGGCCATCGGGGAGCTGGCCCTTCTCGAGCCGGTACACCTCGAGCGCGGTGGTCAGCCGCGACATCTGCGCCCGCGAGGCGAAGCGCTGGGCCGCGGGGTCGTTGTAGGTGGTGCCGCCCGAGCCGCCGAAGCGGAAGCTGCCGAAGTCGACGCGGGTGAAGACCAGCAGGAGCGCCCCCACCACCAGCATCGACAGCGCGATGCGGCCGAGCGCGCCGGCCACGGCCTTGACCCGCGAGGGCTTGCCGCTGGTCGAGGTCTCGCCGGCCGGGGCGACGCCCTTGCAGTACTCGAGGTTGATGAGGTTGCAGAGCGCCTTCGAGGTCTCGAACTCGCCCAGCATCGACAGCTCGATGATGCGGGTGACGGTGCGGCCGGGGCCGATGCACTCGTAGACGCGGCGCTCGTTGTCGCCGACCGACTGGAACTCGCCCTTGTTGATCTCCTTCTTCTCTTCCGCGAACGCGTCGTCGAGGGCGTCGTCGAAGTCGTCCTTCTGGAGCGCGGGCGGCGGCAGCTCCTTGAGCTTCTCGAACGTCATCGAGTCCGAGGTGATGCGCTTCTTCACCACCGGCCACTCGTCGACGCGGCGGAAGCCCTCCATCAGCACCGACTCGGCGCGCAGGGGCACGAAGGCCCCGTCGACCTCGACCTCGCTGACCTCGAAGGCGTAGTGCCCCGACTTCCACCCGAAGAGCTTGAAGAGCGTCTCGCTCGTCTGCAGCGCCACCATGGCCCTGAACTTCTCGAGCGACACGCTGCCCTGGCCCACCAGCACGTCGCCCAGGCGCTGGAGCGTGCGCTTCTGCGTCTCGAGGGCGAACTCGAGCTGCGCCTCGGAGATGAGGTTGGCCACCACCAGCATCGAGCCGATCAGGTCCTTGCGGTTGCGCGAGGTGGACTCGGCGCGAACGATGTTGCCGTCCTTGAAGGCGACGTTCACGCTCTCGCCCTTGTTGGTGAGCGAGAGGATGCCCGTCTTCTGCTGCTGCCCGATCAGCTGGAGGATGTCGGCGATGCCGAAGTCCTTGAGCGTGCCCTTGAGCGCCATGGCCTACCCGCCCTGCTTCTTGCGCAGGCCGCGCAGGGTCAAGACGTAGAGCAGCACCAGCGCCACGCCGACCGGCACCAGGCGCACCAGCAGGGGCAGCGGCTCGAAGGGCGGCCGGAGCACGCCGTTGCGGAGCATCAGCGCGGTGAGCAGCGAGATGAAGACGAAGCCGTAGAGGGTGCCTCGCGCGGGGAACCCGGCGAACACGTGCCCCATGCCCGAGCAGATGAAGCCCAGCACCGAGCTCGTGCGCTCCTGCCGGCTCTGGTACCGCGCGACCTCGAGCTGCTTGCGCACCTTCAGCGAGGGCGCCGCCACGTTCTTCTTGGCGAAGACGTTCACGCACTGCGTGCACATCAGGCTGCCCACCGACACGTCGGGGTCGCCCCGCTTGCTGACCGGCCGGCCGCACTTGTTGCAGGGGCGGGCCGCGTGAATGGTCGTCGAGAGGAAGCCGAACCCGAAGATGAGGAGCGCCAGCAGCCCCGGGTAGACGAGCGCCAGGGTCTCGTCCACCTCGCCCATCAAGAGCTGGAGGATCTGGCTCTTCACCCGGCGGGCCGCGTCGGGCGCCTTCGCGTCGGCGAGGATCACGCGCATCGGCAGCGGCACCGACTGCAGGTACACGTTGGCGAGCAACGAGCGGGGCGTTCCGTCGGCGTCCTTCGACAGCTGCGCGTACGAGGGGTCGATGGTGCGCGCGGTGAAGAGCTCCTGCGAGATCTTGTCGACCTCGGCAGACACCTTGTCGCCGTAGGTCGCCACCCGGCGCTGGTAGAGGCGCCCCAGGTTGTACGCCGCCTGGGCCAGCGTCGGGTCCTGCTTGCCGGCCTCTTCGAAGAGCGCCCGCGGGTTCTCGAGGTCGCCCAGAATGACCATCGCCATGCCGAGGTTCACCCGGGCCGCGGGGTCGTTGGGGATGATGTTGAGCGCCTGGCGCAGGGCCCTGGCGGCGGCCTCGGCGCGTCCCCGGCGCAGCTGGTAGCGGCTCAGCGCCATCAGCTCGGGGTACGAGGCCTTGTCTTCGCTGGCCAGCTGGGTGAGCTCGGCCACCAGGGGCTCGAGGCCCGTGCCGCCACGCTCGAGCAGGTACAGCTGCTCGGCGCGCGTGCCGGCGAAGGCCAGCTGCTCGACCACCAGGCCTGCCACCGTCGGCACGCCCCCCAGCAGGCCGATCAGCACCGCGACCACCACCCGCTCGACGGTCGTCAGGTAGAGCGCCAGGGCGAAGAACACCGTCAGCAGCACCGGCACCAGGCCCAGGCGGAACACCACCGGCAGCGCCAGCAGCACCACCAGCAGCGCCCCCGTCTGCCACCGCGAGGCGACCCGCGGGAAGATGAAGTGGAAGTCGTAGAGCGCGTAGAAGCCGCGCCGAATGGCGAGCACGATCAGCAGCACCACGGTGGTGATCACCAGCGCGAACAACAGCGTGGTGATGAGATCGGTGAGGGCGCTGCGAGCGAAGCGCGGGTCGCTGGCCTGGGCGACGACGGCGTTCTTGAGCGAGCCCAGGAACCGCCCGAAGTCGGAGGGGTCGCCGCGGAAGTAGACCCGCGTCAGGCCCACCCACGTCGAGGGCAGGTCGGGCGCCAGCAGGGTGGCGCTGGTCGCGATCTCCACCGCGCCGCCCGAGTCTCCCGCGGCCTCGTGCGCCTCGGCCGCGCGCAGCAGCCCCACGGCCCAGGTGTCCATGTTGGTGGCGCCGATGGCCTCTTTGAGCTCCACCAGCCGCTGCCGGGCGACCTGCTCGCCCTTGAAGTCGGTCGACGTCTTCTCGTTCGCCGCTCGCCAGACCTGCCACGCCAGCTCGAGGTCGGCGTCGGAGATGTCGCGGGCCTCGATGGCGGGCGGCGGGGGGCGCTCGGCCCTGGGACTGTCTCTTATACACATCTGACGCTGCCGACGACGGA
>JACSRE010000385.1 GCA_014879945.1 Myxococcus sp.
GTGCAGCATGGCTCGGCTTCGGCGGTCGCTTCCGCGCTCCCCTCCGCTTTGCCTTCACGACACACCATGCCGGGCAGCATACGAGGCTCACCTCGCTGACGGGCGGCTGATTGAGCGCCTCGCAGGGGCGAAGGCGCCGCGCCTGACGCAGGCCGCGCGCCAGGTCGAGCCAGTTCACTCCCCGCGCGTGTCTGGAGGGCGTCTGCAAGAACAACGTGTGCGGGCCGAAGGAGCTCCTGGCCGCGGCCGGGGCGGCCTGCGCGCTGAACACCGGGCCCGAGTGCAGCTGGGGGCTGGACTGCGTGAACGGCACCTGCCAGCCGCTCGTCGACCTGAACGGCGCGTGTGACAGCGAGCGCCGCTGCAAGACCGACCTCCAGTGCAGCCCCGCCAACGTCTGCGTGCGCCCCGGGGTCGCGGGCGCTGCGTGCGGGCCAGACCTGTATTGCGCGCGAGGGCACTACTGCGACGTCGCGCAGGGCTCGACGATGGGGGTCTGCGCGGCGGTCAAGCCGGTCAACGCCCCGTGCGCCATCGACTACGAGTGCGACCTCGGCACGATGTACTGCAGCGCGACGATGGGCGCGCCGATGGGCGTCTGCCGGCTGAAGGGAGCCGCCGCGGCGCCGTGCACGTACGAGAACCGGTTCTCGGAGTGCCAGGACAAGCTGTACTGCACCGCCACCGTGAGCACCCCCTCCGGCGTCTGCGCGAACGCCAAGAGCAGCGGCGCGAGCTGCGCGGGCAACGCCGAGTGCCTCAGCCGCAGCTGCGTGACGGGGCGCTGCGCGCTTCCTCAGCCGTGCACCGACCCGACGCCGTGAGCTGCGAGCGCCGCGCGCAGCGCTCGAGCTTCACTCCGGGTGGAGCGGCGCTGCCCGCTGGACAGCTACCCGGCGGTCGCCAGGCGATCAGCCAGTGAGGTGGCCGGCGCCATGAGCGGCCACGGCGCATCGGCCTCGAGCTGAAGCGCCAGCTCGAGGAGGAGCGGCTCTGCCCCGAAGCCCGCGGCGAGCTGCACGCCGATGGGCAGCCCGGCGGCGCTGCGGCCCAGGGGCAACGAGATGGCGGGCGCGCCGGCCACGTTCAGCATGCCGGTGAAGGGCACCGTGCGGGTGAGCCGCTCGAGCTGCTCGTCGAAGGGCAGGTCGGTCTTGAGGTGGCCAATCAGCGGCGGCAGCGACGCCAGCGTCGGCATCAGGAAGGCGTCACGCGTCGACATCAGCTCGGCCCAGCGCTCCTTGAAGCGCCGCAGCCGGCGAATGCGCTGCATGGAGTCCCACTTGAAGTTGAGGAACCGGTCGGCCAGCCCCACCGTCCAGGCGTCGAGGCGCGAGGCGTCGAAGCCGCGGTGCACCACGAGGCGGGCCAGCTTCTGGTGCGCGAAGCCGAGCAGGGCCCAGAGCCCGATGAAGTCCTCCTGCTCTTCACGGCTCCAGGGGCACGGCACCGGGTCGACGTGGTGCCCGAGGCCTTCGAGGCGCCTGGCGACGGCCTCGACGGCGGCCTTCACCTCGAGGTCGAGGAGGTCTCCGCGCGCCGTGGTCGTCACCAGCGAGATGCGCAGCGGCCTGGCGGGCGCGGGCCTGACCACCTCGATGGGCGGCAGCCTCGAGGGCACCAGCTTCGTGTAGGCGCGCCAGAAGTCGACGGTGTCGCGCACCGAGCGCGTCACCACGCCGTGCACCGCGATGTTCACCGGCAGCGACGTCGAGGACTCCATGTCGAAGCGGCCGCGCGACACCTTGAGGCCCACCAGGCCGCAGCAGCTGGCGGGAATTCGAATGGAGCCGCCGCCATCCATCGCGTGCGCCATGGGCACCACGCCCGCCGCGACCACCGCCGCCGCGCCGCCCGAGGAGCCGCCCGCGGTGCGCGTCTCGTCCCACGGGTTGAGGCAGGGGCCGAACGAGAGCGGCTCGGTGGTGGCCGTCAGCCCGAACTCCGAGGTGGCGCTCTTGCCGAGCGAGACGAAGCCCAGGCGCTCGAACGAGGTGACGCTGGGGTCGCTCTTCTTCGAGACGAAGTGGCCGGTGCCCGCGCTGCCCCAGGTGGTGCGCACGCCGGCGACCTGCGCGAGGTCCTTGATGAAGTGCGGCACGCCGGCGAAGGGCCCGGTGAGGCGCTGGGCGTCGGCGCGGGCGCGCTCGGGCGTCGCGGTGACGACGGCGTTGAGGTGGGCGGTCTTCTCGGCCCGAAGGAGCGCGGCGTCGGTGACCTCGAGGGCGCTCACCTCTCGCTTCCTGAGGCGCTCGAGCGTCTGGTGGGCGTCCCACGCCGACAGCTCCCAGGCCTGCTTCTCGTTCATCATGGCGTGCTCCAGTCGACGTGCGCGTGTCTCGGAGCGAGGGGGGCGGGGGCCGAATGCATCGAGCGTCATGTTCGCACGGGAGCGGGGCGCGAAGGCACTCCACCAACGAAGAGGGCCCCCTGAAACCAGGAGGCCCTCTCGGTACGGCGGGCTGCTTCAGCGACTTAGCGCAGGGCGCCGATGGAGTTGCGGAGCGTGTCACCCATCGACTTCAGGGTGTTCTGCATCATCTGCCAGTACATGTTCA
>JACSRE010000400.1 GCA_014879945.1 Myxococcus sp.
GGCGCCGTGCGGGCCGGGCTCGACTTCAGGGGCTTCCAGCCCGGGTTCGCCGACTTCAGCGGCTCCGGCGGCGTGGGCTTCGGCTTGGGCGCCGCAGACTTCAGCGGCTTGGAGCTGGTGAGCGGACGAGCACTGGTCAACGGCTGGTTGATGCGAGGCATGCAGGTTCCCCAGGGTGGTGAGACGAGGCGAGACCCGAGATGTACACCCCACCCCTCGCCTCTGTGCAAGCAGCGGGTCGAATTTTCGGGCGTCCCCCCAAGAGCGCGCTTCTTTTGATCCCCCCTGAGCCTCGTGCGACGGTGCGCCGGTGATCCGCAACGCCTTCCAGGACCTCAATCGCCTGCGGCAAATCGCGATCATCGCGGGCAAGTACGGCTTCGCCGACCTCCTCGAGCGCTCGGGGCTGCGGCGGGTGGTGCCCGACGCGAAGATCGAAGGCGACGCGGCGGCGCAGTCCCTGACCTTCGCGCGGCGCTTCACCATGATGCTGGCCGAGCTGGGCCCCACGTTCGTGAAGCTGGGGCAGGTGCTCTCGACGCGCGGTGACCTGCTCCCGGCCGAGTTCATCGAGGAGCTCTCGACGCTCCAGGACGACGTGCCGCCCTTCGAGATGGAGGACGTGCGCAAGCAGATGCTCGCGGCCTTCGAGCGGCCCATCGAGGAACTGTTCCTGGAGTTCGACCCGGTGCCCATCGCGGCGGCGTCGATGGCCCAGGTGCACAAGGCGAAGACGCACGACGGCGTCGGCGTGGTGGTGAAGGTGCAGCGGCCCGGCATCACCGAGCGCATGCGGGCCGATCTCTCGGTGCTGCACTCCATCGCGCGCGCGCTCGAGGCGGTGATCGAAGAGGTGAGCGTCACCTCGCCCACCAGCATCATCGAGGAGTTCGATCGCGCGGTGCACGAAGAGCTCGACTTCTTGAACGAGGCCTCGAACGTGCGGGCGTTCTTGAAGGCGCACGCCAACCACCCGCGGGTGCGCATCCCCAAGGTCTACGAGGAGCTCACCGGCCGCACGGTGCTGACGCTCGAGTTCCTCGACGGCCCCAAGCTGTCGAGCGCCGACCTCGACGAAGCGGGCAAGAGGGAGCTGGCCGGCATCATCCTGGAAGAGGCGTTCAAGGAGCTCTTCGAAGACGGGCTCTTCCACGGCGACCCCCACCCGGGGAACCTGCTGGTGCTCGAGGGGCCGGTGCTGGCGATCATCGACTTCGGCCTGGTGGGCCGGGTGACGCACCAGATGCAAGAGGCGCTCATCTCGCTGATCCTCGCGGTGGCGCTGAAGGACTCGGAGTCGGTGGCCCGCCAGCTCTACCGCCTGGGCACCGCCGACACCCGCGCCAACCTGCACGCCTTCAAGCGCGACATCGACGCCATCTTGAACGCGTACCTCCCGAGCTCGCTCAAGGACGTCAACGCGAAGGCGCTGGTGCGCGACCTGCTCAACCTCGCGGTGAAGTACCGCATCAAGGTGCCGCGGGAGTACGCGATCCTCGGGCGGGCGTCGGTCGCCATCGAGGGCATCTTGCGGTCGCTGTACCCCGAGATGCCGATCAACGAGATCTTCATGCCGTACGCCAAGAAGATGCTGGCCGATCGCTACGATCCCTCCCAGCTCCAGGGCAACGCGATGAAGACCCTGCTGCGCCTTCAGAACGCGGCCAGCGATCTGCCGCTCCAGCTGCAGCAGATCATGCTCGATCTCGAGGCGGGCAAGTTCACGGTGACGTTGAAGAACGAGCAGGTCGAGTCGCTCAACAGCAACCTGCGCGCGCTGGCCGTGGTGGCGTTCGCGGGCCTGTGCGCGTGCGGGTTCATCATCGGCAGCTTCATCTCGTTCGCGCCCAAGCAGTGGGAGATCGCCGGCGTCCCGGTGCTGGGGGTGCTCGGCATCGCGGCGTCGGTGTTCCTCTTCTCGACGGCGGTGGTACGACAGGTGCTCGGCGGCTTCCGCAAGGTGTCGCTCAAGCGCTTCTTCGGCAAGAGCTGGTGAGCGCCGGCGCCGCGAGCATCGGCGTGGCTTCGAGCCAGCCCTCGCGGCTCGACGGGAGCGCCGCGCGGCTGAGCTGCGAGCGGGTCACGGTGCGCTTCGGGCCGGTGGTGGCGCTCCACGAGGTGACGGTCACCATCGAGCCCGGGGCGCAGGTGCTGGTGACCGGTCAGGCCGCGAGCGGGAAGACGACCTGGCTCAAGTGCCTGGCCGGGCTGCAGCGCCCCACCTCGGGGCAGGTGCGCTGGGGCGCCGACGACGTCGCGACGCTCACCGTCGAAGAGCGCCGCCGACGCCAGAGCGCGTTCGGCATGGTGTTCCAGAGCGACGCGCTGTTCGACTCGTTGACGGTGCTCGACAACGTCATGTTGCCGCTGACCAGGCGCGGGGTGCCTCGGGGCGAGGCGCAGGAGCGCGCCAGCGGGGTGCTGCGACGGGTCGGGCTCGAGGCCGCCCACCACAAGCGCCCCGAGTCGCTCTCGGGCGGCATGAAGAAGCGCGCGGGGGTCGCCAGGGCGATCGTCGCGCAGCCCTCGGTCTTGCTCGCCGACGACCCGTTCGCGGGGCTCGACCCCGACACCGAGCGCTCGATCGCCGAGCTCCTGCTCGAGGTCTCTGCCGGCCGAACGCTCGTCGCGGCCCTGCCCGACCCGGTCGCCTCGCTGCCGCTGCCGAGGGTGCTGCGCTTCGAGCACGGCCGGCTGCTCGACGAGGCGGGCCTCCGATGATCCGCGCGCTAGGGGCCTTCGGTCTCTCGGTGGCGCGCCTGACGGGCGCCCTGGCCCTCGTGCTGGGGCGCACGGCGCTCTCGCTGCCCTCGCTCGACCGCCGCGAGCTGATGCGCAGCGTGGTGATCTTCGGCTTCCGCTCACTCCCGCTCGCGCTGATGGCGGCGATGCTGATCGGCTCGACGGTCGTGTTGCAGGCCGGCGTGTACGCGGTGAAGTTCGGCGCCCGGCTCTACACGGGTTGGGCGGCGGGCTACGCGCTGACGCGCGAGTTTGGCCCCCTGCTGCTCGGCCTGGTGATGGCGGCCCGTATCGGCGCGCGCAACGCGGCCGAGCTGGCGCTGCTCAACATCAACGGGCAGATCGAGGGCCTGCGGGGCATCTCGCTCGACCCGTTCCGGCTGCTGGTGGCGCCGCGCGTCGTCGGCAGCGCGATCGCCATCACCTCGCTGGGGAGCGTCACCTTCCTGGTGGCCGTGTGCTTCGAGGCCATCTCGTCGTACTACTCGCTGGGCCTGCCGCTGCGCGTCTTCTTCAACGCCTTCGACGAGATGCTGCGGGTGGGCGACCTGATCGGCGGGCTGGCCAAGACGCTGGCCTTCGGCCTGGCCATCGCGCTGGTCTCGACGGTGGCGGGGCTGCGGGCGAGAGGCGGCGCGGTGGGCGTCGGGCAGGCCTCGGCGTCGGCGGTGGTGTTGAGCTGCGCGGCGATCTTCTCGCTCGATCTGCTGCTGACGCCCTTCTTGACGAGGCTCTTCTCGTGAGCGCCCTGCTGCGCATCTTCGGGGCGCCCGCGATCCTGTTCGTGCGCACGCTGGCGGCGATTCGACGTGACGGCGTCAACCCGCGCGCGACCATGGTGCAGGTGGTCGAGATGGGCTCGAAGTCGTCGCTGCTGATCCTCTCGGGGTTGGCGTTCTTCGGCGCGGTGATGGTGACGATCGCGTGGGCGCAGGCGCGCAAGTACACCGGCAACATCACCGTCGTGGGCCCGGCGTACTTCGAGCTGATGGTGCGCGAGTTCGCGCCGCTGTTGGTGGCGGTGCTGGCCGCCTCTCGCGTCGGCGCCTCGACGAGCGCCGAGCTGGCGGCGATGTCGGTCAACGAGCAGCTCGAGGCGCTCGAGCTGTGCGCCGCCGACCCCGTCTCGGAGCTGGTGAGCCCGCGCCTGCTCGCGTCGATCATCTCGCTGCCCGCGCTGATGGTGATCGGCACCATCGCCGCGACGACCTCGGCGAGCCTGGTCGTCACCTTCGCCTTCGGCGCCGACGGCAGCGCGTTCACCGACGCCCGGCTGTTGGACCCGGCCGACATCGTCTGCGCGCTGGTGAAGGCGGTGTGCTGCGGCGTCTTCATTCCCCTCGCGGCGGCCGCACGAGGGCTCAAGGCGAAGGGCGGTGCGCCGGCCGTGGGCGAGGCCGTCACCGCGGCGGTGGTGGACGCCACCATGGGCTGCCTGTTGATCGACTTCGTGGTCGCCGCCGCGTTCCTGCTGATCGGAGTCTGAGGCCGTGGAGTCCCTGAAGCTCACCAACATCGTGAAGCGCTTCGGCGACCTGACGGTGCTCGACGGGCTGTCGGTCGAGCTCCCCCTCACGGGCATCACCTTCGTCGTGGGCAAGAGCGGCTCGGGCAAGAGCGTGCTGTGCCGGCTGGCCGTGGGGCTCCTCAAGCCCGACGAGGGCACCGTGGAGCTGCTGGGCGAGCGCGTCGACCAGCTCCCCGAGCGGCGCCTCGTCGCCCTGCGGGCGCGCGTGCCCTACCTGGTGCAGGGGCCGGCGCTGCTCGACTGGCTCACCCTCGAGGCCAACGTGGCGCTCGCGGGGAAAGGGAGCGCGAACCCGTCGCGCGTCTCGCGCGCCCTCGAGCAGATGGGCCTGCACGCGCTCAAGGATCGGTTCCCGCCTCAGGTCGGCCCCGGCATTCGCAAGCGCACCGCCATCGCCCGCGCCCTGGTGCTCGAGCCCACGTGCCTGCTGTTGGACGAGCCGACCACCGGCCTCGATCTCGTCGCGGCCGGCCAGGTGAACGAGGCGCTCGAGGCGGTGCGCGCGGCGGGCCTGGGCGCCGTGGTGGTGTCACATGACTACGCAGCCCTGGAGCGCCTGGCGGATCGCGTGGTCGAGGTGCGTCAGGGCGCCATCGGCTACCAGGGTGGAAAAACGGGATTTCTGAACGCGCCGAAGTAAGCGCAAGAGGACGTATGGACGAGTCACGTCTCGAGCTGAAGGTGGGCGCCCTGCTGCTGGCCGCGGTGCTGGGCACCCTGGGCATGCTCTACGCGATGGGCGAGCTCTCGTTCTCGAGTGGCCGCACCGTCACCATCGACTTCTCGCACACCGGCAACGTGGTGAAGGGCGCGCCGGTGAAGCTCGGCGGCGTCACCATCGGCCGCGTCGACGCCATCGACCTGCTCGCCGATCGACGCGACGACCACGGCGACCCGATGCCGGTGAAGATGACGGTCAGCCTCTCGGAGCCGGCGGAGAAGGCGCTGCGCACCGACTGCGCGATCACCGTCTCGAGCCAGGGCCCCCTGGGCGAGCCGTACCTCGAGATCTGGCCCGGCTCCGCCGCAGCGCCCCACGTGGCCTCGGTGCCGATTCGCGGCATCGACGCGCCCCGCATCGACATCGTCTCGAACCGCCTGGCCAAGTTCCTCGACTCGGCGTCGAAGGTGCTCGAGAGCGACCCCGACGCGGTCGCGAAGATGGTCAACGGCTTCGGGGGCCTCACCACCACCGTCGACGGGGTGCTCACCGAGAACCGCGCCCAGCTCAAGGAGCTCGCCCAGGAGCTGTCGGTCGCCGCGAAGGACCTGCGGGTGCTCGCCGCGATCGCCCGCAAGGAGCTCGAGCCCGGCGGCCGCACCAACGGCATGCTCGACGACGCCGCCAGCGCCGCCCGGCTCGCGAAGAACGACCTGCCCGATCTCTCGAAGAAGGCCTCGACCGCGCTGGGCGGGCTCGCCGCGGTGTCAGGCCAGTTCACCGAAGAAGATGGGCAGCGCCTCAAGGCGATGCTCGTGAAGTACCAGCAGGCCGGCGAGAAGGTCGACGTGCTGGCGGGCCGGGCCGACAAGCTCCTCGGCAGGCTCGAGGCCGGTGACGGCACGCTGGGGGCGCTGATGAAGGACAAGCAGGCGTACGACGATCTCAAGTCGCTGCTCGCCGACCTGCGTAAGAACCCCTGGAAGATGCTCTGGAAGGACTGAGCCGCTACGCTCGCGCTCGTGCGCCTCCTCTTCCTCCTCCTCCTGGCCGTGGTGACGTGGAGCTGTGGGGTGGTGGAGCAACCGCCCTCGACCGAGCGCCGGAGCGAGCCGCTGGTGGGCGGCGCCGCCGATGACGGTGGCTTCCCCGACGTGGTGATGCTGCGGGCGATCTTCACCAACGACGCCGGGCTCACCCAGGGCTTCGCGTGTACGGGCACCGTCATCACGCCGCGGGTGGTGCTCACCGCTGCGCACTGCTTCAACCAGAGCGGCGGGCCGCCCGGCTACGCCTTCACCGGCGTCTCGGTGCACAACCTCAACGTCGCGCCGCCAACCAACAGCCCCCTGTGGGTGCCCGCGGTGCAGTGGCGGCGTCACCCGAGCTGGAGCGCGGGGGCCGCGATGAACTTCGACGTCGGCGCGCTCGAGCTGCCCGCCCCGATCGCCGGCGTCACGCCGACGCCCTACCTCAACCGCGCCCTCACCCAGGCCGACGTCAGCCGCGCCATGACCGTGGTGGGCTACGGCATCACCTCGAGCGGAGGCACCGGCGCGGGCACCCGTCGCTTGGTCACGCTGCCGCTGCGCGGGCTGACCGCGCAGCACGTGCAGCTCGGCAACATGTCCTCCGCCGGCATCTGCAACGGCGACTCGGGCGGCCCCTCGTTCGTCACCGAGCGCGACGGCATCAGGCGCGTGGCCGGCGTGCACTCGTGGACCCTGCCGGGCGGAAACTGCATGGACGGCCTCGACACGCGCGTCGATCTCTACGGCCCCTTCATTCGGCAGTTCATCACCGACGTCGAGGGCGCGACCTGCGTGGAAGACGGCCTGTGCGCGAGCGGCTGCCCGAGCGCAGACCCCGACTGCGTGTGCGGCGCCGACGGCCAATGCAACGGCCTGTGCCCCAACCTGCTCAGCGACCCCGACTGCCCAGTCGACTGCGTCGCCAACGGGGTGTGCGCCACCCAGACCTGCCCGCGGCTCGACCCCGACTGCCGCGAGGAGCTGAGCGCCTGCACCATGGACGCGCAGTGCCAGCACCGCGCCTGCGCCACCGATCCACAGCGCGGCGAGCGCTACTGCGCCAGGCCCTGCTCGGCCACCTGTCAGATGGGCACCGCCTGCACCGCGACGCTCTGCCTCAAGCCGCAGCTCCCCACCGCGATGGAGGGCGAGCCCTGCTCCGTCGGCGGCACGTTCTGTCTGGGCGCGACGACCTGCTCCGGGCCGCTGGCCGGGGCGCTCACCTGCCGACGGACGTGCGTGACCGACACCGCCTGCGCGAGCACCGACGAGTGCGTGCCCGGGCAGAACGGCGTTCGCGTCTGTGAGCGCAAGCCGCCAGAGGCCGTCGCGGGAGAGGCGTGCGTCATCGGTCTGACCCGCTGTCTCGGCGGCACCACCTGCAGCGGGCTCCTGGGTGGGCCCACGACGTGCCGGGCGACGTGCACCAGCGACGCGAGCTGCTCGAGCGCCGATGAGTGCGTCGAGGGCTCGAACGCCGTGCGGATCTGTACCCTGCGCGCTCCGCCGGTGATGCGCGGCGAGCCGTGCACGCCGGGGCTCAGCCGCTGCGCCACGCCCACCGCCTGCACCGGCGTCCCCGGCGGCCCGACGACCTGCCGCGACCTCTGCACCACCGACGCCCAGTGCCCACAACCCCAGGAGTGCGTCACCGGGCAGGCCAGCCTGCGGGTCTGCGAGCAGCGGCCGCCCGAGGCCCGGAAGGACGAGCCCTGCACCATCGGCGTCACCCGATGCCTGGGCGCCACCACCTGCACCGGCGTGCCGGGAGACCCCACGACGTGCCTCGAGACCTGCACCTTCGAAGCCGAGTGCGGATCGAACCGGTACTGCAGTCGTGGACAGAATGACGCGGGCGTGTGCCGGCCCCAGCCGATCTTCGTCGAGCCGATCACCCTCGCCGAGGCACCGGCGCCGAAGACGGGGTGCAGCGCCGCCCCGACAGGGTGGGCCCTGGTGGGAGCGCTGCTCCTCCGCCGCCGCCGCCGCTGAGCGCAACTGGAGCACCTGGCCGCCCGGTTCCGGGGCATCGCACATCAGCGCCATCGACAATCTCGCCACTTCGCGGCTGGCACTGCGGGTGCTGAGGCTCGGTGCACCTGCGGCATCTTCGTCGCGGCACCAGGGAGCGCATCGATGGAAGTCCGATTCTGGGGTGTTCGTGGCAGCGTGGCGTCGTCTGGTTCACACGTCGCGCGCATCGGCGGCAACACCTCGTGCCTCGAGGTCGTCAGCCAGGGCCACCGCGTCATCCTCGACGCGGGTACGGGGATTCGTGGGCTGGGCGAGTCGTTGATGTCGCAGCCTCCCGTCAAGGCGACGATGCTCTTCTCGCACCTGCACTGGGATCATGTGCAGGGCTTCCCCTTCTTCACCCCTGCGTGGGCGCCGACCTCCGAGCTGGTGCTGTACGGCCCCGGCGCCGAGGGTGAGCAGCAGCTGCGCTCAGTGTTGTCGAAGCAGATGGAGCCGCCCAACTTCCCGGTGCCGCTGTCGGCCATGCGCGCGAAGCTCGACTTCCGCTCGGCCAGGCACGGGCAGGTGATCGAGGCGGGCCCGTTCCGCATCACCCCCTTCGAGCTGCCGCACCCTCAGGGCTGCATCGGCTACCACCTCGAGGCCGAGGGCAAGCGCTTCGCCTACTGCACCGACGTCGAGCTCACCCTGGCGGCGATGGGCCGGGAGCTCGGTGAGGTGCTCGAGGGCGTCGACGCGCTGGTGCTCGACGCCCAGTACACGCCCGACGAATACGAGGGAAAGGTGGGCCCGCCGAAGAAGGGCTGGGGCCACTCGACGATGATCGAGGCCGCCCGCATCGCGAAGGCGACCGACGCCCAGCGGCTCTTCCTCTTCCACCACGACCCGGCCCACACCGACGACCAGGTCGAGGCGATGGCCGAAGAGGCGCGCCAGGTCTTCGCGCTCGCCGAGCCCGCGCGTGAGGGCAAGCGCATCTCGCTCTGAGCGGCCCCGGGGAGCTCCTGATGCGCGCTTTTGCTGCTTGCTCCACCGAGGGAGCCACGATGGACTCGTGGCTGCGCTCGCTCACCCTGATGAAGCCCCACGACGACCCAGCTTCGGTGTTGCTCTCGGTCGGCGGGTTGGTCGGGCAGGAGGTCAACCTCGACGCGTTCCTCCACCAGGTCGTCGATCGGGTCGCCGCCTCGATGCAGGCCGATCGCGGCACGCTCTACCTCGTCGACTACGCGCGCGATGAGCTCTTCAGCCGCGCGGCCCACCTCCCCGAGATCAACCAGATCCGCCTGAAGCTCGGCCAGGGCGTCGCCGGCGCCGTCGCCCAGACCGGCGCGGCCGTGAACATGCCTTCGGCCAAGGACGAGACGCGCTTCAACCCCGACATCGACAAGATGACGGGCTACCGCACCGCGTCCCTCCTGGCGGTGCCGTTGCGCGACGCGGCCAACGAGGTCTTCGGCGTGCTCCAGGTGCTCAACCGCCTCGGGGGCGGGCGCTTCGACGCCGACGACGAGGCGCGGCTGGTCGTCATCGCCGCGCAGGTCAGCCAGGCCCTGCAGGCGACCTCGCTCTACACCGAGCTGAAGCGGGCCCGCGCGCGCCCGGAGCAGCCGGTGGGCTACTTCTTCAACCGGGTGATCGGCGAGTCGCCGCCGATGAAGGCCATCTACAAGGTGGTCCAGAAGGCCGCGCAGACCGACGCCACCGTGCTGCTGCGCGGCGAGTCGGGCACCGGCAAGGAGCTCTTCGCGCGCGCCCTCCACGTCAACTCGCGGCGGCGCGACAAGCCCTTCGTGAAGGTGGACTGCGCCGCGCTGCCAGGCTCGTTGATCGAGAACGAGCTGTTCGGCCACGAGCGGGGCGCCTTCACCGGCGCCGAGCAGCGCCAGCCCGGGAAGTTCGAGGTCGCCGAGGGCGGCACGGTGTTCATCGACGAGCTCGGTGAGCTGCCGCTGCCGGTGCAGGGCAAGCTCCTGCGGGTGCTGCAGGACCGCGAGTTCGAGCGCGTCGGCGGCACCCAGACGGTGAAGGTCGACGTGCGCATCGTCGCCGCCACCCACCGTGACCTCGCCCACATGGTGCGCGACGGGAAGTTCCGCGAAGACCTCTACTACCGCATCAAGGTGGTCGAGCTGGTGCTGCCGCCCCTGCGAGAGCGCGGGCCCGAAGACCTCGAGCGCATCGCCCGCCACTTCCTCGCGACCGCGACCCGCAAACACCACATCGCCGTCGAGCCGCGCCTGTCGCAGTCGGCCCTCGATCGCCTCAAGGCCTACCAGTGGCCGGGTAACGTGCGCGAGCTCGAGAACTGCCTCGAGAGCGCGGTGGTGCTCTGCGACGGCGAGATCCTCCCCGAGCACCTGCCGCTGCCCGAGGGGAGCCGGCTCCCCTCGCCGCCCCCGACGGCCTCGAGCCCCAGCGACGACGTGGTGCCGTTGGCCGAGGTCGAGCGCCGGCACATTCTCTCGGTCCTCGAGCGCGCCAGGGGCAACCGAACGCTGGCCGCGAAGTGGCTCGGCATCGGGCGCAACACCCTCGGCCGCAAGCTGAAGGAGTACGGGCTGGCGGAGTGAGTGGAATCGCGTCGCGGTTCTCTGGCATCACAGCCCCATGGACTCGCTCCTCGTCGCGCCGCGCCCCAGCCCGCCGCTCCTGCTGCGCCCGCTGCTGTGGCTGGCGCGCCGCATCACCGGCAAGGACCCGCTCCCCGGCCGGCTGCTGAGCTGGTTCCCGAAGGGCGCGGTCGGCGTCGGGGTGTTCGAGGCGCTCGCCGCTGGTGCCCCGGGCGATCTCGACGCCCGCAGCCTGGCCACCGCCCGCATCGTCGCCAGCGCCGTCGCCGGGTGCCCCTTCTGCGTCGACATGAACGCCGCCACCTGGCGCCGCGCGGGCCTGAGCGTCGAGGAGCTGACGTCGCTCCTTCACTTGCAACGTGACGCGTGGGCAGGCCTCGGCGGCCGGGAGGCCCTGGCGGCGCGCTACGCCGAGGCGCTCAGCCTGACGCCGGTCGTGGTGCCCCCAGCCCTCGCCACCGCGCTCCAGGGTGCGTTCTCGGCGCGCGAGCTGGTCGTGCTGGCCACCACCATCGCGCAGGTGAACTTCTGGTCGCGCTTCAACCAGGGCCTGGGCGTGCCCTCGGCCGGGTTCTTCGACGAGTCGGTCTGTCGCCTGCCCGGCGCGCCCTCGTGACCGCTGGAGTTCCCCCCACCCGCGTGGTGCACTTCCACCATGCGTACGCTCCTGACCCTCGCGATCCTCGTCTCCACCGCCGCCGCCGCGCAGATCACCATCGTCAACGACGCCCCCTCCCCCGCCGAGGTCGGCCGCTACCAGGTGGTGAAGGCCAATGAGCTGACGCTCAAGCTCGACACCCAGACCGGCGTCACCTGGAGCCTCTGCCCGCACCCCAAGAAGACGACGCGCTCCACCTGGTGCAAGTTCAGCGCGAACGTGCTGCCGGCGGGCCCGTCGGGCCGCTACAAGCTGGCCGAGGCGTTTCAGATCACCCTGCTCGACACCGTCAGCGGCCGCACCTGGCTCCGCTGCGACGACCCCACGCCCGAGAAGAAGCTCTCGTGGTGTCAGGTCGAAGACTGAAGCAGCGCCCGCACCTGCGCGGCCGAGCGCGCGCCGACCTGCAGGTCCTTGATCACCCCACCCTCGACGACCGCCAGCGACGGCGTACCCAGCACGTTGAAGGCGGTGACGAGCGGGGCCGCCTCGAGGACGTTGACCCGCACGATCGCCTCGGAGCCAACCTCGTCGAGCGCCTTCGACATGGGCCGGCACACCGCGCAGGTGGGGCTCCAGAAGTAGACGAGCAGGCGCTCGGCCCTTCGCTGCGCGGGCGACAAGAAGGCCTCGAGCTCGGGCACCTGCCGGCCGCGCGCGCGCCTCGCCATCACCACGGGGAGGAGCTGGAGCACCGCCAGCCCGAGCACCACCACGATCGCGACCCACATTCCCAGGCTCATGGCCTGAAGATGCGCGCCGCCCCCGGGAGGATTCCCGTCAGACCAGGCGGATGTAGTCGCGCTGCATCAGGTTCACCACGGCCGCGCAGACGACCAGGTCGTCGACCGGCGAGTGATCGAGGGCGCCCTGCAGGGTGCCCCAGTTGATGACCAGCTGGAGCACGTCGAGCTCTTCGGGCGTCAGCTCGCGCAGCGCCGGCGTCATCGGCACCGAGAGCGTCAAGGTGGCGTCGCCGGGCGGCAGATCGCCCTGAATTCGCCGCATCTCGTCGAGCTGGCGCAGGGCGTCCATCAGGAGCCCCTCGGTCGACGAGTCGAGCTCGACCATGAACTCCTGCGGATCGGGCGGGCGCAGCTCGAAGTCGCCGGTCTCCCACGTCACGATGCGGTTGAAGCTCTTCTGCGGCCCCAGCTCGTGGTTGTCGTCGATGACCGCGTAGTAGACCTTGCCCTGGCGCAGGTAGACCTTGCCCTCGCGGTCGCCGTTGACGACCAGCACGCCGTTCTTCTTCGAGGTGTAGAAGAGCTGCAGCAGGTCGGGCAGGGGCACCTCTTCGAGCTTGCCGGTCATCGCCGTCTTGGTCTGCTTGGCCGACTGCTGGGCGGCGACCTGCTCGAGGTTCTGCTTCACCTGCGCGTCGCTCATCTCGACGCCCGAGCCCGCCTTGACGAGCTTCAAGATCGAGGTGCCGATCAGAATGCGATCGCCTTCCTTGATGCGCGACGGCTTCAGGATCTTCTCGCCGTTGACGAAGGTGCCGTTGGTCGAGCCGAGGTCCTCGATGTTCAGCTTGCCGGTGACCCAGGTGATCTTCGCGTGTTTGCGCGACACCATGTCTTCTACCAGCACCATGTCGAGCTCGCTCGAGCGGCCGATGACGCACGGCTTCTCGGACTTCAGCGGAAACTCACCGCCCTGGTACTTCCCTGAGATGAACTTGAGTGCGTACTGATCACCCACGATGGGAACTCCTACCGACGAGGGGCGCTGCGGCTGAGAGGAGCATCACCCTACCTGCCCATCACCTGACGTGTCTTTGCCGATGTCGCGCACGAGCCCGATGTACATCTCGGCGCTCTTGTTGCCCGGGCTGCGGGCCAGCACGTCTTCCCACATCTTCACCGCGTCGGCCTTGCGCCCCGCCGAGTACAGCGCGATGCCGTAGTGAACGCGGCCCGGCAGGTAGTTCGGGTTGATGCTGAGCAACTCCTCGAACTCGCGGAGGGCGCCGTCGAGATCGCCGAGATCGCGCAGCGCGTCGGCCAGCTTCAGCTTGATGTCGACGAACGAGGGCCCCAGCGAGAGCGCCCGGCGGTACTCGGTGACGGCCTCTTCGAGCATGCCGGCGGAGGAGAAGACGTTGGCGATGTCGGCGTACATGTTGGCGATCTTGCCCTTCACGTACGGGTCCATCTTGTTGGGGCTCGAGCGCTGACGGCTGATGGCGGCCTGGTAGACCTCCTTCGCCTCGCGGTACTTCCCCATGTCGTTGTAGATGACAGCCAGGTTCAGCGCGGCGTCGGTGTACGCGGGGTTGATGCGGAGCGCGGCCTCGAAGGCCCGCTGCGCCCGGGCGAACTGCCCCTGGTCGTGATAGATGACCCCCAGCATGTTGTAGACGTCGGCGAACGACTGGTTCTGCTCGACGACCTGCGTGAGGTGCTGCTCGGCGTCGGCGTACTGCTTCTTTTCGAAGTAGCCCCGACCGAGCGTGAGCGTTTGTTTGAGCGCGTCGTCCATCGGCAGGGCCTCTCGGGAAACGAGCCTGCCTACCCTACAAAAGCCCATGCGGAAAGAGGAACTCACCCCGAGCGTCCTCGGCGAGCGACAGCCGTCGGGTGCCCTTCTCGTCGACGGGGCGCTCTGGGAGCCGCCCCTTGAGCCGGTAGTCCTCCGACACCTCGATGCCCTCTTTCTCGGAGCGGATGTACCAGGCGTCGACCGAGAAGGAGCGCTGCTCCAGCCGCCGGTAGCGCGCCGCCTCTGCTTCGTCGAGCCCCTCGGCCTGGGGAATGTCGCCGGCCTGCAGCGCCCGACGGCGTCGCTCGAGCGCCCTGAGGATGGCGTTGAGCCGCGGCGCCGGGCCGTCGACGGCTCGCCACTCGTCACCCTTCCGGTCGAAGCGCACCCGCTCGAACCCCAGGGAGCTGATCGTCACCCCGTCCCGCTTGCCCGTGAAGTCGAGGGTGCCGCTGACGACGGCGCTCAGCCCGTCGGGCGCGACGCTCACCGAGAGCCGCTGGTAGCTGACCCGGTCGCCCTTGAGCGCGCCCTGGGCGTCGAAGCTCGCGCCCGGCACCTCGTGCTTCTTGAGCCAGGTGATGAGCTCGGCCTCGGGGCCCGCCGCCGCCCCGAGCAGCCGGGTGCCGAAGACGCCCAACACCACGACGATCGCGAGGGTCGCGGCAACGAAGCCCAGCAGCTTCGCGCCCTCGTCCTTCAAGGGGCCGGCGCGGCCGGGGCCGGGAGCCGCGCGATCAGCGCCTTCGCCTTGCCGACCTGCTCGTCAGCGGGGAACTGCTCGACGAAGAGCGAGAGGGCCACCCGGGCCTTCTCGGGCTCCTTGAGCGCCACGTGGGCGTCGTGCAGCCCGAAGGCGACGTCGGCGTCGAAGCCGATGCCCGAGAAGTTCTTCTGCACGATCGACAGCCGGTTCACCACCGCGGGCCACTTCTCGCGCTTGCGGTAGAACTCGGCGACGTAGAGCTCGTGCCGGGCCAGGCGGCGGCGCACGTCGGCGATGATCTTCTTCGCGGGCTCCTGGTACTCCGACTTCGGGTACAGCCGGGTGAACTCGTTGAGGGCGATCAGCGCCCCCTTGAGCTCGACCTGGTCCTTCTCGATGGCCGGCGGCAGCAGGAAGAAGTCAGAGGGAATGTCGCGGAAGTGCGTCTCGGCCGCGCGGAAGGCTGCGTAGTCCACCTTCGGGTGCGTCGGGTGGAGCCGCACGAAGTTCTGGTAGCGGTCGCGCGCCTCGACGTACTTCTCCTGCTCCCACGAGGTGTCGGCGAGCCGCAGCTCGGCCTCCTTCGCCACCTCGAGGAAGGGGAACTTGGTGCGCGTGTATTCGAAGTACTTGCCGGCCTCGACGTAGTTCTTGCCCTCGAGGGCCTCGAGGCCCTTCTTGAGGTTCTCTTCACCCTCGGTCGAGTACAGCGGGTCGTCGTTGCCCGAGAAGAAGGTGCTGACGCTCGCGCAGCCCGAAGCGACGCCGAGGAGAAGGAGAACGAAGAGGCGCATCACGAGCACGGTGCCTACCAGAACGTCGCACCGAGTGCGGCATTACCCGTCTGGGCAGCGCGCCCCTGCCGCCCCAGACGACACGAGGCACCCGGGTGAGCGGGTGCCTCGGTCAAGGCGGCTTCGGTGCTTCGCCTACTGAACGTCGCAGATGCGCTTGCCGTTGGTGAGCGACTTGCAGCTGTAGCCGGGCCGGCAGTCGCTGCTCGTCGAGCAGTTCTTCAGGCAGACGGCGGCGCTCGAGTCTCCCACGCAGGTCGACCCCGACGGGCACGACGCGGTGGAGGTGCAGCTCATGGTGCAGTACCCATTCGGGGCATTCGCGGCGCAGAGCAGGCTCCCCTCACACTCGCCCGAGTTGGCGCACGACCCGCCGACCGGCTGGGCGCTGAAGGTGCCGCTGCGGCTGGAGGTGCAGCCCGACGGGCCGCAGGAGGAGGTCTCGACGGTGCCGCCGCAGGCGGTGAGCAACGAGGCAGAGACGGCGAAGGTGACGAGGGTGGCGATCTTCATGGTGAGGCTCCGGGTGGGGACAGCGAGGATTCCGGGCCTCTGTGCAGTCGTGGCACCACCTCAAGTCGTTGAGATCACCGAGCCTGCGCCCGCGGGTCCCTCGAGCGAGACCTACAGCTCGACGCGCAGCCCGAGCAGCGCCCTGGTGTTCTTCGCGCAGGTGAGGGCCACCGCCTCCGGGTCGAAGCCCTTCAGCTCGGCGACCTTCCGGGCCGTCTGGCCGACGTGCCCGGGCTCGTTCTTCTTCCCGCGGAACGGGAGCGGCGCCAGGTACGGCGTGTCGGTCTCGACCATCAGGCGCTCGAGCGGCGCAAACGCCACCGCGGCCTGGAGCGCCTCGGACTTCTTGTAGGTGACGACACCCGAGATGCTCAGGAAGAAGCCCAGGTCGAGGTACTTGCGGGCCGCGTCGGTGTCGCCGGTGAAGCAGTGGATCATGCCCTCCCGCATGCCCTCGCTGCGCAGCACCTCGACACACTCGTCGTGGGCGTCGCGCACGTGGATGATGATGGGCTTCTTCAGCTGCTTCGCGAGCCCGCACTGGCGGTGAAACGCGTCGACCTGCTCGGCCTTCGGGCTGTGGTTGTAGAAGTAGTCGAGGCCAGCCTCCCCCACCGCCGCGACCTCGGGCAGCGCGCACAGGCGCTCCAGCTCCAGCCAGTCAGCGGGCAAGGCGGCGGCGGCGTCGTGCGGGTGGATACCCATCGTGGGCGTGAGGAAGTCGGGGTGCGCCCGCGAGACCTCGAGCGCCGCGCCGAAGTCACCCGGCCTCTGGAACTGGCCGACGATGACGGCGTGCACCACGCCCTGCGCACGCGCCCGCGCCAGCACCTCGGTGGTGGTGGGGAAGTCCTTCGGCTCGAGGTGGCAGTGGGCGTCGATCAGCTTCACGGCGCAAACTCCGCGAGCATCGAGGCGAGCTCGGCCTTCGACTCGTCGTCTGTCAGGGTGACGCTGGCCAGCCGGGCCTTCGCCAGCCCGACGTCGAGGTGAAGCAGGCCCTCGGCCGCGTCGAGCTTCACGTCGTCGGGAGCCAGCGCCTCGTCGAGCACCTTCGCCACCTCGGAGAAGACGCTCACGTCGCCCAGGCGCCCCAACCCGCGCGCGGCCGCGCCACGACAGTCATCGGCCGTGGTGTGGAGGATCTCGAGCAGGCGCTCCTTCGCGCCCGTCGCCTTCACCTCACCCAGGAGCTCGATGGCCATCGCGCGGTCCATCGACCAGCCCTTCGCCGCCCGCTTGAAGAGGTGGGCCACCCCCTCGGCGTCACCGAGCTGCGCCAGCGCGCCGGCGAGCTGCGTCTTGTCGAAGGCGGGGAGGAACCAGCCGTGGAAGGTCTTCTTGAGGCCCGGCAGCGCGTCTTTGTTGCCGAGCTGCGCCAGCGCGGCGGCGGCGCGGAACCGCAGGTCGGGGTCTTCGAGGGCGACCAGCAGCGTCTCGAGCCCGGCCGAGTGCTGGAGCGCCACCATGCCGCGGGCGGCCTCGAAGCGCACCGGCAGGAGGTCGTCCTCCAGCGCGGCCGCCAGCGCGCCCCGGGCCTCGGGGAGGGCGAGATCGGCGAGCCGGCCAACCGCCTCGACCCGAACCCGGGGGGCTTTGTCGGCGAGGTTCCGCACCAGCACGTCTCTGGCTTCGGCGGGAGGGAGCACCTCGGCGGCCAGCGCCAGCCCCGCGCAGCGCACCTCGATCTGCGCGTCGTTCAACAGGCGCACCACGTCAGGGCCGAAGTCGGGCTTGGCCTCGAGGGGCGCCTCGGCGGCAGCGTCGCAGATCGCCGACGCGGCCTCGGCCCGCAGCGCCGGGGCCTTCTCACGCTCGAGGGTCACCAGCGCCCGATCACGCACCGCGCGCCACGACGAAGCGGCTGGAGTCACTTCACCTCCGCGCCCGGGGGCACGTCGCCTGGGTCGAGCAGCAGCAGGTCTTTCCCCCCGGTCCCGGCGGTGAGGACCATGCCACGCGACTCGATGCCCTTGAGGGGCCGCGGCTTGAGGTTGGCCACCACCACCACGTTCCTCCCGATGAGCGCCTCGGGGGCGTAGGCCTCGGCGATGCCCGAGACGATGGTTCGGGGCGCGCCCTCACCGAGATCGATCGAGAGCTTGAGCAGCTTGTCGGCTTTGGGCACCTTCTCGCACGCCAGCACCTTGCCGGCCTTGAGCGCCACCCGGGTGAAGTCGGCGAACTCGATCTCTCCCACCGGCGCTGCGGGCTCGGCCTTCTTCGGCGCGGGCCTGGCCTTCTTCTCTTCGGCGACGGGCGAAAGCACGATCAGCTTGTCGACCTGCTCCTGCTCGAGGCGGTTGATGAGCGGCGAGGGCGTGCCGATGCGAGCAGCGCGATCGAGCAGCGGGTAGGCCGCCGCCTCGAGCCGCTTGAAGGTGAGGCCCTCACGGTTGAGCTGCTGCGCCAGCTTCTGGGCGAGCTCGGGCACGATGGGCTCGAGCAGCGCGGTGAGCAGGGAGACGATCTCGGCCGCCTCGGAGAGCGCCTGGTGGGCCGCCTCGCGCGTCTCGGGCACCTTGAGCTTCTTCCAGGGCTCGTGGGTGGTGAGGAACTGGTTCGCCGAGTAGCCGATCTCGAGGATGAGCTTCACCGCCGCGCGTGACTCGAAGGTCACGAACGCCTCTCTGATGGCCTTCACCTTCGCCAGCGCGCCGTCCACCAGCGGCCGGCCAAGCTCGGGCTTCGGCGCGAGGAGCTTTCCCTCGAACTCCCTGGCCAGCAGCGTCAGCGTGCGGTTGGCGAGGTTGCCGAGGTTGTTCACCAGCTCGGCGTTGACGCGCTGGAGGAACTCCTTGAGCGACAGATCGATGTCCTCGGGCCCGCTGCCCAGCAGCGAGGCGTAGAAGAAGCGCAGGTAGTTGGGGTCGAGCAGCTCGAGGTACGGGCGCGCGTTGATGAAGGTGCCCCGCGACTTCGACATCTTCTCGCCGTTGACCGTGAGGTGCCCGTGAATGTGCACGTGCTCCGGCCGCTTGAGCCCCGCCACCTTCAGCACCGCCGGCCAGAAGAGGCAGTGGAAGTAGACGATGTCTTTGCCGATGGTGTGAACGATGCGCGCGTCGGCCTTCTCGTCCCAATAGTCGAGCGCGCTGGCTGCCTTGCCGGTCTTCTTCGCCCACTGCTCGGTCGACGCGATGTACCCGATGGGCGCGTCGAGCCAGACGTAGAAGAACTGGTTGGTCTCTCCGGGGATCGGGAAGCCGAAGTACGGCCCGTCGCGGGTGATGTCCCAGTCGGCGAGCTTCTCGAGGAAGGTGCCCAGCTGCGCCGCGGGCCCGGGGTTCATGAAGGCCGGGTTCGAGATGGTCTTCCTGAGGAAGTCGCCGTGCTTCGACAGCAGGAAGAAGGCGTGCGACGACTTCTTCCACACCAGCGGCTCACCCGAGATGGCGCTGCGGGCGTCCTTGAGCTCGCGCGGCGCGTAGGTGGCGTTACAGACCTCGCAGGCGTCTCCGTACTGATCGGGCGAGTTGCAGTTGGGGCAGGTGCCGCGAATGAAGCGATCTGACAACCAGCGGCCGGCCTTCTCGTCGAAGGGCTGCTCGACGTCCTTCTTCCCGATGGAGCCGGCCTGCTTCGCGCGCTCGTAGATCAGGTTCGCGTAGTGCTGGTTCTCGGGGCTGTTGGTCGACGCGTAGTGATCGTGGCTGATCTGAAAGTCACGAAAGACCGAGGTGTGCTCGTCGTACCACTTGGCGATGAACGCCTCGGGAGACAGCCCCTGCTTGAGCGCGTTGAGCTCGATCGGCGCGCCGTGGGTGTCGTCAGCGCAGAGGAAGATGACGTCTTCGCCGATCGAGCGCAGGGCGCGCACGTAGACGTCGGTCTGAATGTGCTCGACGAGGTGGCCGAGGTGCACCGGCCCGTTGGCATAGGGCAGCGCGCAGGTGACGAGGATCCTGGTGGGCATGGTCAGCGCTCCTGCTCTCGGCGAATGACGTGCATCTGCGAGTCCCACGCGGCCGCCTTGCCGCAGAGGGTCCAGAAGAGGCGCTCGAGCACGAGGTTGCCGTCGCCCCTGGAGCCGCCCAGCTTGAGCGCCAGATCGGCCTCGGCACAGGCGACGAGCGCGCGCAGCAGGTCCTGACGGCCCCACTGCACCGCCGACTGCATGCCCATGAACGCCGCGTACGGGTGGGGCACCTTGGTCTTCGCGGCCTTCGCCTCGGCCTCGATCTTCGGCCACAGGCGCGCCTGGAAGTCGTTGTAGTTGCGCGGCGGCTTCCCTCCCGAGAGCTGCGTCATGCGCTCGTACGAGAGGGTGAGGTTGCGCACGATGCCGGTGACGGCCCCGAGAATGGCCAGCGGCGCGGCGCCCTGGGCGAGCGAGTCGTCGAGGTACTTGTTGGCGGCCTCGAGGCTGCGCTTCTGCACCGCGTCCGAGAGCTCGAGCCACTCCTCTTCGCGCGCGTGGCCGACGAGGAGCTCGATGTCCTTCACCGTGATGGTGGGCTTGTCGGTGTGGAGCGCGAGCTTCTCGAGCTCGCTGGCCAGCAGACGGAAGTTGGCGCCCACGCGGTCCTTCAGCGTGTTGAGCGCGCCCGGCGCGAGCTTCTTCTTGTGGGGCGCGAGCGTCTCGTCGACGAACTCGGTGAGATCGAGGTCCTTCAGCTTCGAGGCGACCTTGAACTCGAGCAGCGTGGCCTTCGACTTCACCAGCTTGACGAAGGCGCTCTTGGTCTCGAGCTCGGTGGCGGCGATGACGAGCACCTGCCCCTTGCCGGGCTTCTTCTCGAGCCAGTCGTTCAAGATGGTGTCGTCGCTCGACGGCGCGGTCACGTTCTCGGCGACGCAGAAGGCCTGCACCTCTTTGAGGAACTGCGCGTCGACCTCGGCCAGCACCACGCCCAGCTCGCGCTCCCAGTCATCGGGCTTCGGGGCGCCAGAGGCTGACGGGTCGAGATCGCCGACGCCCCACCCTGCGCGCGCCGCGATGGAGAGGACCCGCCGCGCCGCCTCTTTCTTCCGGTTGGCCTTCCACGCCTCCCGCGCACGCCCGAGCGCGTCGGCGCGGCCCTTCTTCGGCGCCAGGAACTCGGGGTCGCGCAGGAAGACGACCTTACGCCCGCCGAACATGGGGAAGGTGGCGAGCTCGGCGGCGATCTCTCGCGGCGCCGCGGCGTCGAGGGTGACGCAGTTGAGGTCGGCCGCGCCGCCAGGCACGAGCTTCGTCAGCAGCCGCTCGGCGGCCTTGCGCACGAGAAACTCCTCGCCCACCAGCAGGTAGACAGGCGACTCGTTGCCAGCGTCGAGATCGTTCAGCGCGTCTTCGAGTTCGTCACTCACGGCCCGGCGTTCTTGTCATGAAAGCCAAGCCCGTGTCTTCGCCTCTGTGCCGTGGCGCGCGCACCGGCCCGCCCCAGCCGTCACTCGACCGGGTGGGCCCCTCGACGGAACGGCGCGGGCACCTCGTCGAGGCTCTTCGCCATGCGCACCAGCCCATCGGCGTCTTCGTAGATCCACGCGGTGGCCGTGCGCGGGGCGGGCCTCGCGCCGGGGCTCCGCGGAGACCGCCACGGCAGCACCTCGACGAGCCCCGCTGGAATCACCCCCGCCGAGACCCCAGCCGCGCTCACCAGGCCCAGCACGAAGCGCGAGAGCCGCTGCCCGAACCTGCGGCCCAGGAGCGCCTCGACGAGCCACGTCTCGACCAGCACCACCCCGACGATGAGCAGCGGCGCCCCGACGCACAGCCAGCCGAGGTGGGCCCTCAAGCCCAGCACCTCGAGCGCCAGCGCGAGCAGCACCACGCCGAAGAAGGCCGAGAAGAACGCGCTCGCCAGGCAGAGGAGGCGGAACACCTGCGCGCAGGAGAGCCGAGGCGCGGCGCTCCCGCAAGTTCACGGCTGCGTCAGAACTGCGCCCAGCCCGGCACGCGCGGGTACGGGATGGCGTCGCGGATGTTCTGCAGGCCGCAGAGGTAGACGATGAGGCGCTCGAAGCCGAGCCCGAAGCCGGCGTGCGGCACCGAGCCGTAGCGGCGCAGGTCGCGGTACCACCCGTAGTGCGCGGGGTCGAGGCCCATCTTGCGCAAGCGCGCGTCGAGCAGGTCGAGGCGCTCCTCGCGCTGGCTGCCGCCGATGATCTCGCCGATGCCGGGGGCCAGCACGTCCATCGCGGCGACCGTCTTCCCGTCGTCGTTCATGCGCATGTAGAAGGCCTTGATGCCCTCGGGGTAGTTCATCACCACCACCGGGCGGCCGACGTGCTCCTCGGTGAGGTAGCGCTCGTGCTCGGTCTGCAGGTCCTTGCCCCACTCGGGCGCGAACTCGAACTTCTTGCCCGACCTCTTCAAGATCTCGATCGCCGCGCCGTAGTCGAGGCGCTCGAAGGGCGAGTTCACGAACTTCTCGAGCCGCTCGATGACGCCCTTCTGCACCCGCTCCTCGAAGAACTTCAGGTCGTCCATGCGCTCGTTGAGGGTGGCCTTGAAGACGTACTTGAGGAACCGCTCGGCGAGGTTGGCGTCGTCGTTGAGGTCGGCGAAGGCGATCTCGGGCTCGATCATCCAGAACTCGGCGAGGTGCCGGGTGGTGTTCGAGTTCTCGGCCCGGAAGGTGGGGCCGAAGGTGTAGACCTTCGAGAGCGCCAGGCAGTACGCCTCGACGTTCAGCTGGCCCGAGACCGTCAGGTAGGCCTCTTTGCCGAAGAAGTCCTTCGAGAAGTCGATCTTCCCCGCCTCGGTGCGCGGCAGGTTCGAGAGGTCGAGCGTCGAGACGCGGAACATCTGGCCGGCGCCCTCGGCGTCGCTGGCGGTGATGATGGGCGTGTTGACCCAGAAGAAGCCCTCTTCGTGGAAGAAGCGGTGAATGGCCTGGGCCGCGTGGTGGCGAACGCGCGCCACGGCGCCGAAGGTGTTGGTGCGCACGCGCAGGTGCGCCTGCTCGCGCAGGAACTCGAGCGAGTGCTGCTTGGGGGTGATGGGGTAGTGATCGGGGTCGTCGACGAGGCCGATGACCTGCACCTCGTCGGCCTGAATCTCCATCGCCTGGCCCTTGCCCTGGCTCTGCACGAGGGTGCCGCGGGCGATGACGCTGGCGCCGGCGGTCAGCTTGAGCACGCCGTCCTGGTAGTTGGGCAGCGTGCTGGGCGCGACGACCTGCACCGGATCCTGGCTCGAGCCGTCGTGCACGTTGACGAACGAGATGCCGGCCTTCGAGTCGCGGCGGGTGCGCACCCAGCCCCGCACCTCGACCTTCGTGCCCGAGGGAATCGCGCCGCCCAGAGCCGCCTTCACGCTGATGAGTTCCATGGGCGCGGGAGTTACCGTTGACCGCCCGGCGTCACAAGCAAGACGAGCGTCAGCCCCCGAAGGCAGCCTCGAGGAGTGCGTCTTGATTAAGCCCGCTCTTCCTTGCCGCCTCGACGTCGAGGCCCAGGCCATGGCCACGGCCGACGCCGGTGAACTCGACCGCGGCGCCGCTCCAGGAGGCGCCGGTGGGGCATGACGGCAGCTTGAGCGGCCCGCGCAAGGGCTCGCAGCTCATCGCCTGGGTGTCCTCGTACGGCACGCCTTCGTCCGAGACGGTTCGGGTGACGCGCAAGACGCCGCCGCTGGCCTCGAGGCGCGCCACCGACGCCAACGAGAACCCCAGGGCCTTCTCCACCTCTCGGCGCGGCCTCGTCGCGGTCCAGGGCTCGTCTCCGCCCCGTGAGAACGGCAGCCAGCCCCGCTTCGTGATGGGCGGCCGCGTCAGCGTCTCGGCGTCGCTCTCCGACGCGCGGGCGGCGCCCTGAAACACCTGACAGTGGGTGGTGTCGCAGACGGGGCGTGAGCCGTGGCGCTCCCGGGTGTCGACGTTGTGCGAGATGACGCGGGCGAGCGCGGCGCGCGGCTCGCCGACGATCGACGCGTCCTCCGACGCGAGCACGCCGGTGACGTAGAGCAACCGGGTGGTGCGGAAGAGGGCCTCGCTGCCGGTGCGGGCGCGGCGCTCCCGCTCGGTCACCTGCGCGCCGCTCGGCGGCACGTACGGCGCGGGCGCGTCACGGCGAAACACGCCGGCGTAGGGCCGGCCCTCGGTCGTCTTTGGAATGCGCACGTCGAAGGGGGCCGTCAGGCACACCAGCCGCCCCTCACCCAGCACGTCGGCCAGCCGCGCCCAGTCGCTCGACAGCGCCGCCGGCCCGTCGCGGGCCACCACGAAGCCGCCGCGCTCACAGCGCACGTCGACCTGGCTGGGCGTCAGGAGCGAGAACACCTGCACCTCGACCGGGTCTCGCGCGGGCAGCCGCCGCGCGCGCTCGACCAGGGCCAGGAAGTCTTCGGAGAACTGCCGAGGCGCGCGCCCCGGCACCACCTGCACGAGCACGAAGTCGTCGGTGACGCCCACCAGCCACCCGGCCAGCGGCCTCGACGCGCCGTCGCGCACGGTGCCGGTCTTGGTCGCCACCTGGGCCAGCCGCTCCGACTGCGGCAGCTTCGCCAGCGTGCCCTCGCGCCCGTTGCGCCGCATGAGCGTCAGCAGGTCGGGCCGCGCCTCGCCCAGCAGCCGGTACGCCGCCGCCAGCGCCAGCGGAGAGAGGCTCAGGGTCGACCGCAGCCCGATCGCCTCGCTCATGTGCTCCGGCAGCCTCGGCATGCCCAGCGCGAGGAAGACGGCGCCCCACGGCCCGAACCGCTCCACGCCGGGCGCCTGCGCGGCCCAGTCGAGGAAGTAGCCGTTGCACGACAGCAGCACCGCCTCGGGCGCGCGCATCGTCTCGGGCAACACCTCGCCGCACGCCCACTCCTGATCGCCGACGCGCGGCGCGAGGGCCGGCGTGGTGGCCGCCCCGGCGAGCAGAAACGGCTTCAGGGTCGACCCGAACGGGCGCGCGGTCGAGAGGTCTCCCTGCGACGCCAGCACCTCGCCCGAGTGGCGGCTCATGATCACCCAGGCCGCGGCGCCGGCCGAGCGGTCGAGCGCCATCAGCTCGTCGACCGTCAGCGGCGCCCACCGGGTGCGGCCGTCGCAGCCCGCGAGCCGTCGTGAGATCACCCTGGGCAGGCGGTCGTCGGGGCCCAGCGTCTCGACGAGCAACCGCGCGAGCGCGCGCCGGGCCTTCTCGGTGTCGAGCGACGCGCCGCCGCCCAGCACCTTCGCCGCTTCGGACAACGACTGATAGTCGCCCTCGCGCCAGGCCTCGAGCTCGCCCGAGGTGGTGATGGCGAAGGCCTCGTGGAAGAGCGGGTCGGCCGCCGCCACCGGGCAGGCCTGCAGGAGGAACTGGTGGGCCACCTCGTGCGCGAGCCACGTCTTCTCGAGCGAGGTGAAGGCGCCCGGGGTCTGCTGGCGGAGGAAGACGCGGCCGAGCTCGCTGCGCCCGCCCCGGCCCGGCTCGAGGCGGCTCCGCTCGATGACGATGGCGCCCCGCGGCGCCGGCGCGGGCCGCGACGCGTGCGCCGAGAAGACCGCGTCGAGCGACTCCCAGCTCGCGGCTGCCGCCCGCTGCACCTCGAACGCGGGCTCGAGCCCCGGCGCCACGGTGAGGCGTGGCACCGCCGCCAGGATGACGAGCGCCGCGACCGTCACTTCGAGATCGAGAGCTTCGCGCTGCCCGTGCGGGCCGAGACCTGTCGGGCGTACATGTCGTCGAGCGTCGCCGGCGGCGCGGTGAAGGTGCCGGGGAACTGCGCGCGCAGCACGTACCCGATGACGCGCGGGCTGGCCGACCACCAGGCCTTCTCTTCGAAGAACCACGTCATGCGCTCGGGCGTCGCGCCGCGCTTCTTGAGCGCCTCGTGGGTCAGCGGCAGGTTGAGCGGCGCGCTCCGGTAGGCCTTGTCCTCCTGCACCACCGTGAAGCCCGCGGGGATCGGGTCTTCCATCACGTAGTAGGCGCTCCTGATGGTGCGCCATCGGTCTTCGCTGCGCGCGTCGATGGTCAGCTCGACGAAGACGTCTTCGCCCTGCTTGACCGGCTCGCCAGCGCCCAGCGCCACCTTCTGGTCGCCGCGCAGCACGAAGTAGGCGCGGGCGATCGTCATGCCTTCGCCTCTGGGCTGCACGTTCTCGAGCGGCACGCGCACCCTCGCCTTCCACGTCGCGACGCCGTCGAAGGCGCCTACGGTGAGCTGGTTGGCGCCCGGGTCGACCGCCGCCGCCAGCCCCAGGCCCGAAGGCACCAGCTCGACCTGCGCGCCCTCGACCGTCGGCGGCGAGAGCCGCTTCATGGCCTTGATGTCGCGCTCGATCAGCCACTGGCTGTGGAGCAGCGCGGTGCTGCGCTCGAAGGTCGACAGCGAGGGGTCGGCCATCAGCTGCAGCACCCGCGCGCGGGTGCGGTCGACGTCGCCCTCGCGGGTGCTGGCGGCGTGCGCGAGGATGGCGGTGAAGCCGACGTTGCGCAGCGGGTAGCGGAAGAACGCGTCGTCGGGCCTGAACACCGCGTTCGAGATGACGCCCTTGCGTGACTCGTCGGCGAGCGCGGCGATGCGGTCTTTCAGGTCGGGCTCGTTGGCGACGCCCGCGTGCTCGGCGGCCAGCACCGCGAGCGCCAGCCCGTATAGATCGTCGGGCTTCGCGTTCTGCACCAGCAGCCGCACCTTGGCGGCCTGCCGCGCGCCCTGAAGCCGTGACAGCACGTAGGTGCGGGTGGCCTCGAGCCCCGGCGGCACGTTCGTTCTCGCGTCGAGCCAGGCCGCGCTCTCGGTCAGCCGCGCGTCGTTCTTGTCGAGCAGCCCCGCCTCGGTGGCGTACGCGAGCCCGTCGAGGGCGATCAACGTCATCTCGATCGACGGCTCGGAGTAGCCGGAGAACCAGGTGAACCCGCCGCCCTTCACCTCGAGGTCGAGGATGCGCCCGGTGCCCTGCACCGCGCGGCTGCGGGCCTCGGACAGCAGGGTGAGGCTGTCTTTGTCGAGGGCGTCGAGGCGCTTGAGGCGCTCGAGGGTGCGGTACAGCGCGACGTTGGGCACCGTCGTCGAGACGAGCTGCTCGATGCAGCCGTACGGGTAGGTCAAGAAGTCGCGCGCGTTCGACAAGGCCACGTCGACCATCGACGGCGCGAGGGTGAGGCGGCTGGTCAACACCTGCGCGCCCTTCGGGACTGGCAGCGAGAGGGCGCCGCCGTTGACCGACGACACCGCGAGGTCCTCTTCGATGGCGGCGGGCAACACGGCGAGCCGCTTCACGTCGGAGATCGGGTCTCCGAGGCCCTTGGCCTTGAGGCCGAGGCTGAGCTCGCCCGACCTGGTGGCCTTGAGCTCGAGCGGAACGATCGCCTCGCCGCCTTTGGCCAGGGTGAGGGTGTCGGTCTTCGCCTCGAGCGTCGCCGCGCCGGTGCCGACGGTCTCGAGCGTCACCGTGCCTTCGCCCGGCCCGCTCTGCCCCGGCGTGACGCGAATGGAGCCGGTCGCGGTGTCTCCTTCACGCAGGAACTGAGGCAGGTTCGCGGCCACCACGAGCGCGCCGCGGGTGGCGAACTCGCTGGTGGCCTCGCCGAAGCGGCCCGAGGCGTCGACGGCGACGGCGGTCACCGTCCACAGCGTCTGCATGGAGTTGAGCTTGAACGAGACGGTGGCGCGCCCGTCGCGATCGGTGACGACGGCAGGGTTCCAGTACACCGTGTCGTCCTCCTTCTTGGGCTTCGTCGGTGGCTTGACCGCGGCGAACTGCCGACGCGGCAGCTTCGCCAGCTGCTGGGCGATGCGATCGCCGTAGCCGTAGCCCTGGAACTCGCTCGAGGCGAAGGTCGAGACGTTGTCGCGGCCCACCGGGTAGAAGAAGTCGACGATGCCCGGCCGGAACTCGGTCTGCAGCGCGTAGACGGCCTTGTCCACCACGCCGACCGAGAGCTGCGCCTGCACGGGCTTGCCGAGGTGATCGGTGACGCGCAGGGTGAGCGTCTGGGTGGTGAGCGGCGCGGCCTCGGGGCGCTCGGCGTCGACCTGAACGGCGAGCGTGCGCTCCCGGGGCACGATGCGGAAGCCGGCGATGCGCTCCTCCCACCGGCCCGACGTCGAGGGGTAGGCGATGGCGGCGTAGACCGCGGCGCCGAAGCGCTTCTCGATGGGGAACTTGTAGACGGCCGTCTGGCCCTTCACCGCCACGCGCTCGGTCTTGAAGATGCCCGCGCCGGTGAGGGTGACCCACACGCTGCCCTCGTTGGCCTCCTTCACGCCCCAGCCCTCGGGGAGCAGCGCGACGACCTCGGCGGTGTCTCCCGGCTCCATCACGCCCCCGAGCGCCTCGAGGGTCAACGTCGGCACCTGCATCACGGCCTCACCGCTGCTGCCGAGCACCAGCGCGGTGGCGGTGCCCGTCCACGAGAGGCCCTTCTTGTCCTTCAGCGTCACCTGGGCCTCGACCACGCCGGGCCTGGTGCCCTTGATCTCGACGCGCGCCACGCCGTCGTCGGTGGTCGAGAACTCCTGCTTCGAGAGCGTGGTGGTGGTGCCGTCGGCGCCGAGCAGCACGAACTGCACCTCGCCCTTCGTCACGCCATACGGCTTGCCCGAGAGCGTCGAGGCGCGCACCGAGAAGCGCGCCAGCTCTCCGGGCCGGGTGACGCGCTGCCGCGCCAGCACGGTGCCCAGCAGATCGCTCTCGGCGAGGAAGAACGACTTGCCCGCGGTGGCGAAGGTGCCCTGGTCGTCGCGCGCGCGCACCGAGACCGAGTAGCGCCAGGGCTTGCGCTCATCGCCCGCCTCGAGGGCCGGCACCGGCACCGTGATGTCGGCCTCGCCCTCGGCGTTGAACTCGGCGGCCTGCTGCCAGACGTCGCCATAGCCCTCGGCCGAGGCGAAGAGCTTCTGCGGCACCGACAGCTTGCCCTCGGTCGTCGAGGCGGTGCCGTACGTCACCTCGGAGCCCTTGCCGCCGAGGCCCGAGTCGTCGACCCACGCCGGGGAGTCCACCTGGGTGCGGTAGAGGAAGACGAGGTACTTCGTGTTCTTCGGAGCGCCGCCCGCGTACCGGCGCGCGCGCAGCTTCGCCTTGATGGTGCCGCCGGGCGTGACGGTCTCTTCGTCGGTCAGCACCTCGATGAAGAAGGTGGGCTTCACGTACTCCTGCACGCGCGCCTCGGACTGGTGCTCCGGCCCGTCGACCCTCGCGGTGAGCCGCAGCACGCCCGTGGGCAGGCCGGTCGGCACGACGAGCTGGCCCGAGAAGGCGCCGAACTCGTCGACCTTCGCCCTGCCCTTCACCACCGGCCCGTCCGAGAGCAGCTGCACCTCGAGGTCGGTCTTCTTCGGGGTGAAGAGCCGCGCCAGCGCGCTGTCGGGCTGCCGGAGCACGCCGCGGAACCGCACCGTGTCGCCCGGCTTGTAGATGGGCCGGTCGGAGTAGAGGAAGACGTCGGGCACCACCGCGAGCGTCGAGAAGAAGTCGGTGTCGATGAGCGCGGTGTCGGCGCCCAGCGTGGCGGTGACGATCAGCCGGGGCTCGGTCGCGCTCAGCCGCACCTCACCGTGCTCGTTCGTCTTGCCCTCGACGACCTGCCTGCCGGCCATCACCTTCACGGCGACGCCTGCCTTCGGGAGCTGATCGCGGCCCGCGACGCGCACCAGCACCTCGGCGTCGGTCTGCTTCACCACGACGGTGAGATCGGTGACGACCAGCACCACCTGCCCCTCGACCGAGCCCTGCACCAACTGCACGACGTAGACGCCCGCCGGGAGCGGGTCGAGGCGCACGCTGCGATCTTGAAAGCCGGAGTCGCCGTTCCACGCCTCGAACCCGGGCACGGTGAAGTCGCGGTCGGTGCCGCCGAGGTCGAGGTTGAGCCACTGGCTGCGCACCAGCTCCATGGTGGTGGGCACCCCGATGAGGCGCTCGGGGCCCTGGTCGAGCTGCACCGGGTCGGCCGAGAGCGGCGCCGGGGCCTTCTCGAGCGCGGGGATGACCGCCTTGCGGAACGGCGCGCCGAGCGAGAAGCGGAGCAGATCGACCGGGCTCCCGACGGCGTTGATGCCGCGTGAGAGCGCGCGGCCGGGGTTGGCCAGCGTCTGGGGCGGATCGTACGCGCGGCGCAGCGCCTGCTGGCTCTTGATGAACGCCTCGAGGTTCTTCGGCTTGAGCACCCGCAGCTCGACGGGCTCCTTCTCGGCGAACGACACCTCGAGCTGGGGCTGCTCGTTGGGCCCGAAGCTGCGGGGCACCGTGACGTAGAGCGGCTTGGCCTGGGCGGCGCCGGCGACGAGCAGACCGATGAGGACAGTGAGCGACTTCATGACTTGAACCCTCCCGAGACGATCTTCCCGTCAGCGCCAACCGTGGCCCGGAACCCGAGCGTGGGGAGCTGCTCGAGCAGCTTGCGGGCCGCTTCGATCTCCTGCGGCCCGGTGGTGGCGTTGGGCGCCGGGTGCTCCGACAGCCAGCCGTCGATGGTGAGCTGCGACAGCACCCGCCCCAGGTTGACGGTGAGCGCGATCGACGCGCTCTGGGCCAGCCCCTTCGCGACGGGCTGCGCGGCCTGCAGCATCGACGGGGTCTTCCCGCTGCAGGTGGTCTGCACGTCGGCCAGCAGCTCCCTGGTCGAGGCGAAGGCCAGCAGCGAGCACGCCTTCGCCTTCTGGAGCCCACCGCTGCCCTTCGTCATCGCGGCGTCGAGCGCCTTCTCGTCGGTCGCGTCGGCCCACAGCACGGCGACCTCGGTGTTGCGGTTGCCGCGCGGGTTCCAGATCACGGCGATCTGCCGCGGGGCGCCCATCGCCCACGACTTGCGCGTCTTGTCGAAGTCCTCGCCTTCGGGCGCGAGGGTGTCTCTCAACGAGATCGCGCTGAGCTCCTTCGGCAAGGTGACGGCGAGGAAGAGCACCACCCCGCTCTTCTCGGGGATCGCCTTGAGCAGCTCTGGCGAGGGCTCGAGGGCGGCGAGCCGACCCCCGGTGGCCTCGGCGTCGAGCCCCCTTGGGACGAAGGCCGAGCCCTCGACCCCGAAGTCGAGCGACGCGGTGCTGCCGAGGCCCAACATCGCCCCGAGGCTCTGCGGGCCGCGGCCGCCCTCACCGAGCGCGAAGCCGAGCGAGACCGCGACGCCCGGCCTGGCCGCCATCGCCGGGAGCTCCTTGCACATGGCCAACATCGCCGCCTGAGGCCGCGGCGAGAGCACGAGCCGATCGCCCAGGCGCGCCGCGAAGATGATCTTGTCGGCGAGCACGATGCGGTGAATCGACTCGTTCGAGGCGCCCCCGTCGGTGCTGCCCGTGCTGGAGACGCAGGCTGGCGGGTTGAAGCCACCCGAGGCCGCCACCTTCACGAGCGTGTCGAAGGCGCCGTTGGCGGCCGCGCCGGGCGAGGCCAGCACGATCGCAGGCGCGCCCTTGGCGCCTTCGCCGCCGTACCAGACGACGCGGTAGGGCGACGCCAGCACCTGATCGAGCACCAGCTCAGAGACCGCGCCCTTGAAGGCGTCGCCGATGTCTTCGCCGCGCGTGCCGAAGAAGCCGCCCCACGCCGCGATGAAGCCCTGGCCGACCGGGTCCTTGATGGCCTGGCCGAGCCACGCGTTCTTCCGCAGCACGCCGTGCACCGCCTGCGGGTCGGCGACGTGGAGCCAGAAGAGCTCTGGCGTCTCGCGCGAGGGCTCGGCCTCCATCGCGGCGTAGCCGACCTGTGGGCGGTCGGTGGCGCCGCTGACGCCGCTCGAGACCGACGGGGCGGTGCTGACCGGCGCGGGCGCGTCGGTGGTGGGCTTCTTGCCCGACTGCGACACGGCCACCACGACGCCGACGACGGCGATCACCGCGAGGGCGGCGACCAGCGGCCCCTTGCCTCCAGCCGGCGGTGGAGGGCTCTGCGGCGGCGACGGCGGTGGCTGGTTGGCGCTCATGATGTCCACTCCTTGAAGCGGAAGAAGCCGAGGAACGACGGGTTCTGCGGCACCGGGCGCCACGCGCCGGGTGCGTCACGCATCAGCTCGCTCAAGCGGCCCACCCGCACGGGCGCGTCCTTCTCTCCCGGGTGGTAGACGACGTGGAGCTCGGCGTGCGCCCGGTCGGCCGGCGCGACCACCAGCATCAGGTGGAAGACGTCGCCCGAGTCGCGCTCCTGGCGAAAGGCGAGCACGTCGCCGCTCTTCACCGACGCGGCGCGCTCGTCACGCCCGAGGGGCTTGAAGCTGTAGCTCAGCAGGGTCTCGGCGTCGGCGAAGTCGGTGGGGCCGGTGCGTGAGGCAAACAGCGGGGCCTCGAGGCGGCGCGGGGCGATGCGCTTGTAGGCCTGGCGCAGGCTGAAGCGAACCAGGCCCGCGCAGTCGCGCTGCTCGGGCTGCCAGCGCCCGTCGAGCTCGCGCACCTGCGCCAGCGCGGTCTCGGCCGTCACCTGTCGGAGCAGCTCGATGGACGGGCCGGGCCCAGCCGCGAGCAGCGCCAGCGCCAGCGCCGCCGGCACGGTCAGTACTCCCCGCCTTCGCCGCCGCCCTCGGTCTGCACGGCCTTCGCCGCCTCATCGAGGTTCGAGGGCCACCGCTCGTCGGTGGGCTTCGCCTCGCCCGAGGGCACGTAGAGGAGCGCGCGCCCGCCGCCCAGGTTGAGCACCCACGCCAGCACCCGCGTCGAGCCCGGCGTCGCCAGGGGGATCTTCACCGTCTTGCGGATCTCGTTGGGCGTGCCCTCGAAGAGGGCGAGGTTGAGGGTCGCGATGGTGTGGGCCTTGTCACCGCTCGGCCAGTAGTTGGCGGCGATCAGGTACGTGCCCTTCGGCGGCGCGCGGTGCACGTAGAGGTACGGGCCGTAGCCCGGCTGATCGAAGCTGCCGGACTGCTCGTTCAAGAAGAACGTGCCGCCCGAGGGGCTCGCGGTGTTGGCCCAGTAGACGTGCGCCATCCTGGTGGCGTCGATCAGCCGCCCCGACTCGCTGGCGTCGGTCGGCTCGTAGACGTGCAGGTCGGTGTAGACGCCGTCGGTGTCGCTGGTGAGGACGACCTTCATCGGCACGGGAGGAATCTGCGCCCAGGTGGTGGCCTGCGCGCGCGCGGTGCCCGCCCTGTTGGTGGCCAGCACCGTCACCACGTTCTTCCCCGACGCCGCTGGGAACTCGCGCGAGAACGCGCCGCCGCGGGTGCGCATCAGGTAGCGATCGCCGTTGATGCTGACGGTGACGGGGTCGATCGAGGTGTCGCTCAGGCGGCCCTCGACCTTGAGCATGCGCCCGACCGACCAGCCGCCCGTCGGCTTCGTCAGCGTCACCGTCGAGAGCGTGGTGCCCTTGCCGACCGGCACGCCGTCGTTGCGCGCAGGCGCCACCTTCGGCTGCGCGAGCGCGATCATCACCAGGACCTGAAGCATGTGTGCCCCCACGGAAGGTCTGCGAGCGGAGCGAGATACAAAGGTCGCGCCAGCGGCAAAGGCCAGCAGAAAGCGAGGTGAGCGCTCGCGGCGAGGTACCAGCACCGCGCTGCGCGGGCGGGCGGCCGCTACCATGAAGCGCCCTTGCCGCACCGGGATGCGTCAGGCGCGCTAGAACCGAGGCGTGTCGTCCCCCGCCGCACCAGAAGCAGCCGCGAAGCGCTCCCGCTACGACGAGTTCGTGGAGCGCTTCATCCCCGCTGGCCTCGCGCCCGACGTGCTGCCACGCGCCCGGCTCTTCGTCACCGCGTGGCTGCCGGTCTTTCCGTTCTGTGTGCTCAGCGGCGCCTACTTCGCGGTGACGCGTTCGTGGGGCATGGTGGCGGCGCTGGCGATCGGCTTCGTGCTCGGGCTGGCGATGTTGTGGGTGTTGAAGGCCACCAGGCGCCTCGACGTCGCCGTGCACGGCTCCTTGTTGGTGGGCTCGGTCCTCTTCGCGGTGAGCGGGCTGACCCAGACGCCGCCCGACCCGACGGCGCCGACGGTGCTGGTGGTGGTGCCGCTGTCTGCCGCCTTCGTGCTGGGCCGGCGCGCCGGCTGGGTCTGGCTCTTCCTGAGCATCGTGATCGTGACGGTGACGCTGTCGCTGGTGAACGCGGGCGTGTCGCTCCCCTACCGCGACGCCCAGCCGGTGGTGACGCAGGTGCTGAACTTCGCCTACGCGATGCTGGTGGTGCTGGTGTTCGCGCGCAGCGCCGATCAGATGCGGGCCAGGGTCATCGAAGCCCAGCAGGCCGCGGCGAAGACCCGGAGCCGCTTCCTCGCCAACATCAGCCACGAGATCCGCACCCCCATGCACGGCGTGCTCGGCATGACCGAGGCGCTCCTGGCCAACGAGGCGCTCACGCCCGAGCTGAAGGACCGCCTGTCGATCATTCAGCGCAGCGGCAACCAGATGGTGTCGCTGATCAACGATCTGCTCGACCTCACCAAGATCGAGGCGGGGAAGCTGGCCATCGTCCCCACGCCGACGGACCTCGGCGAGCTCGTGTCCGACCTCGACGCGCTCTTCAGCCCGGTGGCCGCGCGCAAGCAGGTGGGCTTCGAGACCAGGGTGAACGCCGACGTGCCTGGCGTCGTGCAGGTGGACGGGCTGCGGCTCAAGCAGGTGCTGACCAACCTGGTGAGCAACGCGGTGAAGTTCACCGACGCCGGCCGGGTGCAGCTGTCGGTGAGCTCCGGGCCCACGGGGTTGACGTTCGAGGTGAGGGACACGGGCATCGGCATCGACGCCGCGCAGCTGCCCCGCTTGTTCAACGCCTTCGAGCAGGGAGACTCGTCGGCGACCAGGCCTCACGGCGGAACGGGCCTCGGCCTCGCGCTCAGCCGGCAGCTCGCGACGCTGCTGGGGGGCAGCCTGACGGTCGAGTCCACCCCGGGCATCGGGAGCGTCTTTCGCCTCGAGCTGCCGGTGGTGGCCGTCGAGGGCGCCGTCGCGGCGCCGCGCGCCACGCCGCAGGTGGCGCCCGCGCAGCTCACCGTCCTGATCGTCGACGACAACGCGGTCAACCGCATGGTGGCCGAGACCCTGCTCAAGCACGCCGGCTACGTCGTCAAGACCGCCACCAACGGCCGGCAGGCCCTCGATACCGTCACCGCCGAGCACGTCGACGCCGTGTTGATGGACTGCCACATGCCGGTGATGGACGGCTTCGAGGCCACCGAGCAGATTCGCCGCCTCGACTCCCCCCGCGCGCGGGTGCCGATCATCGCGGTCACCGCCTCGGCCTCGGCCGAAGACCGCGAGGCCTGTCAGCGGGCCGGCATGAACGGCTTCCTCGCCAAGCCGGCGACCCTCGACGCGATGCTCGAGGCGATCGCCGGCGTCACCCGCCCGCCGTGACGGCCGGCGCGCGCGCGCGCATGGGAATCAGCAGGCCCAGAAACGCCCACGACAGCCCGGCGCCGATCAAGAAGACGGGCGCCCAGCCCAGCCTGTCGACGAGCGCGCCCGACACCAGGCCGGTCGGCGACTTGCCCAGCACCTCGACGGCGGCCAGCAGCGTGAAGTGCGTGGCGCCCACGGCGCGATCGACCTTCGACATCATGAAGGCGAACATGCAGGTGGTGACGAGGCCGGCGAAGAAGTGCTCGGCGCCGGTGATGACGTTGATCACCAGCGGCGTGCCAGGCAACAGCCCCGCCGCCAGCGCCCACATGCCCACCAGCGAGAGCGCGCGCACCGCCGCGGTGGTGCCGACGGCCCGCAGCAGCGAGGTGCGCGAGGCCACTACCCCGCCGACGATGGAGCCGACCAGCGAGCCGACCTGACCGACCAGCGCGAAGCCGGCGACGTCTTCCTTCGAGTACGAGAGCACGCGCTGCAGGTACGGCTCGAAGACCGAGTCCGAGAGCGCCTCGCCCGTCTTGTAGGTGGCCACGAAGAGCACCAACCACGCGCCCTGGGGCCTGGCGACGAGCTGCCAGGCGCGACGCCCGATCTCCTTGAAGGCCAGGCGCTCCGCGGGCCGCCCCGTGGCCACCTCACGCGCAGGCTCCTTCACCCAGAACATCGCCACCGACGCGAGGCCGGCGATGGCGGCGAGCGCGAAGAAGGCCGGGCCCCAGCCGAGCGCCGGCAGCAGCAGGCCGATGAAGACGGCCCCGCCGACCGCCATGCCGATCTTGTAGGCCGCGACCTGCGCCGCGTTGCCCGCGCCGAGCTCGGCGTCGCTCAAGAGGTCGATGGCCAGCCCATCGACCGGCACGTCCTGCATCGAGGCGAACAGGTTCATCAGGAGCACGATGCCCAGCAGCGGCACCAACAGCTCCGGGTACGGGGTGAGGCCCGCGGCCGCGAGGCTCAACGCCAGGAGGATCATCAACGGCACGATCCACGACTTGCGGCGCCCGAAGCGCTCCGAGCCGTAGCGATCGACCAGCGGCGCCCAGACGGGCTTGATGCTCCACGGCAGCGACAGGAGCCCCAGCAGGGTGACCGCCGTCATCGGCACCGTCTTGTCGTCGGCCAGCAGGAGCTTGAGCCCCTTGGACTGGAAGCCGAACGGCAGGCCCTGCACGAAGTACAGCAGCGACAACAGCCCCAGCTTCCAGGCGGCAGGCGCGCGGCGCGGCATGCCGGTCAGGCCGCGAACATCTCGATGAACATGCGCTCGAGCTGCAGCCGGGCGGCGCCGTTGCGTTGGGTGATGGCGTTGCGCGCCTCGTCGATCAACACCGCGCGGCGCGCCAGGCCGGCGGCCGACACCCGCCCCGCGGCGGAGACGGCGAGCGGCTCGAGATCGGCGTTCACCAGCGCCGCGCCCGGCACCCGGGCACAGCCGACGTCGCGCAGCCACACCTGCAGCACGTCGAGGGCGAGCTCGGCCGACGCGCGATCCTCCGCGAGCGTCTCGGCGAGGGCGAGCCAGCCCCGGGCGTCGCCGGGGGCGAGCGCCTCGAACCGCTCGATGATGTCCCTGCGCTCGGCGAGGCCGTCGACGTCGAAGTCGAGCGCGCGTGAGAGCGAGCCGCCGGCCATCGTGGCGGCCTGCGCGGCCGTGACGTCGTCGACGCCCTTCTTGTGCTGCTTGATGTGCTCGGTGAGGAAGGCCACCGGGAGCGGCCCGAAGCTGGCCTTCGAGCACCGGCTGCGAATGGTGGGCAGCAGCTTCTCGGGCGCCGACGAGACGAGGATCAGCACCGTGCCCGCGGGCGGCTCCTCGAGCGTCTTGAGGAGCGCGTTCTGCGCCGAGGCGTTCATCGCGTGCGCCGCGACGAGGATCGCGACCTTGGTCTTCGACTCGAGGGCGCGGAAGGCGAGGCGCTCCTGCAGCTGGCGGATCTGCTCGATGCGAATGTCGCGCGACGGCGTGCGCTCGAAGTCGCTGCGGCCGGCGAGGCCGCGCTGCACCTGCTCGTCCTCGGGCATCACCAGAGTGACGTCGGGGTGGTTGCGCTTCTCGACGCGCCGGCAGCTCGCGCAGGCGCCGCAGCCGACGTTGGGCTGCTCGGTGCAGCACAGCGCCTGGGCCAGGCCCACCGCCGCCAGCTCCTTGCCGACCCCCTCGGGCCCCTGAAACAGCCACGCGTGGTGCACGTGGCCGCGCGCGAGCGCCGACTCGAGGGCAGAGACGGCGCGTTCCTGGCACTTCACGGCAGAGAGCGGCATGGCCCGGGCCTTCTAGCGCGACTGCGCCTTCGTGCGGCAACGGCGGCGCACCCGTCGCGGTGGACGCCGGCGTGCTAGGAGCGCCCGCCCATGGCCTTCTTCCACGGCAACCTCGCCCTCGTGCTCGGCACCATCGGCCTGGTGCTGGCGGCCCTGCTGCGGCGCCTCTCGCGCGATGAGCGCCTGCGCCAGGACGTGCTGGGCGCCCTGGTGTGGTTCTCGATCTTCGTGGCCGTGCGCGGGCTCACCCTGGCCCTCGAGGACCCGCTGCCGAAGCCCTGGCACGCGTACCTGCGCGCCGCGTGGATGCTGGCGTTCGCGTTCGGCACGGTGCGGCTGCTGGTCGCGCTCGTGCTGTGGCTGCGGCGGAGGATCAGCGCGAAGTCCACCGCGAAGATCCACCGCGACGTGGCCGACTTCCTCCTCTACCTGATCACCGCCATCCCCATCCTCAAGACGCAGCTGCAGCTCGACGTCACCACCCTGGTGGGCACCTCGGCGGTGCTGTCGTTGGTGCTGGGCTTCGCGCTGCAAGACACCCTGGGCAACGTCTTCAGCGGCCTCTCGCTCCAGCTCGACAGCCCCTACAAGGTGGGCGACTTCGTGCGCGTCGGGCAGCACGAAGGCCGGGTGGTGCAGACGTCGTGGCGCTCCACCCGCATCGAGACGCTGCGCAAGGAGCAGGTCACCCTGCCCAACGCGCTCACTGCGCGCGAGCCCATCACCAACTTCACGCGCGGCGGCCAGCCCGTGGCCATCGAGCTGCCGATCGGCACCGCGTACGCCGCGCCGCCGACGAAGGTGAAGGCCGAGATCCTCGAGGCCCTCGCCGAGAGCCCGTTGATCTTGAGCGACCCGGCGCCGGTGGTGTTCACCTGGGGCTTCGAGGACTCGTCGGTGAAGTACGTGGTGCGGCTGTGGATCAGCGACTTCGCCGAGGCGCCGCGGGTGCACGACGAGGTGTACGCGCGGCTGTGGTACCGCTTCGGCCGCGCGGGCATCGAGATCCCCTTCCCGCAGCGGGTCGTCACCATGCGCGCCGACGCGCGCCGGCCCGAGGGGCACCGGCAGGCGCTGCTCGACGAGCTCGACCTCTTCGCGCCCTTCAGCGCCGAGGAGCGCCGCGCCATCGCCGACGCCGCCCATGAGCGCACCTTCGGCCTGGGCGAGTCGGTGTGCACCGAGGGCCGCGAGGGGCAGACCTTCTACGTCGTCGTCTCGGGCCGGGTGTCGGTGCGCGTCGGCCAGCCTCCACGCGAGGTGGCCACCCTGTCGCGCGGGCAGTACTTCGGAGAGATGTCGCTGCTGACCGGAGCGCCGCGATCGGCCTCGGTCGTCGCCATCGACGACACCGTGGTGCTCGAGTTCGACCGCCCCCACTTCGAGGCGTTCTTCGCGAAGAAGCCGCAGCTGGCCGAGCAGCTGGCCGAGTTCCTCGCGCGGCGAAGAGCCGAGCTGACCAGCGGCGCCGACGGCCTCGCGAACCAGAAGGCCGACGCCGCCGGGCTGCTCACGCGCCTGCGGCGGATCTTCACCGCCTGACCAGCTTGCGCCCCACCCGGCACTCTGCCTTGAGCGGGCACCGCCGGCAGCTCGCCTCGACCGGCCGCGCGGGGCACGCGCCGCTCATGCCGAAGTGGCACAGCGAGAAGTCGTAGCGGACCGGGTCGTCGGGCGCGAGCTGCCGGAGCGAGGCGGTGATCTCTTCGGCCATCGCCCAGCCCCGCGTCTGGCGGGTGGTGAGGCCGAGGAAGGTCGAGAGCCGCGCGATGTGCGTGTCGAGGGGGATCACCAGCTCGGCCGGCTTCACCAGGGTCCAGATGCCGAAGTCGATGGCGTCGGGGCCGCGCACCATCCACCGCAGGTAGAGCGAGAGGCGCTTGGCGGCGCCGTCGCCGACCGGGAGCAGGTGGTCGAGGCCGCGGGTGGGGCCGAGCGCCCGCACGATCTCGGCGCGCGGGGCCGCGTCGCGCACCGTCCTCGCGAAGGTCGAGAGCGCCGCGCGGTAGTCGGGGCTGGTGCGCCTGGCCTCGAGGAACGTCGCCTCGAGGCTGCCGTGGGTGCGCAGGCACGCGCCCATGCCCATCAAGAGCACGCCCACGTCGGCCGGCAGGTTGAAGCGGTAGACGAAGCCGTCGAGCAGGCCGGCGAGCTGGCTGACCTCGAGCGCCTTCAACCTCGCGGCGGGGCGCGCGCCCAGCTTCTCGAGCACCGACTCGATCTTCGGCTTGAAGAGGTCGGCCCGGCCGTACGCCAGCGAGGCCGAGAGCAGCGCCACCACCTCGACGTCCCGCGGGGCTTCGTAGCGGTGGGGGAACTCGACGGGATCGAAGCGAACCCGATCAGCCCACGGCCGGTCGTCGGCGACGGCGTCGAGCAGCGGCTTCAGACGCGCCGCGCGCGCACGGGACACCATGACTCACCGCGAGACTTCGCGAACCAGGTGCCCGAGCTCGGGCAACACCAGGCGCTGCATGGCCAGGGTGACGCCCGCGACCGAGCCCGGCAGCACGAACACCACCACGCCGTTCCACACGCCGGCCACCGCCCGGCTGGCCATGGCCGCCGCGCCGATCTGCTGGAACGAGAGCATGCGGAACAGCTCGCCGAAGCCGTCGATGGTGCGCTGGAACATCGGGGTGACCGTCTCGACGGTGACGTCGCGCGACGACAGGCCGGTGCCGCCGGTGAGGACGATGGCCCGCGCCCCCGCTGCGCTGGCCTGCTCCATGGCGCGCCGAATCTCGGTCGCGTCGTCCTTCACCAGCGACGCGCCCGCCACGGTGTGCCCGGCGTGCTCGAGCAGCTGCCGCACGAGCGGGCCGCCGCCATCGGTCGAGGCGTCGCGGGTGTCGCTGCAGGTGACGACCCACGCGCTGACCGAGGCCGGCGCCGTCGCGCGGTGCTCGTGAACCGGGTCGTCGTGATGGTGGTGGTGATCGTCGTGGTGGTGGTGATCGTCGTGGTGGTGGTGATCGTGACCTTCGTGCGCCATGGCTCCGTTGCTCCTTCAGGGTTTCGGCGGAAAGCCGATCACCACGACCTGCCCGTCTTCGACCTTCGTCTTGAACGCGGGCTGATCGTCACAGATGCCCGGCGACGTCGCGTTCACGCCGGTGTCGAGGTCGAAGCCGACCTCGTGACACGGGCAGATCACCAGGTTGTTCTCGAGCCGCCCGCCCGAGAGCAGGCACCCGCCGTGGTTGCACCAGTCGTCGAGGGCCTTGAGCTTGCCGCCCACGCAGGCCACCAGCACGTTGCGCTTGCCCACCGCGTACCCCCGGAGCTCTCCTTCCTCGAGATCGGCTGGGCCCAGGGTGGTGCGCGCGTCGGTCATGCGTCCTCTCTCTACCGACCTTCGGGCGGGTTGGCGCGGCGAATCAGGCTGAGGCCACCTGCCCGGCGCGGTAGCCTCGAGCGCATGCCGACCGCGGACAAGACGGTGGTGGTGAAGGCCCTTCGCGATCTCGGCGCCTACCTGCAGCTGAGCGGCGAGAACGCGTTCAAGGTGCGCGCGTACGATCTGGCCGCCGAGCGCATCGCGGGGCTGTCGGACGACCTGGGCGCCCTGGTCGAGCAGCACCAGCTCACCAGCCTGCCCGGCATCGGCGAGAGCATCGCCGGGAAGATCGAAGAGCTCGTCACCACCGGGAAGATGACGGCGCTGGAAGAGATCAAGGCCCGGTTCCCGCCGAAGATCCTCGAGCTGATGTCGGTGCCCGACCTGGGCCCGAAGAAGGCGCGCGCGCTCTTCGATCAGCTCGGGGTCGGCAGCCTCGACGAGCTCGAGAAGGCCTGCCGGCTGCAGCAGGTGCGGGGGCTCAAGGGCTTCGGCCAGAAGACCGAAGAGAAGCTCATTCACGGGCTCGAGGTGGCAAGGCGCGCCGCGTCCACCGGCGGGCGCAAGAAGCTGGCCGAGGTGCTGCCGCAGGCCGACGCGCTGCTGGAGTGGGTGAAGCGGGCGCCGGGCGTCAAGCGCGCCAGCCTCGGCGGCTCGGTGCGGCGCCAGAAAGAGACGGTCGCCGACGTCGACCTCATCGCCTCGGCCAGCGACGCCCAGCCGGTGTTCGCCCACTTCCAGGCGTTCCCGCAGATCGCCGAGGTGATCGGCGCGGGCGAGTCGAAGTCCTCGGTGCGGCTCAAGGACACCGATCTCCAGGTCGACCTGCGGGTGCTCCCCGACGAGGACTTCGCGTCGGCGCTGCACCACTTCACGGGCTCCAAGGCCCACCACATCAAGCTGCGCGGCCTGGCGCTCGAGAAGGGCCTCACCATCAGCGAGTGGGGCGTCTTCCGCATGAAGGAGGGCCAGAACGCCGCGGCGAAGGCCGGGGTCGCCAAGCACGAGAGCGCCGAGACGAAGCTGCCCATCCTCGACGAGGCCGACCTCTACGCCCTGCTGGGCATGCAGTTCGTGCCGCCCGAGCTGCGCGAAGACTGGGGCGAGATCGAGGCGGCCCTGGCGCACCGGCTGCCGGTCGACCTCGTCACCGCGAAGGACATTCGCGGCAACGTGCACTCGCACACCACCTGGAGCGACGGCGTCAACTCGCTCGAAGAGATGGCGCGCGCGGCGAAGGCCCTGGGCTTCACCTACTTCACCGTCACCGAGCACTCGCAGACCTCGGGCTACGCCGGCGGGCTCACCCTCGAGCGCCTCAAGCAGCAGTGGGACGAGATCGACCGCGTCAACGACACCGTGAAGGGCATTCGCCTGCTCAAGGGCATCGAGAGCGACATCCTCGAAGACGGGCGCCTCGACTACCCCGACGCGGTGCTCGAGCAGCTCGACGTGGTGATCGGCTCGATTCACCAGCGCTACAGCCAGGACGAAGATCAGATGACCAGGCGCGTGCTCAACGCCTTCGACAACCCGTTCCTCCACATCTGGGGGCACCCCACCGGGCGGCTGCTCAACAAGCGCGAGCCGGCCCCGATGCGCATGGATGAGATCCTCGACAAGGCGGCGAAGAAGGGCCTCACCATCGAGGTCAACGGCTGCCCCGACCGCATGGACCTCTCACCCGAGCACGTTCGCAAGGCGCTGGAGCGCGGCCTCAAGCTGTCGATCAGCACCGACGCCCACTCGGTCAACGAGCTTTCCAGCCACCTGCCCTTCGCCCTCGCCTCGGCGCGGAAGGGCTGGGCGCGAGTCGGCGACGTCGTCAACACGCTCGACGTCAAGGGGTTCCTCCGCGCAATCCGTCGCGAGTGAAAAAGACCACAGCCTGTCAGGCGTCCGGTACAGTCGCGACGTACTCATGGCCGCCGCCACTGAAAGCCTGGTCGGTCAAACGATCGGCTCGTTCCGCATCACCAAAGTGATTGGCCGCGGAGGCATGGGGACGGTGTACCTGGGCGAGCACTCGGTCATCGCGAGCCGGGTGGCGATCAAGGTGTTGATGGAGCGCCTGGCGACCGACGAGAACCTGGTGGCGCGGTTCTACGCCGAGGCGCGCGCGGTCAACCTCATCGGCCACGAGAACATCGTCAACATCTTCGACATGAACGTGGTGCCGCCGCATCGGTACTACCTCGTGATGGAGTACCTGGAGGGCAAGCCGCTCAACTACCTGATGACGGCGCCCATCCCCGCGACGACCAGCATTCCCATTTTGCTGCAGGTCTGCGACGCGCTGCAGGCCGCCCACGCGGCGGGCATCGTGCACCGCGATCTGAAGCCCGAGAACATCTTCATCATGCGCCGGGGCAAGCAGGACAACTTCGTCAAGGTGCTCGACTTCGGCCTCGCCAAGCTCCTCGACACCGAGCGCGCCGATCAGCACACCGCGGCCGGGTTGATCGTCGGCACACCCGAGTTCATGTCGCCCGAGCAGGCCAACAGCCAGCCGGTCGATGGCCGCGCCGACATCTACGGGCTCGGCTGCATCGCGTGGCTGATGGCCACCGCGCGGCTCCCCTTCCCCCAGCGCGGGCTCACTGACCTGCTCGTCGCGCACCGCACCCAGATGCCGAAGGCGCCTCACGAGGTGGTGCCGACGGTGCCGGTGCCGCTGAGCGACGTGATCATGAAGGCCATGGCCAAGGAGCCCGCCGACCGGTTCCAGTCGGCCGCCGAGTTCGGCCAGGCGCTCGAGGGCGTGCTCGAGTGGGTCGCGGCCGCGTCGATGAAGGCGGTGGCGTCGAAGGCCGAGCAGGCCCGGCCCGAGGCGGGCGCGCCGGCCCCGGCGTTCACCACCTCACCCGCCAAAGGGCCCGCCCAGCCGCGCTTCGCCGCCCGCTTCACCGCCGACGTCGCGACCGTCGACGGCAGGGCGCTGGGCACGCTGACCTGCACCGACATCTCCCGTGGCGGCATGTTCCTGGCGGCCGAGGCGCCGCTGCCCGCGCTCTTCTCGAAGGTGAAGATCACCCTCACCGAGGGCGGGGGCATGCTGCTGGGCGAGGTGGTGCGCCACGTCACCCAGGAGCAGGCGACCGCCTGGGGCATGTCGGCCGGCTTCGGGGTGCAGTTCGTCGATCTGACGCCGGTGCTGCGCGACACCGTCACCCGGCTCATTCAGGGGCTGCCGGTCAGTCAGCTGCCGAAGGCGGCCGTGTCGGCGAGCGACGACCCCGAGGCCGAGAAGGTGCTCGAGAAGTTCCGCCAGCGCATCAACGGCGACCACTACGTGCTGGTGGGCGTCGCCACCGACGCCGAGTCCTCCGAGATCCGCGCGCGCGCGAGAGAGGCCATTCAGGAGCTCGAGGCGGCGGGCCAGCGAGCGCTCTCGACCAACCAGCGCTCCCAGCTCGAGGCCTCGCTCTCGCGCGTCAAGGGCGCGGCCGACGTGCTGGGCAACCCGCTCCACCGCGCCGAGTTCGACGCCAACCGCGGCAACTTCCGCGGGGTGATGCGCTGCCTGCAGGCCGGGCTCACCGTCGTCGACCTCGAGCGGCTGCGCACCTCGCACCTCGCGGCCAACCCGAACGCGGCTGGCGGCGCCTACGTCAAGCTGCTCGCCGCCAACGTGTACGAGGGCAAAGGGCAGCTGCGTGAGGCCATCGACGCGGTCGAGGCGGCGCTGCAGCTCGATCCGCTCAACCTCACGTGCCACCAGCGCCGCTTGCAGCTGCTGAAGAAGCTGCGTGACGGAGTGCCGACGTGAAGAGCTACCTGCTCTCGGCGCTTCGGCGAACGGGTGCAGCGGGCCGCGAGGCCTTCAACAAACAACACCCCGGAGACTGGTTGGTCTGGGAGCCCGGCACCTGGAAGGCGCCGCGCGCCAGCACCATGGTGCTCGACACCCTCGAGGACCCGCGGCTGGTGGCGCCGCCCAAAGGCGCCGAGGGGCTCGCGATCGCCCTGCCCACGCAGCCCAGGGTCACGGTCGGGAGATCGCACGAGGTCGACGTCTCACTCAACGACGGCACCCTCTCGGCCCAGCACCTGTCGCTGCTGCGCACGTCCGAAGGGCGGTGGTCGATTGAAGATCTCGGCTCCACCAACGGCACCACCGTCGAAGGGCTGAAGCTGAAGGCCGGAGACCGAATGACGCTGCGCAACGGCTCGGCCATCAAGGCGGGCCAGGTCACCCTGACGTTCCAGACCTCCGAGGGCATGTGGCAGCGGCTGGTTCCCTGACGACGCGCAGCTGGCTGACGCAATCGGCGGTGCGTGAGGCGCTGGTGGTGTGGGCGCTGGGCTTCGGCGGCATCTTGATCGCGTGGCTCATCTGGCGGCCCGCGGCGAAGCTGGTGGCGACGGTCGGCTTCCTCTACCTGCCGGTGCTGGCCATGCGCGTGCGCGGAGAGGACTACCGGGACTTCGGGCTCTCGACGCGCACGCTGGGGCGCGACGTGAAGCAGTTCCTGGCGGTGGGCGCGGTCGTCTTCCCCCTCTTCATCGCGGGCTACGTCGCGTTCATCTATCTGCTGCCCCAGCTCCCCAGCGACCTGATGCGGGTGGTGACGCCGTACGTCAGCGCGCCCCACTTCGCGTTTCGGTTGCCCGACCGCTTCCCCGAGTGGGTGATCGACCAGACGTTCGTGGTGGCGCTCCCCGAGGAGTTCTTCTACCGCGGCTACCTCCAGACCCGGCTCCGCGACGCCTGGCCGCAGGGGCGCGTGTTCTTCGGCGCGCGGCTGGGGCCAGCGTTCTGGCTGACCGCGCTCCTCTTCGCGCTCGGCCACCTGGCGATCTTCGAGGTCTGGCGGCTGTCGGTGTTCTTCCCGGCGTTGCTCTTCGGGTGGATGCGGGAGCGCACGGGCTCGGTCGTCGGCGCGGCCCTCTTTCACGCCGCGGCCAACCTGCTGGTGCAGGTGCTCGACGCGAGCTTCTTTCAGCGGTGATTAGATCGTCTGGAGCTGCAGCGTGCGCCCGACGGCGATGGAGCGCCCACCGGCCACCGTGACCCAGCCCTCGGGCTTGTTGGGCGCGTTCGAGATCAGCACCGATCGGCGCCGCCGGTGATCGCGCACCTCGGCGGTCGCGGCCTTCTCGTCACCTGACAGCTCGCAGCGCGCGCAGGCGCCATCGCCCTCGAGCAGCCGATAGAACAGCGGCGCTTCGCCGTGAGCGGTCGCGACCACGAGGCGACCGTTGGTCGCCACCAGGGCCAGTGACGCACGGTGCGGGTGGCCCGAAGCGGCCTCGACGTGGTGGGCGGTGCGCGCCAGGAGCTGGGCGGCGAGCGGCGCCTCGAGGTCGGGGTCTTCGGTGCGGCCAAGGCTGCGGAGCTCGGCGAGGAAAGTGGCGAACACGGCCTCTTCGAGCGACGGGCCGCGCAGCGAGCGCAACAGGAAGTCGGGGAGCTGTTCGGCGAGCCGGTCGCGGGTGGCGCTGCCGCCCGACGGCCCCTGGCCCGCCATGGCGAACAACCACTGCCGCATGCGGAAGGGCTGGGCCACGTCTTCCTGGGTGCGGCCGACGGGCGGCGCCGAGGCGACGTACAGGGCGGTCTCAGAGCTGGGTTGGTCCCACATGTCGGCGCGTGTCACCCCCACGCCGTAGCGCCGCTGCACCAGCTGGGCGTCATCGTAGGCGCCGAGGCCGAGCACCAAGCCATCGTCGTCGAGCGTCACCAGGCCCCTCGCGCGCTGCAGCTCGCAGCGCATCAGCGAGGGGTTCGACGTCGCGATGGCGAACAGGCGGGTCATGTCGATCTCTATTCTCGGCCTCTGGGTCTGAACCCACAATCCGACAGCGACCTTCCCCGCACCACCCTGGCCGAACTGAGGAGCCCAACAAATTCACGAAAGCCCCGGCACTTGAGTAGTCTTGCTGCCCATGTCGGAAATTGCCGTCGGCATCGATCTAGGCACCTCGTATTCGTGCGTCTCGGCCGTCATCAACGGTCAGCCCACCGTGCTCCCCAACGAGTGGGGTGAGCTGACGCACGCCTCGGTGGTGTCGTTCCTCGACGACGGCTCGGTGCTGGTGGGCAACGCCGCCAAGAAGAACATCATCACCAACGCCGAGAACACGGTGTACTCGGCCAAGCGGCTCATCGGCCGCTTCTTCTTCTCTGACGAGGTGAAGAAGGCGCAGTCGGTGATGCCGTACAAGATCGTCGAGGGCCCGAACAACTCGGTGCGCATCACGGTGCGCGGCCGCACCTTCTCGCTGCCAGAGATCTCGGCTCTGGTGCTCAAGGAGATGAAGGCCATCGCCGAGAGCTACCTGGGCCAGCCCGTCACCAAGGCCGTCGTCACGGTGCCCGCCTACTTCAACGACAACCAGCGGCAGGCCACCAAAGACGCCGGGCGCATCGCGGGCCTCGACGTGCTGCGCATCTTGAACGAGCCCACCGCGGCGGCGCTGGCGTGTGGCTTCGGTCGCGACATGAACCAGCGGGTCGTGGTGTACGACCTGGGCGGCGGCACCTTCGACGTCTCGATCCTCGAGATCGGCAAAGACGTGTTCGAGGTGCTCTCGACGGCTGGCGACACGTACCTGGGTGGCGACGACTTCGACGATCGCATCATGAACTGGCTGGCCGACGACTTCCTGGCCCGCCACAAGCTGGACCTTCGGCAGAACAAGTACTGCCTGCAGATGCTCAAGGAGGCCGCCGAGAAGGGGAAGATCGACGTCGGCCAGTCGAACGTCGCGACGATTCACTGCGCCGGCATCTGCCAGGACGTCAACGGCAACGTCATCGATCTCACGCAGACGCTCACGCAAGACGCCTTCAACCGCATGGTGATGGACCTGGTGCAGCGCACCTTCAAGGTGTGTGACGAGGCGCTCCAGAGCGCGCGCATGACGGCGGCTGACGTCGACGCGGTGATCCTCGTCGGCGGCCCCACGCGCCTGCCGATCATCGCCAACTCGGTGAAGCACTACTTCTCGAAGGACCTGATGGCCGGGGTGGACCCGGACCAGGTGGTGTCGCTGGGCGCCGCGCTCCAGGCGCACGCGCTCGTCGATCAGCGCACCGAGACGTTCCTGGTCGACGTCACCCCGCTGTCGCTGCGCATCGGCACCGTCGGGGGCTACACCGAGAAGATCATCGAGAAGAACACCCCGATTCCCATCGAGAAGTCGAAGACCTTCACCACCAGCCGCGACGGCCAGGACAAGGTGAAGATCCGCGTGTACCAGGGCGAGTCGAACCGCGCCGAGGAGTGCGAGCTGCTGGGCGAGTTCGAGTTCTCGGGCTTCCGCATCGGCTACCGGGGCGACGTGAAGATCGACGTGACCTTCGAGATCGACTCCAACGGCATCGTGAACGTCGCCGCGACCGATCAAGAGACCGGTCAGCGCACCTCGACGACGATCAGCCTCTCGTCGGGCCTGTCAGAGAACGACATTCAGAAGTCGATGAAGGACAACGAAGGCATGCAGTTGGCCAACCATCGGGATCTCCCGTCACCGGCCTGAGCCCTGAACGACCGCGATGGCGCCTCCCGACGATCCGCACGGCAAACCTCCGGGCCTTCCTCCGGCGAGGCCGCCCGGCCAGGCGCGGCCGACGGTGACCCCGTCCGCTCCGTCGATCGCACCCGCCATTCCGGCGGCGAAGCCGGTTGCGCCGTCCATCGCGCCGTCGGTTGCGCCAGCCGTCGCGCCATCGATTGCGCCAGCCATCGCGCCATCGATTGCGCCAGCCGTCGCGCCGTCGATTGCGCCCGCCATCGCGCCGTCGATTGCGCCGGCAGGGCCAGCGGCGCGCGCGGGCAACGTGCCCACGCCGGTCGCCCAACGGGTGCCTGCGATCGCGCCGCCCGCCGCGCCAGCACCACCCGCAGCGCGGGCCATGCCGCTGCCACCTGGAGCCCCTGGCGCGCGCGCGGTTCCGCCCCCTCCGGGAGCCCCTGGCGCGCGTCCCGTGCCACCGCCGCCTGGCGCGCCCGGCGCTCGCCCGGTGCCGGCGCCCCCCGGGAGCCCCGGAGCCGCCCGCCCTGTCACCTCGCCGGCGATCGCGGCACCAGCGGCGGCGAACCGGCCACCGGGAGCGATCGCTCCACCGTACCCTCAGGCTGAGGCTGCCTCGGCGCGCCCCTCGTCG
>JACSRE010000374.1 GCA_014879945.1 Myxococcus sp.
TGCCATGCACCCACGTGTCGGCATGCAGCGAGAAGCCCTGCGCCACCGCCACGCGGCGGCGTCTCGCCGGAGCGGGAGCGAGTCGGAAGAGGCGCCGACTGGAGAAGCAGCGCTCGAGACGCTGCCCTCGTCAGCGCCCGGCGTCACCACCACGGCGCGCTACGAGTTCAGCTACCCGAGCATCGAGGCGTCGGCGGCCCTGGCCCTCGCCGAGCGCGCCGACGCCGTCCACGACAGGGTGAGCGCGCTGCTGGGCGTCGACGCCGGCGCGCCCATCTTCGTCGACCTCTCCGGCTCGATGCGGAACACCGTGGGCACCGCGTACCTCGAGCGAATCCGCATGCGGGCCGACGAGGAGGCTGAGGCGACGCTCGCGCACGAGACGGCGCACGTGCTGGCCCGTCGGCTCATCGGCGAGGAGGGCTTCACCCGCTGGGCGAACGCGCGCGTGCTCGACGAAGGGCTCGCCTCGTGGGTGGAGGGTCACTTCACCGAGCACCCGGCCGAGGAGCAGCTCGTGCTCGCCGCGCTGCTCGACCGCCGCGAGCTTCAGCTGGCAGACATCATCGACTTCGACGCCTTCCGGCGGAACGGCGACGACGACCTCAAGTACCCCATCGGGCGCGGGTTCATCGCCGCGATGGTGAAGCGCTACGGCGAGGGCTCCATCCAGCGGCTGCTGCGCGCCTTCGCCGACGAGCAGCTGCCGCCGAAGCTCTCGGGCGCGGCGCTGTGGCAGGCGACGTTCCAGCTCGCGGGCATGGACCTCGGACTGGTGGCCGACGACTTCTTCGGCGAGGTGGAGGCGACGCGCGCCGCGCAGCGCTCGGTGCTCGACGCGCTGCCGAGGCCGCAGACGCGGCTGGTGACGCAGGACGGCTGGTACGGGGTGGAGGTGTCGGCCGAGCCGCGCGAGGCGTACTGGCGGCTCTCGATGCGTTTCCGGCCCGGCCCAGAGAGCGGGCTCGACGAGTACGACCGCTCCTGGGTGCGCAGCGGCGACGTGACGTGGCGCGAGGCCCGCTTCATTCAGCGGCAGCGGCTGTGTTTCCAGGCCGGGCTCCAGTTCACACGGCGCACCACGCTCTTCGAGCCGTGGACGTGCGTGCCGCTGAGCGCCGCGGCGCCGTACGAGCCTCCGCCGCCGAGGCCCGACCAGCCCGAGTCGTTCGTCTTCGATGGAGGGGGGGAGGTGATGGGCGCGCGAGACGGTGGCGCCGTCGACGAGGCCGAACCGACGCCTTGAGGGCGGCGAGGGGTGTGTCGCCTCGTCAGGCCGACGCCGGGGGCGCCGCGGGCCGCCGGACTCGAGAGAACTGTTCCGAGAGCCACGCGCGGGCAGCGCGCCAGCCTCGGAGCACCGGCGGCTCCTCCACCGGGAGGCCGAGGCTGCCGGCGAGGGTCGCGCTCGCGCCCCGGTAGCGCGGCGGGAAACGTACGAGGACGTTGCGTTGCGCGTCGAGCAGCACGGGGTGGACGAGCCCCCGTTCCACGGCCGACGCGTCACGCACGACGACACGCCGCGTGGGGCGCACCAGCCACGGGCGCCACTCGAAGACCACCTCCTCGCCCTCCTTGCTGAGCCTGCCGACGGTGCGGCGGGGGACGCCCGGCAGGCGCGAGGCGAAGGCGAGGTAGGGCGACGCGCCCGCGCTGCGCCCGGTGATGCGGAAGACATCGAGACAGAAGATGGCGCCGAAGACGGCGAGCCGAAACGACCACCCCGCCATCGCCAGCGCGACGAGGGCGTAGAGCGCGGCGAGCGAGAGGCCCAGCCACGGGCTGATGGCGTCGGCCGAGACCAGCGCGATGATGAGGGTGGCCTTGACCGACTTGAGGAGCAGGTCCACCGCCTCGAAGGGGCTGAGCACGCAGAGCACACGCACCGAGTGCCCTGCGAGCCAGACCGTGAAGCCGAGGGCGCTCAGCGCCACCGCACCGACGGCCTCGGTGAAGCCGCCGGGGCTCCCCGCCATGGCCTCGGCCGCCCACGCGCTCGGCACGACGGCGTCGAGCAGCAGGGCCCCCATTGCCTCTCGGCCCTCGACCGACGACAGCGCCACGCTCGTCAGCGGCAGGAAGAGCAGCGCCGACAGCTTGCTCTCGAAGACGGCCAGCCCCTTGAAGAAGCGCTTGATGAGGGGCACCTTGCTGCCCAGGCGCAAGATGAAGGTGAGCGCGAGCAGCGGCGCGAAGAACCAGGGTCGCTCCGTCCATGGCCGCTCCCCCGGGTCGGAGCGATGCGAGACCCAGCGCCAGCAGCCGACCGCGCCCATGCCCAGGAGCGGCGAGAGCGACACGCCGAGCACCTCGGTGAGCTCGCGGGAGAGCACCTCGCCCCGCCGGTACTCGCCCTGGAGCCGCTTGAGCTCCGCTTCGACCGGCGCGCTTGCGACGGCCACGGAGGCCCACAGCGACAGCACCACTCCCATTCGCAAGTTCGGCATCGTGCCCCTCCCCCGGGACGCAGAAGAAGAACAAAGCAGGAAACGGGGGGAAGGGTCGAGTGCCGAGGCGGCGTGGAAGGGCGCGGAG
>JACSRE010000241.1 GCA_014879945.1 Myxococcus sp.
CAAGGTCAACATGATCCCCGACGCGGCGCGCACCGCGCCTCCGGGGGTCGCCCGGCCCGCGGCGCCCGTGGCCGCCAAGCCCCCCGCGCCGGCGCGCCCGCCGGTGGCCATCACCGCCGCGGCGCCCAAGCGCGCCCCGCCGTCGGAAGATCGCACCGTGGTGGGTCAGCTCCCCAAAGACGACGACGCCGACTTCACCAGCATCATCGACAAGCTGGGCGAGTAGCCCTCGGCGTGTGAGGTGGGGTAGGACGGCGGCCTCTTCCGTCTTCGGCTGGAGCCTCTCTTCATGCGTCGTCCGCTCCCCTTCGTCCTCCTGCTCCTCCTCGCCGCGTCCGGGTGCGACCGCACCGTCATCAAGCCCCCTCCCGTCGACGCGGGCCCGGTGTGCGAGGCCGCCGAGCGGCTCGTCAACGGGCAGTGCCGCTTCGTCTGCCGACGCGACGGCGACTGCGCGGCGGCCGAGCGCTGCGACCTGCTGTCGGGCACCTGCGAGCCGCGGCCACCCGAGCCAGACGCGTCGGTCTTCGTGCCGTGCACCGAGGGCGCGCGCCGCTGCAGCGTGAACGCGGGCGCCGTCGAGCTCTGCGGCGCCGACGGGCGCTTCACCACCGAGACGACGTGCCCGATGCCCGACGGCTTCTGCTCCGACGAGCGCTGCCTCGAGTGCCGCCCCAACTCCACCAAGTGCGGCGCGATGCCGTCGTCGCTCGAGGTCTGCGAGCGCGACGGCTCGGGCTTCCGCACGGTGGCCTGCGCGGGCATGGCCACCTGCACCATGGGTGAGTGCCGGGAGTGCACCGCCGGCGAGCGCCGCTGCTCGCCCGACGGCAAGGCCGTTCAAGAGTGCCAGCGCCGAACCCAGCTGAACCTCTCGACGACGTGGGTGAACGTCGGCGACAACTTCGACGGCACCTGCATCACCCAGCAGTGCACGGGCACGGGCGCGATGTCGGCCTGCGTGACGCCGATGTGCATTCCCGGCTCGTCGCGGTGCATGGGCACCGCCACCCAGCAGATCTGCAACGCCACCGGAGGCTGGGACAGCATCACCTGCACCAGCCTGCCCGGCTTCGGCCCCAACTCGGAGTGTCAGAACGGCGCCTGCGTGGACGAGTGCGGCGACGCCGCCCGTGAGAAGAGCTACTTCGGCTGCGAGTACTGGACGGCGGTGATGGACAACGTCAACACCACCGCGGTCTTCAAGGGCGCCACCAGCTCGGGCCAGGGAACGCAGGACTCCGAGTTCGCCTTCGTCGTCACCAACCGCTCCACCTTGACGGCCACCGTGGCCATCACCCGGTGGTTCAATAACGCCGTGCAGACGGTCAAGACCGTCACCGTGCCCGGGCGACTCGACCCGATGAGCCGGGGGCTCGCGGTGATCCGCGTGCCCTGGCAGTCCATCGGGAGCAGCAGCGACGCCGACGCCACCAGCGGGCTGCGGCGCTACGGCTACAAGCTGGTCTCGACGCGGCCCATCTCGGTCTACCAGTTCAACCCGCTCGCCGCGTACCGGGACATGGGCACCTGCATGACGGTGGCCGACTGCCCGCTCCAGTCGTCACGCCAGGCGCAGTGCAACGCCGGAACGTGCCGGTACTTCTCGTACACCAACGACGCCTCGCTGCTGCTGCCGGCGCACATTCTGGGCACCAGCTACGTGGGGCTGTCGTCGGAGCACGTCATTCAGCGCGCTGGCAGGAACGACCCGGCGGGCATGGCCCAGACCTTCTTCAACGGCCAGCTCACCATCGTCGCCAAGGAGCCCAACACCCAGGTGACGGTGCGGTCTGCGGCGCGCACGCGGGCGGGCCCCGGGGTGACGGCGCTCGACCCTGGCCAGTCGCAGGTGTTCACCCTCAATGACTACGACGTGCTCCAGGTGGCCAGCGACACGCCCCAGGCCACCCCGGCCTCGATCAACCTGGAGTGCGGCCAGAACCAGTTCGAGATGGGCTCCACCGGCTGCTCCTACGCGTCCAACTGCAGCACCTCGGTGCTGTGCGGGGTGCTGGCCCCATGCTGCTGCACGACCCAGCTGTGCCGCATCGACAACGATCTGACCGGCAGCATCATCAGCTCGAACAAGCCCATCGCCGTCTTCGGCGGCGCCGCCTGCACCACCAGGGGCTTCGGCGACGTCGCGTGCGATCACCTCGAGGAGCAGCTGTTCCCGTTCGTGACCTGGGGCCGGAACTTCGTCGCGGGCCGCACTGCTCCCTTGCGGCTGGTGAACAACGCCTTCGCCTCGGCCGCCAGCGCGGGGCCCGACTACTACAAGATCGTCGCGGGCTGCCCGGCGAGCACCTGCCCCAGCGGCACGCTGCTGACCCTGACGCCCCCGCCGGCCGCCACCGACGTGCTGTCCCCCAACCGCTGCCTGACCGGGTCGCTGGCGGCGAACACCTGTCGCCTCGCGGGCGGCGCCTTCGTGGAGTTCAAGTCGAAGACGAGCTTCACCATCACCTGTCTCTTATACACATCTGACGCTGCCGACGACGGA
>JACSRE010000142.1 GCA_014879945.1 Myxococcus sp.
CGGTTCACGCACGCACCGGTTCACGCACGCACCGGTTCACGCACGCACCGGTTCACGCACGCACCGGTTGACGCACGCGCCGGTTGACACGCTCCGCCTGACGCACGCTCCACCTGACGCACGCCCCCCCAGTGCGCCGGCGCCCCACCACCACGCCTCGCCGCAGAGCCACGTCGCCCCACAATCCTCAAGGGCGCCCGCTCCACGTCACCGCAACCTTTCGTGACGCACCTTGACTCTGGATCGACGCGTATTAACCACTCCGCCCGATGATCCAGGTCGACGGGTTGAGCAAGTACTACGGCGAACACGCCGCCATCAAAGCCCTCTCCTTCACCATTACGTCCGGTGAGGTGGTCGGCTTCCTCGGTCTCAACGGCGCGGGCAAGACGACGACGCTCAAGGTGCTGGGCTGCGTGCTGCTGCCCACCTCGGGGCGCGTCATCGTCGACGGCTTCGACGTCACGCGAGACCCCCACGAGATTCGCAAGCGCATCGGCTACCTGCCCGACACGCCGCCCGTGTACGACGAGATGTCGGTCGGCGAGTACCTGACCTTCGTCGCGAAGCTCCGCGGCGTGGCCGACGCCAACGTCGCCAACTTCGTCGCCGACGCCGAGAAGAAGACGGCCATCACCGACAAACACGACGACGTCATCTCGACCCTCTCGCACGGCTACCAGCAGCGCGTCGGCCTCGCGCAGGCCCTGGTGCACAAGCCCAAGCTCCTCATCCTCGACGAGCCCACCGGCGGCCTCGACCCAGTGCAGATCGTCGAGATGCGCGAGGTCATCAAGGGCCTCAAGGGCGAGCACACCGTGCTCCTCTCGAGCCACATCCTCGGAGAGATCAGCCAGGTCTGCGATCGCTACCTCGTCATCCAGGGCGGCGAGCTCATCGCCCAGGGCACCGAGAGCGAGCTCTCCACCAAGCTCGGCTCCGGCGGCCCCATCGAGATCGACTGCGTCGGCGCCGCCGGCCCCGTCATCGAGCTGCTCAAGAAGGTCGACGGCGTCAGCGACATCACCCTCGTCAAGCTCGACGGCCAGAACCTCTCGCTCCACGTCGCCGCCAAGAGCGACGTGCGCCCCCAGCTCGTGAAGGCCCTGGTGCAGGCCGACGTGCCGGTGCTGCGCGTCGACCGCGCCGCCCACCGCCTCGAGAACATCTTCCTCAAGCTGACCCACGGAAAGGAGGCGTAGATGAACGCCGTCCTGCTCATCGCCCGCCGCGAGCTCAGCGCCTACCTGCGCACCATGAGCGGCTACGTCATCATCGCCGTGCTGCTCTTCCTCGACGGCCTGGCCTTCAACGCCTTCGCCGTCGCCGGCACCGCCAAGAAGTCCTCCGAGGTGCTGGCCGACTTCTTCTTCTGGACCTCGGGCGTCGGCATGGCCGGCGCCGTCTTCCTGTCGATGCGCCTCATCGCCGAGGAGCGCCAGACCGGCACCGTGCAGCTCCTCTACTCCTCGCCCGTGCACGACCGCGAGATCATCATGGGCAAGTTCCTCGCGGCGCTCGCCTTCCTCTGCCTCTTCTACGCCGGCACCGCGTACATGCCGGTGCTCGTCGCGGTGTACGGCAAGGTCTCGCTGGGCCACGTGCTCTCGGGCTACCTCGGCCTCATCTTCGTCGGCGCCGCCAGCCTCGCGGTCGGCATCTTCGGCAGCGCGCTCACCAAGAGCCAGGTGGTCGCCGCGGTCAGCTCGGGCGTGATGTGCGTCGCCCTCACCATGTGCTGGATCGTCGCGAAGGTCGTCGATCGGCCCTTCACCGACATCATCACCGGCCTGGCCTGGTTCGGGCACTTCGAGCCCTTCCGGCAGGGGCTCGTGCACATGAAGCACTCCGTCTATTTCGGGCTGGTCACCTTCGTCATGCTCTTCGCCGCCACGCGCGTGCTCGAAGCGCGAAGGTGGAGGTAAGCGATGCTCAAGAAAAGCTGGATCCTCACCCTCCTCCTCACCTTTGGCCTGCTCTCGGTGTGGGTCGGCGAGCGCATCGTCGATGGCGGCACCCGCACCGTCTTCACGGCCGGCGGCGCGGCGCTCATGCTGGTCGCCCTCATCCTCCGCGGCCTGCGCATCAACGTCGCCAACTCGGGGAAGATCGAGAAGTCACTGCTGGGCCTCCACGCGCTCTCGCTGCTCGGCGTGGGCCTGTACGTCTGGCAGTCCGACCTCTGGGCGAAGGTGGCCGGGCAGACGCTCGAGACCGAGTGGCCGAAGCTCGCCGGCGTCGTCGCCGTGCTGGTGCCCGCGGTGCTCGCGCTCTCGCTCATTCCCACCCTGCTGGTCGAGCTCTCGTACGCGGCGATGGCGAAGGCGCCGGTGATGGAGATCGGCCGAATCCAGGAGGCCACCAACGCCGGCCTCGGCATGGGCTTCGTGCTGATCTTCGCCTTCTCGCTCCAGTACGTGGTGTCGGAGCGCGACGTGAAGCGCGACTTCTCGTACTTCCGCACCGCGCGGCCCGGCGACGCCACCAAGCGCCTGGTCAACTCGCTCGACGAGCCGCTCGAGGTCTTCCTCTTCTTCCCGCCGGCCTCTGACGTCTCGACGGCGACGCAGGCCTACTTCGACGAGCTCAAAGAGGGCTCCTCGATGCTCAAGGTGCAGCTGCTCGACCAGGCGCTCGAGCCGGTGAAGTCGAAGGAGCTCGGCGTCAGCAACAACGGCTCGGTGGTCTTCAAGAAGGGCGGGCGCAAAGAGACGCTCTTCCTGGGCACCGAGGTCGAGAAGGCCCGCACCCAGCTCCGCGGCCTCGACGTCGAGGTGCAGAAGCGGGTGCTGCAGATCGCCAAGTCCAGGCGCACCGTCTACATGACGTCGGGCCACGGCGAGCGCACGCAAGACCCCATCACCAACGAGCAGCGCGCCAACATCGACATCCTCTGGCGCACGCTGCAGGACCAGAACTTCGAGGTGCGCACGCTCTCGGCCGCCGAAGGCCTCGGCCAGGACGTGCCCCGCGACGCCGCCGCCGTCTTCGTCATCGGGCCCACGCGCGCCTTCACCCAGCCCGAGGCGCAGGCGCTGGTGGACTACGGCAAGCGGGGCGGCAAGCTCTTCATCGCGCTCGACCCCGAGACGGGCCTCACCTTCTCCGAGCTGCTCACCCCCCTGGGCCTCGAGTTCAAGGCCGAGATCCTCACCGACGACAAGAGCTTCGCCCGCATGCGCCCGCAGGCCAGCCCGTCTGACCGCCGCAACATCGGCACCCGCACCTTCTCGTCGCACCCTTCGGTCAACTACCTCTCTCGCTCGCAGCAGCCGGTGCTGCTGGTGGGCGCGGGGCCCCTCACCGAGCTGCAGACGCACCCGGCCGACCTCGTCATCGACATGGCGCTGCGCACGCAGTCGACGACGTGGAACGACCTCAACAGCAACTTCGAGCACGACGCGCCCACCGAGGTCCGCCAGGCGTACGGCGTGCTCACCGCCGTCACCCGTCGCGCCGCCAGCAACAAGCTCGAAGACGAGCTGCGCGTGCTGGTGCTGGCCGACTCCGACGGCATCGCCGACGAGGTGCTGCCGCTGCTCCAGGGCAACCAGTACCTGGTGGTGGACGGCCTCAAGTGGCTGCTGGGTGAAGAGGCCCTGCAGGGCAACACCAACACCGAGCTCGACGTGCCGATGACGCGCACGCGCAAGGAGGACAGCGTGTGGTTCTACGGCACCACCTTCCTGGCGCCGGTGCTGGTGCTGGCCATGGGCTTCATCGTGCGCCGAAGGACCAGCCGCCCACGCAAGACGGAGGTGAAGTCGTGAAGGCCCGCAGCGTCGCGATGACTGGAGCACTCGCCGGCCTCGGCCTGGTGGCGGCCTACACCACCTGGCAGCGCCCGAAGGACACCGGCTCGACCGCCGCCATGGTGAAGGTGCTCGACGCCTCGAAGCAGTCGCTCGAGTCGGTGAAGTACGAAGACGGGCAGCGCTTCTTGACCTTGAAGCGCGTCGACGGCGCGCTCTGGCTCACCTCGGGCTGGGTGCCGGGCAAGGAGCCCGCGGCGCCCGACGCCGGCCTCGCCACCACCCTCGTCGCGCTCGACGGCGGGCAGCTCGACGACGGCGGCGTGGCGGACGCGGGCGTGCTGGAGGTCGCGGTGAAGGCGCCGAAGCCGCCCCCCACCCGCGAGGTGCGCGGCAACGAGCGCGCCGAGGCGGCGATGATGAAGTTCATGCCCTTCGAGGCCACCCGCGCCCTGGGCGTGCTGTCCGACGAGAAGCGCGCCGAGCTTGGCCTCACCGACTCCGACCGCCGCCTCGAGCTCATCGTCGCCAGCACCGCCCGCGTCTTCCGCGTGGCGAAGACGCTCCCCGGCATCTTCGGCACCTACGTGCTCGAGGAGCGCACCGGCGAGGTCTTCTTGCTGCCGGGCACGCTCCTGTCGGACTTCGACCCCCAGTCGCAGGTGCTGGTTGACCGCCGCCTGCACGTCTTCAAGCAGAGCGAGTTCGACACCTTCACCGTCAAGGCCGACGGCAAAGACGCCACCTTCGTGCAGACCAACGCCGAGATTCCCTCGACGGCGAAGGTGGCCCGCAAGGCCACGCCCGACAAGCCCGACGAGCTGGTGAAGAACTGGCACGACAAGGTCTGGGGCCGCCTCATCGTCACCGAGGTGCTCGGCAAGGGCGAGCTGCCCAACGGCAAGGAGCCCACCGTGGCCCTGCGCGTCGACTACACCGCCAAGGGCAAGGACAAGGGCTTCCTCGAGCTGGGCATCGGCGAGGGCAGCTCGATGTGGGCGCGCACCGAGAACACCGCCTCGTGGGTGTCGGTGCACCAGGGCAGCGACGAGATCCTCATCGAGGCCAAGAAGCTGGTGCTCGACCAGTAGCCCGCTCCCGGCCGTCTCTCAGCCCTTCCGCACCGGCAGCCGCACGATGAAGGTGGCGCCGCCCGGGGCCGACTCGGCGGTGAGCGTGCCCTTGTGCGCCTCGATGATGCTGCGCGACACCGAGAGGCCCAGACCCGTGCCGAGGCCGCGGCGCTTGGTGGTGAAGAAGGGCTTGAAGAGGTTCTGCATCACCTCGGGTGGAATGCCCGGGCCGGTGTCGGCCACCAGCACCTTCGCGAAGTCGCCGTCGACGACCGTCGACACCGTCACCCGCTTCGTCGCCGACTCGGCCATCGCCTGCCCGGCGTTCATCATCAGGTTGAGCAGCACCTGGCGAAGCTGGTTGTTGTTGCCGAGGATGCCGCCGAGCCCGTCGCCGAGGCTGGTGGCCACCTTCACCCCCTGCATCTGCAGCTGGTGCTGGCACAGCTGGAGCGCGCCCTGCACCACCTCGTTCACCTCGAGCGGCTCCATGTCCATCTCGGGAGGCCGCGCGAACTCGAGCAGCGTCTGGAGGATCTTGTTGGCGCGCAGCGTGTCCGACTCGATGAGGCCGAAGTACTCCTTCGCCTCGCTCATCGAGTCCGCCTCCTTGCCCAGCTGCGCGAACCCGAGGATGCCCACCATGGGGTTCTTCACCTCGTGGGCCACGCTGGCGGCGAGCTCGCCGATGGCCGACAGCTTCTCGGACTGCACCAGGTTGTTGTGGGCGCGCTGCAGGTCGTCGGAGCGGCGAATCAGCTCGCGGCTCATCTCGTTGAGCGCCGTGCCCACCGAGCGGATCTCGGGCGCGCCCTCGATGGGCACCGTGGTGCCGTACTCGCCCTTCGAGATGACCACCATGGTGTCAGAGAGGCGCTTGAGCGGGGCCGTGAGCGCCCGCGAGAGGATGATGGCCAGCACCAGCGCCAACGCGACGATGCCGGCGGCGAAGAGCAGCGAGCGGCTCGACAGCTCCCGGGTGGCCCCGAAGACCTCGGCCACGGGCACCTCGGCGACGACGGCGGCCAGGCCGCTCCCCACGCGCGCGTAGCTGGCCAGGCGCTGCTCCCCGTCGGTCTCGTACTGCTCCGCGCCGCGCGCCGCCTTGCCCGAGAGCGCCGACTGAACCGGGGTGAGGCCCGAGAGGTCTTCGTGCGCGATGACCTTCGAGGCGTCGCGGTGCGCCAGCACCCGGCCCAGCGAGTCGACGAGGAAGACGCGCGTGACGCCGCCCGTCGTCACCGTCTTGAGCAGGCGCTCGGGCCGGAGCTCGGCGGTGATGACGGCCTTCCCGTCGGCGGTGACGGCCGAGAGGCGCAGGAGCGCGAGGTCGGGCGGCAGGCTGGCGTTCTGCAGCACCACCCCGGTGCGGCGCACCACCGCGAAGGGCACCGGCGTCTGCTTGCGGGCCAGCAGAATGTCCTCCTTCTCGATGTTCAGCGACGAGAGCCGCTCGGCGTCGAAGTAGAGGAAGGAGCGCTCGATGCCGCCCTCGGTGATGGTGTTGACCTCGAGCGAGAGCACCTCGTCGTCGGCCGAGAAGAGCGACTTGGCGCGGCGCTCGGCGTCGCCCGGTGTGCTGGCGTACTCCTGGCCGAAGTAGCGCAGCTTGTCGGCGAAGCCGTCGACGGTGGTCTCGACCTGGTCGGCGACGGTGCCGGCGACCAGCGCGTTGACGTCGTAGACGGTGGCCTCTTTGTCGCGCGTGACGATGCGCGTGGCGAGGGTGAGGTAGACGGCCATCGCGGCGAGCAGGAGCAACCCCACCAGCAGCACGACCTGCGCGCGAATCGACAGGCGTGTCATCTCACCGACCTCCCAGCTCGAACGAGTAGCCCACCTTGAGTCCCAGGCCGCCGGTCGCCAGCGTGGCCAGCTCGCCGTCGTAGGCGCCGAAGAGCCCCGAGACCTCGACCTCGAGCGAGCCCGGGCCGAGGCGGCGCGAGACGCCCACCGCCAGCTCGAGGTCGCCCACCACCCGCGTCTCTCGCGCGGCGCCCACGCGCATGGCGGCCACCTGAAACGCCGGGCCGACCCCACCGTGGAGCACGTAGGCGCCGATGGGCTGGTGCCAGCCGACCAGCACGCTCAACGGCACCACCCAGGCCTGGGCCTCGACGCGCTCGAGCCCGAACTCGACCGTGCGCGAGGCCGCGTACACACCGGCGCGCAGCTCGAGGCCGAGGCGCCGGCTCAACACCGGCAGCCGCCAGGTGAGGCCGACGGTGAGCGTCGGTGACGTCACCGACGAGAAGTTGAAGAGCCCGCCGGCGCGCGCGGCCAGCGACACCATCAGCGGCAGCGGGCGCGCGAGATCGAGCTCGGTGACGAAGTCGCGCTCCTCGATGCGCAGCACGTCTTCGCCGTCGGCCGGCGGCGACCACCTCGCCGAGAAGAAGCCGGCGCCGGCCACCGGCGCCTCGATGGCGCCCTTCTCGACCATCAGCCTCGGCGTCACGTCCATCACCGGGCGGCCCTTGCCGTCTCGCAAGACGATGTGGAGCGCGTCACCGACCTGCGTCACCTCGGCGCGCGCCACCTGCGGCACGCCGACGTACACCTCGCGGGGCTCCGTCCACGTTGAGACGCGGCTGGAGTTGCCCTTGGCGCGCAGCCGCACGGCGTGCGCGCCCTCGGCGAGGTCGGTCAGCACCTTGGGGGAGCCCGGCACCTGCGCCACCACGCCGTCGACCTCGAGCTCGTAGAAGACGGCCTTGTCCACCGGGCGCCACGCCACCTCGACGGGCTCGCCCGGCTTCACCACCACGTCACCCTCGGGCGTGAGCCACGCCACCGCGTCGAGGGGGTCGGGGGCCACCACCTCGACCGGCCGCGGCTCCGAGGGGGCCGAGGCGTGGCCCTTGTCGTCGCGCGCGACGACGCGCCAGAAGACGCGCCCGGGCGAGACGTCGGTGGCCCGAAACTGCGAGCCGGTGACGACGCCCGAGGACACCACCTGCTTGAAGTCGCGCTCCTTCGCGATCTCGACCCGGTACTGCGAGGCGCCGACGACCGGCGTCCAGGCGAGGTCGAGCTTGAGGGGCGTCGACGACTCGCCGCGTGGGGTGGGCGTGGCGAGGCGAACGCGAAAGACGCTCTCCTGGCTCCACTCGCCCGGGCGGCCGCCCTCGTCGACCGCCGCGACGCGCCAGCGGTACTCGCCCGCGGCGTTCGGCTTGAAGGCGAGGCTCGAGCCCTTCGCCACCAGCGACACCTTGTCCTTCGTGTCGGTCGAGGCCTCGACGACCCACGACGCCGCGCAGGGCACCTCGCCCCAGGCCAGCGTCACCGACGGCGCGCCCAACACCACGTCGGCCGCGGGCTTCACCTTCGGGGGCGCGGGCCGAATGGTGAACCTGCGCACGCCGGTGGACTCGCCGGTGCGGCCGCGCACGTCGAGCGCCCTGGCGCGCCAGTACCAGGTGCCGGCGGGCAGCACGCCGAACGAGACCGAGGGCGCCTTCGACGAGAGCTGCCGCGCGGGCGTGAAGTCCTTCGACTGAGAGAGCTCGACCTGGAACTCCCTGATGAGCGCCGAGGCCTCGAAGCTGACCTCGACCGGCTGCGCGCAGGGCAGGAGCGCGTCGTCGGCGGGCAGCCGCTGCACCGGCACCGTCGACTCGAGCGCGACGGTGCGCGGCTGGCTCCACTCGCTGGGGCGCCCCTCGGCGTCGAAGCTGCGCACCCGCCACCAGTGCGTCACCGAGGGGAGCTGCTCCCACCGGTACGCCGGCGTCGGCACGCGCGTCTGCAGCACCACCTCGACGAAGGCCGGGTCTTTGGCGATCTGCAGCTCGTAGCCCTGCGTGCCGGCCACGTCCTTCCAGCGCAGCACCAGGCGCGCGCTCTGCGCCACCGCCTGCTGGGCGCCCAGCAGCAGCAACATCAGGAAGGCCCACCGGCGCGGATCACGGCACACGGGAAGGCGTCACCTCGATCTCGGGGTTGAGCAGCTCGGGCGCGTCGAGGATGGCCTTGTGGATGACGCGAAAGCGCGCGGCCTCGGAGGGCAGCGCCTCACCCATGGCGTCGTCGGCGGCGCGCACCCGCCAATGCCAGTTACCTTCGGCGAGCGACACCGGGAGCTTCACCTGCGTGCCCGAGACCACCTCGGAGACCGCCACCGGCTCGAAGCCCTGCGAGGCCGACACCTCGACGAGGTAGCGGCTCACGCCGGGCAGCGGCGTCCACGCGAACTCCACGCGCGTGCCCGGAGGCGCCAGCACGACTTCTCCCGGGCGGGGCAGGCGCAGCGCGGGCGCGAGGTCTTCCACCAGCGAGAAGCGCCGCGCCTCTGAGACGGGCACGCCCGAGCCGTCCACCAGCCGCCACCAGGTGACGCCGGCGCTCACCGACTCGAGCTTGAGCTCGCTCCCGCTGACGGCCACGTCGCGAGCGAGGAACGCGAACAGCCGGTCTTTCGCCACCTGCACCCGCGCGCCCTTCACGCTGCCCTGCCACGAGAGCGTGATGGAGGGCCGGGTGCCACGGAACAGCTCGCGGTGGTGCGCCTCGGGCGACGCCAGGGTGACGGGCCACGACGGGAGCAGCTCCATCTCGTCCATCAGGCGCACCCGGGCGCCGGCCTCGACGTCGGTCGACTTGCCCTTCGCCACCACGCTGGCCTTGCCCTTCTTCACGCTGACGGCGAGCTGCCCGCCGGTGACGTCGACGCGCGCCTCGGACTCGGGCGGGAGCGTGGCCTCGCCGTCTTTGGTGGTGAGGGTCAGCGGCACGGTGCCGGCGAGGCCGGCGACCGAGCCCTGCCTCAAGGTGATGGAGCGCCCGGCGCCCCGCCTCGGCTCGATGACGACCAGGCTGCGCTCGTCGAGCTCGAGCACGGTGCCGTCGAGGAAGACGACGCGGGCCTCGCTGCCTGGCGGCACGTACACCGCGTCTGACTCGTGCACGTCGTCGCCGCGCGAGGTGGTCTGCCAGCCCAGCGTCTCGGCCGGCCGCACCTGCACCGCGCCGGTCGCCAGCTGCACGTGCGCGACGGCGTCACGGTCGCTGCGCGCGCGCGGGGGCGTGGGCCTGAGGGCCGCGCCGAGCGAGACCAGGGCGATGACGGCTCCGGTGACGCCCAACACCACGTCACGCAGCGACCCACTCTCGGGCGCGGGGCGGGCTTCGGCGACGGGCATCACTCACGCTTCCGTCGCAGCGGGGCCATCTCGGCCACCACCTGCGTCAGGCGCTCCTTGAGGGACTCGACGGGCGAGACGTCGGTCGCGACGGCCAGCGCCTGCGCGACGGCCTCTTCGATGGCGGCCAGCGACTTGAACGGCTTGCCCAGGGTGACGTCGGGGCGGTGCTCCCCGAAGGACAGCGGCTCGGAGTGCCCGCTGATCATCACCACCGGCAAGCGGGCGAAGCGTTGGCGCGCCGCCGCCATCACCTCGCCGCCGTGCATGCCGGGGAGCATCTTGTCGACGATGAGGCAATCGACGGGGCCGGCGTCGAGCAGCGCCAGGCCGGCCTCGCCGGTCTGGGCCGTGAGCACCTCGTAGCCGGCGCGGGTCAAGGTGCGGGCCAGCAGGGTGCAGATCTCGGCGTCGTCGTCGATGACGAGCAGGCGAGGCGCGCTCACCCCGGCACCTCGCGAGAGGCCCGGATCGCCGCCTCGCAGGTGTCGAGGATGTCGTGCACCCCGAAGGGCTTGGTGACGTAGGCGTGCACGCCGAGGTCGTTCGCGGCCAGCTGCGTCTCGGGGGTGGGGAAGCCGGTGATGAGCAGGGCGCGCAGGCGGGGCTGGGTGGCGCGGGCCTGCTTGAGCACCTCGAGGCCGTCGATGCCCGGGAGGTTCTTGTCGGTGATGAGCAGGTCGAACGTCTCGGCGGCCAGGCGGGCGAGGCCCTCTTCGGCGGTGTCGACGAGGGTGACGACGTGCCCCGCGCGGGTGAGCACGCGCTCGAGCAGCAGCCGAGCTGAGCGGTCGTCATCGACGACGAGAATTCGACCAGGGACCTTCGGGGCGGCCGGCGCGCTCATGGAGGACGGCGCGACTGTACCTCGCGTCGCGCCGGGGTGGGCTCCATTCGCGCGTCAGCGGTAGGCGTGGGGAGTACAGTCGGCGGGTGCCCAGCCCCGAGCTCGCTTCGAAGCCCCCCGCCGCTGCGCGAGCCCTCGATGTCTGACGCCTCTGAGGCCAACGACCTCGCGGCGCTCGGGTACAAGCAGGAGCTGCGCCGCGACGTCAGCGCGTTCCAGAACTTCGCGCTCTCGTTCTCGATCATCTCGGTGCTGACCGGCGCGGTGACGCTCTACAAACACGGGCTGACGTGGGGCGGCCCGCTGGTGATGACGGTGGGGTGGCCGTTGGTGGTGGCGGGCACGCTGTGCATCGCGCTCTCGCTGGCCGAGCTGGCGTCGGCGTTTCCCACCGCGGGCGCGCTGTACCACTGGGCCTCGATCCTCGGGGGCACCGGCGCCGGCTGGGCGACGGCGTGGCTCAACACCCTGGGCCAGTTCGCCATCACGGCAGGCATCGACTACGGGCTCGCAGAGTTCCTGGCCCCGCTGCTCGGGTGGCCGGCGGACCACGCTCATGTGCTGCCGCTGTTCGTGGTGCTCCTGCTCTCCCACGCGGTCTTGAACCACGTTGGCATCAGGGTGGTGGCGTTCTTCAACGTGGTGTCGGCCTGGTACCACGTGGCGGGCGTGGTGGTGGTGGTGGGCGCGGTGCTGGTGCTGGCCCCGAAGCAGCCGGTGTCGTTCCTGTTCGAGACGGTGACGCCGCCGAGCGGCGCGTGGATGCCGGGCTTCGTGGTGGCGCTGCTGCAGGCCGCGTGGACCTTCACCGGGTACGACGCCTCGGCGCACGCGTCGGAGGAGACCCACGACGCCGCGAGGAACGCGCCGAAGGGAATCCTCACGGCCGTCATCGCCAGCGCCGTCGCCGGCTGGGTGTTGATCATCGGAGTGACGCTCGCCATTCCCTCGCTCCCCGAGGCGGTGGCCGCGCCCAACGCGTTCCTCTACGTGTTGACCCAGAGCCTGGGCCCGTTGGGGACGGCGCTCGTCTGGGTCTGCGTGGGCGCGATGTGGTTCTGCGGGCTCGCCAGCGTCACCAGCAACTCGCGCATGGTGTGGGCCTTCGCGCGCGACGGCGGGCTGCCGTTCTCGTGGCACCTGGCGAAGGTGTCGCCCCGCTGGCAGACGCCGCACGTCGCGGTCTGGGTCTCGGTGGCGTGCGCGCTCGCGGTGTCGGTGTTCGCCGAGGTGCTCAGCACCATGACGGCGGTGAGCACGGTGGCGCTCTACGCGAGCTACGGGCTGCCCATCGTGATGGCGCTGTGGGCGCGGAAGAAGGGCTGGCCGAGGAAGGGCCCGTGGACGCTGGGCCGCGCGGGCCCTGCGCTCAACGTGCTCGCCATCGGGTGGATCGCGGTGATGGTGGTGCTGATGTCGCTGCCGCCGACCGGCGTCGCCGGCGTGACGATGCTGGCGATGAGCGCCCTGCTGCTGGTGGCGTGGTTCGGCGGCGTGCGGCGGGTGTTCAGGGGGCCGGCCGTGGGTGGAGCGCGATGAGCCGTAACACGCCGGGGCGTGGCGTCATGACGCACCGCCACGACACCGCTGATCACGGCTGGACGTGCGCGCCGCCCCCAAAGATGCTGCCGCCGCCCGATTGATCAGGAGCTCTCATGCGACGTCCTTTGCTCGTCATCGCGCTCGCCGTCGTCGCCTGCGGTCCTCCGCCGCCGTGCACGGGCGAAGGCTGCGCCAGCGGTGGCGGCTCCACGGCTGGCGGCTCCACGGCTGGCGGCTCCACGGCTGGCGGCTCCACGGCCGGCGGCTCCGCGGCTGGCGGCTCCGCGGCCGGCGGCTCCACGGCTGGCGGCTCCACGGCTGGCGGCTCCACGGCTGGCGGCTCCGCGGCCGGCGGCTCCACGGCTGGCGGCTCCGCAGCCGGGGGCTCCACGGCAGGCGGCTCCGCGACCACCTTGAGCATGCGGTATCCCGGTGACGTCGGCATCGCCGGCGACCCTGCGGTCCTCTTCCACTCCGGCTTCGAGAGCGGCATGGCCGGCTGGACGCGCTTCACCCAGGACGCGGCGCGCCTGTCGGTCATCACCAACGCAGCGCAGGCCAACGCGGGCTCGCGCTTCCTCGAGGCGCGCGTCACGCGCACACAGCTGGCCGCGAACCAGTACCTCTCGACCAACGCGCAGCTCGACCTCTCGCGCCGGGTGCCAGAGCTCTACTGGCGGTTCTACGCGCGCGTGGTTGGCACCTCCGCGAAGCCCCATCACTGGGTGCGGGTCGCCGCGGGGACAGCTGCGTTCCAGAGCGACGGGCTGGCCAACACCCGGCCGGCGGGCGACCAGGGCTTCTGGTTCGACGTCGACCTCACCGGCGCCGACACCTTCAACTTCTACACGTACTGGCACGCGATGCGCTCGGGCCGCTGCAACGACGGGAGCGCGACGCCCGGCTGCGCAGGCGACCAGGGCACCACGTACTACTACGGCAACAACTTCACCTTCGTGAGCCAGCCGCCCATCACCCGTGACGCGTGGTTCTGTCTCGAGGTGCGGGCCCGGGCGAACACCGTCGGCCGCAGCGACGGAGAGCTGACGCTGTGGAAGGACGGCGCCCTCGTCTCCGACTACCGCCCGGGCACACCCCGCGGCCGCTGGCTGCGCGACAACTTCTACAGCTGGGGCCCGTACTTCCAGGACGTGCAGGCCTTCGAGGGCTTCGACTTCCGCACCAGCGGCGACGTGCTCCTCAAGCGCGTCACCCTCGACGCCTACTACGAGCGCGGCACCCTGCCGGCCGCGGCCCCCGAGGCCCAGGTGATTCACTACGACGACGTCGTGGTCGCGACCTCACGCATCGGCTGCCGCGTGCCTTGAGGCGCGCCCACATGTCCCGAAAGGTGCCCCTCGCCGGAGCAGCCTGAGGCCGGCCCAGCGCCTCGGCGGTGTGACAGACTCGCGCGCTGTCGGCGAGCCGTTCGCCCAGAAGGAAGTGACTCCGCCATGCCCCCGTTCCACCGCGCAGCGCTCGTCATGCTGCTTTCTTCCCTCGTCGGGTGCGTCTGCGTCGACCCCTCCTCGGTCTCCACCTTCAAGTGCAGCGAAGCGAACGCGTGCGGCAGCGGCCTGGAGTGTTGCCCTGATCGGACATGTCGCGCGTCGTGTTCGGCG
>JACSRE010000190.1 GCA_014879945.1 Myxococcus sp.
CCTACATCACCCCCTCCTGGTACGAGACCCCGTACAGGGTGCACAGCTGGCGAATCAGATCGAGCTGCACCGCGGTGACCGCCACGAAGTCGGCCAGCGGCACCGGCACCAGGCCCGCCCCCACGGCCCAGTAGACGTGCTGGCGAATGACGGTGTCGGCGGCGGCGGTGGGGCTGGTCATGGTGCGCTCCTCTTTCCTGGGTGGGGTCGACTCTGAGCCCATTCAACGCCGCCGGCTCGATAAAGTTCTGTGACTTGGGGTTGGGCCATCAACCACCAGCCGTCATCGATGGCTCACGCGCGGAAGAGGCGCTTGAAGAAGGCGAAGAGGCCGGTGGGCCGGGCCGCGGCGAGCTCGGCGGGCGACAGCTCAGGCCCCTGGGCCTCGAGCGCCGCCACCTTCTTGCGGGCGGCCTCGGGCGTGTGTTGCGTCGCGTAGGTGCACGTCACCGTCTTGCCGGTGGACTGCTCCTTCGCGGTGATCGTCAGCAGGCACTCGTTGGACAGCTCGAAGGCGAACTCGACCCCGACGGCGCCGCGCGGGCCGGGCGGCAGGTCGCCCACCTTGAAGACCCCCAGCAGCTGGTTGTTGCGCACCAGCGCCGACTCGCCCTGGAAGATCGACAGCTCCAGCTCGGGCTGGTCGTCTCGCGTCGTCTGCACGCGGTAGGTGCGGGTGACGGGCAGCGAGGTGTTGCGCTGGAGCACCGGGTAGAACCGCCCGCCGGGCAGCCCGATGCCGATCGACATCGGGAGCACGTCGATCAGCAGCAGCCCCTCTTTCGTCTCGAGCGAGTGCGCCAGCAGCGCGGCCCCCAGGGCCACGGCCTCTTCGGGGTTCATGCCGAAGAGGGGGCGACGACCGAACAGCAGGGTGATGCGCTCCTGCACCAGCGGCGCCCGGGCCTGCCCGCCCACCAGGAGGATCTCGTCGATCTGATCGGCCCGCAGGTACCGGGCCAGCAGCACCTCCTGGCAGACCTCCATGCTGCGATCGACCAGGTGCCGCGTCAGCGAGACGAGCTGCGCGCGGGTCAGCGTCACGTCGAGATCGACGGGCTGGTTCTTCACCATGGTGACGAAGGGCACCTGAATGCGCGCCTCGGTCTTGTCCGACAGCGCGATCTTCGCCCGCTCGGCCGCGTCCTGAACGCGCTGAATCGAGACGCGGTCGTTGAAGAGCGTGTCGTGCGCCGCCTCGAACTCGGCCAGCAGCCAGGCGACGATCGCGTGGTCGAAGTCGAGGCCGCCGAGGAAGGGGTCGCCGCCGGTCGAGACGACCTCGTAGACCGCGTCAGAGAGCTCGAGCACCGAGGCGTCGAAGGTGCCGCCGCCGAGATCGTAGACCAGCACCCGCTGGCTCTTGCGCCGCCCGTAGCCCCACGCGAGCGCCGCGGCGGTCGGCTCGTTGACGATGCGCTCGACGTGGAGGCCCGCCAGCCGCCCGGCCTCGCGCACCGCGAGCCGTTGCTTCTCGGAGTACCAGGCCGGCACGGTGATCACCGCGCGGTTCACCGGCTGCTGGAGCGTCTGCTCCGCCAGCTGCTTCACCTCGCGCAGCACCAGGGCCGACATCTGCTCGAGGGTGTAGACGCGGTCGGCCAGCTTGACGCCGCAGTCGCCGCCCTCGGTCGGCACCACCTCCCAGCCGAACCGCGGCAGGAGCTCCTGCACCTCGGGCGACTCGAACTCGCGGCCCAGCAGGCGCTTGAAGCCGGCCACCGTCCACTTCGGGTTGGTGACGAGCTGTTGCTTCGCGGCCCCGCCCACCACCAGCTTGCCGCGCGAGGTGAGCGCGACCACCGAGGGGATGAGCGTCTGCCCGTCGCGGCTGCGCAGCATCACCGGCTGGCCGTCCTTCACGACGGCGGCGCAGGAGTTGGTGGTGCCCAGATCGATGCCCACCAGCGGGCCCTCGTTGGGGGGCTCCTGCAGAGGCGCCTCGAACGCTGGCGCCTTCACGGCGGCGTTGGCGCCGCTCTGCACCACCAGCCGCCCGCTGGCCTCCGAGGGCAGCTCGGCCTGCGCCTGTGACGGCGGAGGCGCCGGCGCGGGCTCGGGCGCGACGGCCTCGGGGCGCGTGTCGATGGGCCCGACGTTGCGGGGCACCGGCGGCTCGGGGCTGCGCGCGTGGGGCATCGCCGCCGCCGCCGCCTCGAGGAAGCGCCGGCTCGCGGCGTCGAGGGTGATGAACTTGAACCCCATGCCGGTGACGCCTTCGCCGCGCGTGCCCGTCACCCACGACACCGTGGCGTTGCCGTACAGCAGCCGCGCGCCGCTCGAGAGCTTCACCTCGAGCGTGACGGGCGTGCCCGGTGGGTAGAGGGTGCGCGCGCGCAGGTAGATGCCCCCGCGGCTGACGTTCAGCCCGTAGCCCTGAAGGAACTCCTCGGCCGTGCTGAACGGGAGGCGGACCGACACGCTGACCGGCTTGGCGCTCGACACCCCGGTAGGGATTAGTCCCACCCCATGCCTGAGTCGACCCCGATGAGCGGGGCCGTCACGGCGCGCGCGCGGATTTCACGGGCGTCAGCGCAGGCACCTTCGGCAGCTTCGGCAGCGGCACCTCGATGGTCTTCGCCGTGCCCGCGCACAGCACCTCGTATGTGATGGTGTCGCCGGGCTTGAGGGCCGAGAGGCGCTCGCCGATGCCCCTGGAGTCGGTGCTCGCGACGCCGTTCACCTTGAGCACCAGATCGCCGCCCAGCAGCACCTGGGTGCCGCCGAGCTCGGCCTCGATCATGCCCCCGTGCAGGCCGGCCTTCGCCGCCGCGCCGCCGGCCTTCACCTTCTCGACGAGCAGCCCGGCCTCAGGGGGCCAGTTCATCACCTCGCCGAACTCCTTCGAGACGAAGCGCACCGACACCCCGATCCACGGCAGGGGCGAGTCGAACAGCCGCGCCTTCACGGTCGACGAGGGGATGGCGAAGTTGAGGCCGACCGAGCCGCCTGAGCGCGAGGCGATGAAGCTCGCGATGCCGACGATCTCTCCCGCCTCGTTGAACAGCGGCCCGCCCGAGTTGCCCTGGTTGATCGGCACGTCGGTCTGGAGCAGCCGGCTGGGGTGCAGCCCCTTGCGGGTGTCGGTGCGCAGCGCGCTCACCACGCCCGAGGTCACCGTGTGCGTCAGGCCGAGCGGCGCGCCGATGGCGAACAGCCGCATGCCCGGCTTGAGCGCGTCGGAGTCGCCCAGGGCGGCTACCACCGGCTTCCTGGGGGGCTCCTTGAGCTTCAGCAGCGCGAGATCTTCGGTGCGCGAGAGCGTGACGATCTCGGCCATCGAGCTGGCGCCGTCGACGAACTCCACCTCGATGAGATCGGCCTCGTCGACGACGTGGGCGGCGGTGACGACCCAGCCGTCGGCGTGCACCAGCACGCCTGAGCCGGTGCCGGTGGTGATCGAGACCGACTTGCCCGCGCTGCTCTCTGCGGTGCGCTTCTCGGCGACCCGCACCGTCACCACCGCGCCGTCCACGCGTTGGACGACCTGCTCGAGCGGCAGCGCAGCGAGGACCAGGAGTGAGGCGAGGGTCGAGAGCATGCCGAGAACCTGCCTCAGGCGCGAAGAAGGAGCGACCTCAGTCTGAGCTGGAGTATCCTGTGGGCATGGTGCAGCGGTTGTCGGTTCGTGAGCTCCGGGAGCTGTCTGCCAGGAACCAGCTGCGCGACGTCGTTCCGTTCGCGGCGCTCGTGCAGCAGCCCCCCGATGAGCTCCGGCGGCGCGCCGCCCTGCAGCAGCCGCGCACCGTGGTGCTCGCCGGCAAGCCGCAGCTGGCCCGGCACGCCCTGGCCCTGGTGCTCGGGTTCCAGGACATGCACGTCTACCCGGTGGGCGCGGGCCCCGATCGGCTCGAGTCGATCGGCCGCGCCCCCGAGAACGACATCGTGGTGGAAGACCCGTCGGTCTCGTCGGCGCACGGCGAGCTGGCCTGGCAGTCGGGCCCCGGGGTGGTGGCCATTCGCGATCTCGGCTCGACCAACGGCACCTTCATCAACGGCGCGCAGGTCGGCGACCAGTACGCGATCTTGAGCGACGGCGAGGTGCTCTCGGTCGGTGACGCCGCGTTCGTCTACGTCACCATCGACTCGCTCGAGGGCCTGCTCCGCATGGGCGGGAGCTAGCCGCCGCGGCCGTTGTTCGTCGGCGGGCGGTGCGCTAGTGCCCGGCCATGCTGACTCCCAACATCCGGCTCGGGCTGACCTTCGACGACGTCCTCCTGGTGCCCGCCGAGAGCGCCGTGTTGCCGCACCAGGTCGAGCTCTCGACGCTCCTGACGCGGAACCTGCGCCTGCCGATTCCCCTGCTGAGCTCGGCGATGGACACGGTGACCGAGGCCCGCATGGCGATCGCCATGGCGCAAGAGGGCGGCATCGGCATCATCCACAAGAACTTCACGCCCGAGCAGCAGGCCGCCGAGGTGATGAAGGTGAAGAAGCACGAGAGCGGCATCGTGCTCGACCCCATCACCATCGAGCCCTCGGCCCCGCTGGGCAAGTGCCTGGAGCTGATGCAGCGCCACGGCATCAACGGCATCCCCGTCGTCGAGGGCAAGCGGCTGGTCGGCATCATCACCAGCCGTGACGTGCGGTTCGAGAAGAACGTCGAGCAGCGCGTGGAGCAGGTGATGACGAAGAAGCTCGTCACCGCCCGCGAAGGCGTCACCCAGGACAAGGCCATTGAGCTGCTCCACGAGCACCGCATCGAGAAGCTGCTGGTCGTCAACGATCAGTTCGAGCTCAAGGGGCTGATGACGATCAAAGACGTCGAGAAGCGCCGCGTCTACCCGAACGCCGCGATGGACTCGAAGCAACGCCTGCTGGCGGCGGCCGCGGTGGGCGTGGGCGCCGATCGCGAGGCGCGGGTCGAGGCGCTGCTCAAGGCGGGGGTCGACGTGATCGTCGTCGACACTGCGCACGGCCACTCCAGGGGCGTGCTCGAGGCGGTGCGCGACACCCGCAAGAACTTCAAGGGCACCTTCGAACTGGTGGCCGGCAACATCGCGACCGCCGAGGCCACCCGGGCGCTGATCGACGCGGGGGTCGACGCCGTGAAGGTGGGCATCGGGCCCGGCTCGATCTGCACGACGCGCGTGGTGGCCGGCGTGGGCGTGCCGCAGATCACCGCCATCGACGACTGCGCGCGCGCCGCCGACGGCTCCGGCGTGCCGATCATCGCAGACGGAGGCGTGAAGTACTCCGGTGACGTGGTGAAGGCGCTCGCGGCGGGGGCCAACACCGTGATGATCGGCTCGGTCTTCGCGGGCACCGAAGAGGCGCCGGGCGAGGTGATTCTGTACCAGGGCCGCTCCTACAAGGCCTACCGGGGCATGGGCTCGCTGGGCGCGATGAAGGCCGGCTCGAAAGATCGCTACTTCCAGGGCGGGGTGCAGAACGACAGCAAGCTGGTGCCGGAGGGCATCGAGGGCCGGGTGCCGTACAAGGGCACCATCGCGATGAACGTGTTCCAGCTGTTGGGCGGCCTGCGCAGCGGCATGGGCTACGTCGGCTGCCGCACCATCGACGAGCTGCGCACCAAGGCCCAGTTCATTCAGATCACCTCGGCCGGGCTCAAAGAGAGCCACGTGCACGACGTGATCATCACCGAAGAGGCGCCGAACTACCGCGTGGAGTGACGGCTACTTCTGGCGGCCGCGCTTCTCGGCCTTCACCTCGATCTGCTTCTCGGCGTTGCTGATCTTGTTCTGCAGCGCCTCGCGATCGTCGAGCTCCAGCTTCTCGATGGCCGCGCGCAGGGGCGCGTAGTCGACCCGGGCCGCGCGCACCGTCTGGCCGCCCTTGATCTCGTCCACCACCAGCACCTGCATGATCTCGCGAATGAGGCTCTCGGTCTCGTTGCGAACGTCGGCCGCCATCTGCACGCAGGTCTCACGCGCGGCCACCAGCTCCTGGCTGCCCTCCTGGAAGGCGAGGTCGGGGTTGCGCGACATGGCCTCGTCGAAGCGGGCCGAGCGGTTCTTGAGGCGCTCGTAGACGTCGGAGAAGGTGGTGAGCCGCTCCTCTTCGGTCTTCGCCGCGTCTCGGGCCTTGGCGAGATCGTTGTTGAGCTCGTCGCACTTGATCTTCGAGAGCTCGGCGGCGGTGTTGGTCTTCAGCGCGTCGCTGCGCGCGGTCTCGCGCTCCAGGCGCTCGTCTGAGGTGATCTCCTTCACGCAGGCCGAGGCGAACGTGAGGGTGCACAGCACGGCGAGGGTTCGCGTTGTCATTGGCGGCGGGAGTCTTGAAGGGGTAGAGGCCCAAGTCAACGAGAAGCCTCGCGCCAGGAGAGCGTTCGATGCACGCGGTCCACGAGAAGATCCTGATCCTCGACTTTGGCAGTCAGTACACCCAGCTGATCGCGCGACGCGTGCGCGAGCTGGGCGTCTACTGCGAGATCCACCGGCCCGATCTGCCGATCGCCGAGATCCGCGCCCTGGGGCCCAGGGGCATCATCCTCTCGGGTGGGCCGGCCTCGGTCGAGGCGGCTGGCGCGCCGACCTGCTCGCCCGAGGTGTTTGAGCTGGGCGTGCCGGTGCTGGGCATCTGCTACGGCCTGCAGCTGCTCTCGAAGATGCTGGGCGGCCGCGTCGACAAGAGCGCGCACCGCGAGTTCGGGCCCGCCGAGGTCGAGGTCGTCACGCCGCGCGGGCCCTTCGCGGCCTTCGCGAAGGGTACCTCGCTCAAGGTGTGGATGAGCCACGGCGACCGCGTGGAGCAGCTCCCGCCGCACTTCACCGCCATCGGCAAGACGCCCAGCGCGCCCTTCGCCGCCGCGGCGCACGAGTCGAAGCCGATCTACGGCCTGCAGTTCCACCCCGAGGTGGTGCACACGGCCCAGGGGCGCGAGATGCTGCAGTCGTTCCTCTTCACCGACTGCGCATGCAAGGGCGACTGGACGATGAAGTCCTTCATCACCGAGTCGATCGCCGAGATCCGCCAGAAGGTGGGCGACGGGCGCGTCATCTGCGGCCTGTCGGGCGGGGTGGACAGCTCGGTCGCGGCGCTGCTGCTGCACAAGGCCATCGGCGACAAGCTGCAGTGCATCTTCGTCGACAACGGGCTGCTGCGGCAGGGCGAGCGCGAGCAGGTCGAGGCGCTCTTCGTGGGCCGGTTCCACGTGCCGCTCAAGACCATCGACGCGCGCGAGCGCTTCCTCGAGAAGCTCAAGGGCGTCACCGACCCCGAGGCCAAGCGCAAGGCCATCGGCTACGAGTTCATCGCCGTCTTCGACGAGGCCGCGAAGGAGTTCACCGACGCGAAGTTCCTCGCGCAGGGCACCCTGTACCCCGACGTGATCGAGTCGGTCTCGGTGAAGGGCCCCTCGGCCACCATCAAGAGCCACCACAACGTCGGCGGCCTGCCCGAGAAGATGAACCTGAAGCTGGTGGAGCCGCTGCGCGAGCTCTTCAAGGACGAGGTGCGCGGGGTGGGGCGTGAGCTGGGCATGCCTGACGAGATGGTCTCTCGTCAGCCGTTCCCCGGCCCCGGGCTCGCCATTCGGGTCATCAGCGACATCACCCAGGAGCGCCTCGACGTGCTCAAGAAGGCCGACGTCATCGTGCAGCAGGAGATCCACGCGGCGGGGCTCTACAAGGAGCTCTGGCAGGCCTTCGCGGTGCTGCTGCCGGTGCGCTCGGTGGGCGTGATGGGCGACGAGCGGACCTACGAGAACACCTGCGCCATTCGCGCGGTCACCTCGGTCGACGGCATGACGGCCGACTGGGCCCGCCTGCCGTGGGAGGTGCTGGGCAAGATGAGCACCCGCATCATCAACGAGGTGCGGGGCATCAACCGCGTCGTCTACGACATCTCGTCGAAGCCGCCGGCCACCATCGAGTGGGAGTGACGGCTACTTCGACTTGTTCCAGAGCTCGTCGAAGCGGGCCTGGAACGCCTTCGCGGTGCCGGGCTCGTTCTTGATGGTGACGCGGTTCTCGGAGTGCTTCGTCGACGACGAGCTCGAGAAGTTGGCGCTGCCGAAGAAGACGTCGTCGCCCACCACCCCGAACTTCTCGTGCATCGTCCTGGCCTTCTGAACGCGCACGTCCACGGGGAAGCCCTGAATCGCGAGCGCCTTGAGCGCGGCCACCGTGGGCGCCGTGTAGTCGTCGTTGAGCACCACCCGCACGTTGGCGCCGCGCTTCGCCGCCGCCACCAGGGCGTTGTACTCGGGCGCGCCCACGCTCATGCCGTACATGGCGACGTCGATGGTCTGCCCGGGGCCGGCGCGGTTGAAGAGATCGGTGGCCCCCACGGTGACGCTGGCAGCGGTGGTCGTCACCTGGCCGTTGGCGCCCATCGCCGCGGTCGTCCGCGTTGCGCCCGAGCCGTAGCCGGTGCCGCCTTGTGGGGCGCCGAAGGGCCGTGAGTTGAAGAAGGCCTCGACGTCGGTGGTCGAGAGGCTGGCCTTCACCTTCGACAGCGTGCTGGCGGGAACGCCCAGGCCCTTGAGCTGCTCGAGCGAGTCGAAGTCGCCGTGCTGCTCGCGGAACGTCACGATGTCGCGCGCGCTCTTCTTGCTGAAGCCGACGGCGTCGAGCTCTTCGAACGAGGCGGTGTTGAGGCTGACCAGGCCCGAGCCGAAGTGGAGCGCCGCCAGGGCCTCGGCCGAGAGGGCCGCCGCGCCGGGCACGCGCTCCTGCAGATCTTCAACGCTGGTGAAGCGCCCGCCCGCCTTGCGCTCGGCGGTGATGGCCCTGGCGAGTGTTGCGCCGGCGAGCTCCTTCAGGCGCGCGACGTCGGATGGGCGGAACCCGTTGACGTCGGCGCTGCGATCGAGCCGCGGGGTGTAGGGCGCGTAGCTGTCGTCGGCCCTGGGGCGCGACGCGATCGGCGGCCGGTTGTTGGCCACCAGCATCTCGTTCCACTTCGCGCTCTTGAAGTTGGCGAAGTTGTTCGGCGAGAGGGTGGCCTGCGGGTCGTTCCAGAAGCCCGCGAACTCGTCGTTGAACTGCTCGATGCCGCGCCGGCTCGACGAGTCGGTGTTCTTCATCACCACCAGGTTCTCGTAGTTCTTGGTGTCCGCCGTGTCGCTCCAGTTGAACGAGCCGGTCGAGAGCAGGTCGGGCTTGCCGTCGATGATCGAGACGAAGCCCTTGTGGTGGTTGAGCCCCTGGGTGGCGCCGTGGTTGTAGGTGGGCCGGCCCAGCGTGCTGCTGAAGACGTAGGGGAAGTCCTTCTTGTACTTCACCTCGACGTTGGGCAGCTTCGCCTTGAGGATCGACGGGAGCGCGTTGCCGCCCGAGTCCGTCGCCTGGCCCGAGTCGCCGATGATGCGAATGGTGACGTTCGGGTTCTTCTTCGCGATGTCGAGGAGCGCCTTCTCGAGCGAGTCGCTCTGGAACTCGAAGATGAGCATGTTGAGCTCCATCGGCCGCCCGTTCGCGCGCGCTACCGAGGCGTTGAGCTCGGCGATCATCTTCTCCTTCACCGAGCCGCCCTGGAAGGTGAAGAGCGACGACACGCCGTCGAGGTTGGCGAGCTCCTTCATCGAGGCGATGGTCGCCGTCGACTGCTCCACCCCGAGGGTGATCGCGTCGGTGGTGGTCGCGCTGCCCGCCGCGGCCTTGAAGGTGTCGAGGATGGCCTGGGCCTCTGCCGCCGAGAGCACCTTGTTGCCGTCGCCCCCCGCGGCGCTCCGCAGCACGTCGTTGACCTTCTTCTGGTCGGCCGCGGTGGTCGCCCGCGCGAGCAGTTGATCGACGATGGGGCGGGCGGCGGCTGAGATCTTGAGCGTGGGTGCAGGCATGGGGGCTTGGGGCCAAGGGTGGTTGGAGCTGCGACGGGTCACTGGAAGACACCCGAGCGGGGCTCCGGGTGCAACCACCAAACGCCCGCCGGGAAAGGCCCCCGGTTTCAGCGGCGCGCGCGCTGGTCGTCGAGGAGCGAGCGGGGCAGCAGCGACGAGCCCGCGTCGAGGCCCTCGACCCAGTCGACGGGCTGGGTGCCGAGGTCGCCGAAGAACAGATCCTTCACCTCGACGGTGAGGGCGTCGGTGCCGATGACGTAGCCCCACCCGAACTGCATCGACCGCAGCGCGCCCGCGCCGCGCACGTTCCAGAAGACGTTCTGGGTGCCGGTGTGGCCGGCGCCGGTCGACTCGCCGCCCCGGTTGACGATCGCGAACCCGTCTTCGAAGGTCGAGTCCTCGATCAGGTTGGCGGTGGCGAGCGAGTGGTGGAACTCCGAGAAGCTGCGGGCGTTGCTGCCGAAGGGGCCCTCGCTGACCCCGCCTTCGCTGTGCACCCGCTGCCAGACGCAGCCGCTGGTGCCGAAGCCCCAGTTCTGAATGAAGTTGTGCCGGCCCTCGCGGCCCTGGCAGTCCTGGAAGAGCACCTCGTTCGACTGGCGCACCTCGAAGAGGTAGCCGTTGCCGCCGCTCCCGCGGTGCTGCGCGCGGCCCAGAGAGGCGCCGCTCACCGTCACCCGGCGCGACTGGTGAACGCGCACGCCGCCCGACTGCACGTGCGCCCCGCCGTCGAGCGCGATCGACCTCACCTCGCGCACGAAGCCGTCCTTGACGCCGCTGAGCTCGAAGACCGCCACCTGGCTCATCGACAGCGCCTGCGCGGGCTCGATGGCGTTGGTGAACGAGAGGTGCTCGACGCCGACGTGGTGGGTGCCGTGGGCCACTCGGCGGAGGGTGGGGCGATCGCGCAGCAGCACGTCGCTGCGCAGCGGCACGTCGAGCGTCACCGCGGCGCCCTCGACGCGGGTGACGGTGCGCCAGAACATGGGCTGCCAGGTGTCGTTGAAGGCGCGCCAGGTGCCCGTCATGCCGTGCGCCTCGACGAACCCGGGCGTGATCTCCCAGCCCACCACCACGTCGTCGCCGGCCGACAGCACGCCGCCGTCGAAGGGGCCGATGACGACGGTGCCGTCACGCGCGGCGGCGCCTTGAACGAGGGGCGCCTCACCCGTCACGCGAGGGGCGCTCCCGATGCGGACGTTCGCCGTGCCGTCGAGGCCCGAGCGCTTGGTGAAGATCAGGGTGGTGCGATCGACGCCGCTGCCTCGCAGCACGGTGTGGGGCGCGGTGAGCTGCAGCACGCCGTCGATGCGCCAGGTGCCCGGGCCGAGCAACACCACGCCGCCGTCGTCGAGCGCGCGCTGGAGGAGCCCGGTCGCGTCTGCCGACGGCGCGGGCAGCGGCGCCCCCGCGGGAGGGGAGGGCGGCGCCGCGCCGCCCTCGTAGCCGGCGTACGAGAAGTCGTGGAGGAACCGGCCCGCGTCATCGGTGAACGAGGGCGTCCACCACGCGGGGTAGAGCGCGCTGCGCCAGGTGGGGTCGGCCACCGACGCGTCGCGCGTCGACGGCGGCGCGGAGCAGGCGCTCCACGCCACCAGGAGGAGGGACCAACGGGCGCGCCACATGCGGCGCTTCTTGAGGCTGCCGGGCGCGCGCGGCAAGCCGCGGGCGCGACTCCACATCGCGGCGAACGGAAACCCGGGAATGCCAGTTTCAGCAGGGCCACGCCCGTGCTACCCACTCCCGCTCATGAGCCGACGTTTGATCCGCGTCGTGGGCGCGATGCTCGAGAGAGAGCCGGGGCAGTACCTCATCACCCAGCGCTCTCAGAAGGCGACGCTCCCGCTGCTGTGGGAGTTTCCGGGTGGGCGAGTCAACGACGGCGAAGACAACCGCACCGCGCTGCTGCGCGAGCTGCACGAGCGCCTGGGGCTCGACGTGATCGTCGGCGAAGAGGCCATGCACACCCGCCACGAGTACCCGGGCTACGACGTCGACTTCCACGTCTTCGCCTGCAAGCTCTCGGGGCCCGATCAAGAGGTCAGCCACGCGAAGGTGAACGATCACCGGTGGGTGCGCCTGAGCGAGATGGGGCAGTACACCTTCCCCGACGCCGACGCGCGCACCCTCGCCAAGCTCCTCGACCTGGATCACTGACGATGCACCAGTTCCCCAAAGACATCGGGTGGATTGAGGTCATCTGCGGCTCGATGTTCTCTGGCAAGACCGAGGAGCTGATCCGCCGCGTCAAGCGCGCGCTCTACGGCAAGCAGCGGGTGCAGGTCTTCAAGCCGAAGATCGACGACCGCTACGACGAGCTCGCGGTGGTGAGCCACTCGCAGCTCAAGGTCGTCGCCACGCCGGTGCAGCGGGCCGACGAGATCCTGCAGCTGCTGCGGCCCGACACCGAGGTGGTGGGCATCGACGAGGTGCAGTTCCTCGGGCCCGAGGTGGTGCCGGTGTGCGAGGCGATCGCGGCGCGCGGCCTGCGGGTGATCTGCGCGGGCCTCGATCAGGACTACCAGGGCAAGCCCTTCGAGCCGATGCCGCAGCTGCTGGCGGTGGCCGAGTACATCACCAAGGAGCTGGCGATCTGCGTGGTGTGCGGCAACCCGGCCAACCGCTCCCAGCGCCTCGCCGACTCCCAGGAGCGCGTGCTGGTGGGCGCGGCGAGCTCGTACGAAGCCCGGTGCCGGAAGTGTCATGTGACGACTCCGGTGGAGGCCACTCCACCGCAGAACCTCGATCTGTTCAGGTGATGACGATGCGCGATTCGCTCTACGAGAACCTCAACTACACGCTGAACGAGCAGAAGCACTTCTACGGCCCCGGCGTGCACCTGGTCGGCTCGCCGTACCTCTTGTCGCTGCTGGCGAAGCTGTCGTCGAAGGACACCCACCAGCCCGACGTGAACACCCTGGTGCGCACCATCTACTCCGAGCTGGTGACCCTCTCGGTGAACCGCGAGTTCCAGCGCAAGCACGTCACCGTGCCGACCCGCATGATCGAGCACACGCCCAAGGGCCTCTATCAGGGCGAGGTGATCGACCCGCAGGTGCGCGCGGTGTCGGTGAACATCGCCCGCGCCGGCACGCTGCCCTCGCAGGTGACGTACGATCTGCTCAACACCATCCTCGAGCCGCGGCTGGTCCGCCAGGACCACCTGATCATGAGCCGGGAGCTCGACCAGGCCGCCCAGGTCGTCGGCTCGGCCATCGGCGGCTCGAAGATCGGCGGCGACGTGGACGACGCGATCGTCTTCTTCCCGGACCCCATGGGCGCGACCGGCTCGTCGCTGTCCACGGCCATCAAACTCTACAAGACGAAGGTGCCGGGCAAGGCGCGCAAGTTCATCTGCCTCAACCTGATCGTCACGCCCGAGTACATCAAGCGCATGGTGACCGATCACCCCGACGTGATCCTCTACGCCGTGCGCCTCGATCGCGGCCTGTCGCCCAACGAGGTGCTCAACACCGCCCCGGGCGAGCTGTGGGAGAAGGAGCGCGGCCTCGACGATCACCAGTACATCGTGCCCGGCGCAGGCGGCATGGGCGAAGTGATGAACAACGCGTACGTGTGAGGGTGTGATGGCGTTCTACGACGGCGATGTCGAGGTGATGATCGATGGGGCGAAGCTGCAGGCGCGCATCGCCGAGCTGGGCGCGCAGATCACCCGCGACTACCAGGGCCAGGAGCTCACCCTCGTCGGCATCATGAAGGGGTCGATCTTCTTCATGACCGACCTCGCCAAGGCGATCGATCTGCCGGTGACGCTCGAGCTGATGGGCGTCAGCTCGTACCACGGCGGCACCGAGACGACCGGTGAGGTGCGCATCAGCTTCGATCTGCTCAAGCCGATGCACGGCAAGCACCTGCTGATCGTCGAAGACATCATCGACACCGGCCTGACCATGCGGTTCCTGCTCGAGAACCTGGCCGCGCGGCACCCGGCCTCGGTGAAGGTGGCGACGCTCCTCGAGAAGCCCGCCCGCGCCAAGACGAAGGTGCAGATCGACTACAAGGGCTTCGTGATCGAAGACCGGTTCGTCGTCGGCTACGGGCTCGACTACGGCGAGAAGTTTCGCAACCTGCCGTTCATCGGGGTGATGCGCACCGAGTGAGGGGCGCCCGGTTACTGGCGCGGGCGCGAGCCTGAGGGCCGGCCCACCCGCGGCGACGACTTCGACGCCTTCTTCAGCGGCAGCCGACCCACCTCGGC
>JACSRE010000112.1 GCA_014879945.1 Myxococcus sp.
GCTCGGCGGCAGGCGGCTCGGCGGCAGGCGGCTCGGCGGCAGGCGGCTCGGCGGCAGGCGGCTCGGCGGGCGGCAGCGCAGCCGGCGGGACAGCCGGGGGAACGGTCGACGCGGGCGCGCCCGACGCTGGCGTGCAGTGCGTTGGCGCCGCGTTCTGCGTGCACCGGCACACCCAGCGCCTCAACACGGCGCCGAACTACTACTACGGCGACGCCGTCGTCGGCACGGCGCTCGACAGCGCGGGCGCCGTCTTCTCGAAGTACTCGGGGACTCCCGCCTCGCAGTGGATCACCCACGGGAACGACCCCACGCCCTCGGCCGGGTCCGCCCGCCCCTTCGGCGTCGGCGCGCCGGGCGTGAAGATCTTCGGAGGCACCCCCTTCGACTTCCTCGCCATCACCGAGAGCAGCAACACCAACGCGCGCATTCAGCGGGTGATCGACGGCGGCATCCCGCAGGTCCGTTACAGCGGCACTTGCATGGGCTCGTCGTTCTTCGCGAACTGCTACGAGCGCGTGGGCAACCGCGTCATCATCGGGGGGCGGCACGAGTCCATCTGCGAGCTCAACCTCGTGACCGGCGCGACGGTGCTGCTCCAGGGCGAGAACGGCAACTCGGGGAGTGAGTACGTCAACGATCTCTACGTCACCCCCGGCGACGAGATCTTCTGGGGCACGTCGGACGGCTACATCGGCAAGCTGGGCGTCGGCCGCATCACCGGGCAGCTCGACCCTTCAGGCATCATCGGCATCGACGGCTTCGATGGCGACAACGTGTGGGCCGTCAGCGATCAGTCCATCGTCGCCACGCGGGGGACCGACGGAGGCTTCGACTTCGTCGCCGACGTCAACGCGCTCGCTGGGCGCTCCTACAGCCTGAAGGTCACCACCGACGGCATCTTCATCGGCGCCTTCGGCGGCATCGTGCACAAGACCCGCTTCACCGACGGCGGCTTCGAGTTCTTCCCGCTGCCGATCGACCCAACCAACCGCGTCTGGAACCTCTCGGGCGGGCCTGAAGCCATTCACGCGGTCGGCGACGAGGGCCCGGCCTCGACGCCCACCAGCGCCTTCTTCTTCTCCCTCATCCCGCGCACGCAATGAGAACGGCCATGACCAAGACGTCTCCCCTGCTCCTGCTGGCCTTCATCGCAGGCTGCGTCACCACCGCGGTCTTCAACGTGCCGGGCGCGCGAGCCCAGGCCACCTCGCTGACGCGCTGGGAGCACTGGTGCGTGGACGTGGACGGCGTACCCAAGAACGCCGATCTCGAGAAGGCCGGGGCCGAGGGCTTCGAGCTGGTCTCGGTCTCGTTCCGCCCACCCGTCGTTCAGAACGGCAACTCGGTCGGCGGCGGCGCCACGTACCTCTGCTTCAAGCGCCAGCGCTGACGTCGGCGCCAGCCCGCAGACACGACGAAGCCCCGACCGACCCCCACCATGGAGGCCTCTCGGGGCTCGTCGCTTCACGGCACGGTCAACGGCTCAGTACTTGCCCTTGGCCTTGCGCGCACGAACACGACGGCGCTTGAGGGCCGCCTTCTTGACCTTCGCGCGATTCTTCAGCTTCTTCTTGGAGCGGTTCGACTTCACGGCAGCCATGGAGGCCCTCCTGGGAAATGAGACGGGGGCCCTTCAATCAGAAACTGCCCAAATTCCCAAGAACGACCGCACTGGAGTGGGAAACCGTGTATGAGCCCGCCTCGCTGTGATCGACAAGCTCGACGAGGTGGAGCGCCACTTCGAGCGCCTCACCGCTGAACTCTCAAGCCCCGCCGTCCTGGCCGACTCCGCCAAGCTCCTCAAGCTCACGCGTGAGCGGGCCGGGCTGGAGAAGCTCGTCGACACCTACCGCACCTACACGCGCGTGGCCGCCGAGGTGGCCAGCACGAAGGAGCTCGCCACCTCGGGCGACGCCGACTTCAAGGCGATGGCGAAGGAAGAGCTGCCGGCGCTCGAGGCGAAGAAGGCCGAGCTCGAGGCCGCGCTGCGGCTGCTGCTCCTGCCGAAGGACCCCAACGACGACAAAGACGTCATCATCGAGATCCGCGCCGCCGCGGGCGGTGACGAGGCCGCGCTGTTCGCCGAAGAGGTGCTGCAGATGTACCTGCGCTTCGCGGCCCGCCGCGGGTGGAAGGCCGAGCTGGTCGACTCGAGCAGCGGCAACCAGGGCGGCCTCAAAGACGCCACCCTCACCCTCGCCGGAGAGCACGTCTACTCGGTGATGAAGTACGAGTCTGGCGTGCACCGGGTGCAGCGCGTGCCGGCGACCGAGACCCAGGGCCGCATCCACACCAGCACCATCACCGTGGCGGTGATGCCCGAGGCCGAAGAGGCCGACGTGCAGGTGAAGGACTCCGACGTCGAGCTGCAGGTGATGCGCTCGACCGGCGCCGGCGGCCAGAGCGTCAACACCACCGACTCCGCGGTGCGCCTCACGCACAAGCCCACCGGCATCGTGGTGAAGTGCCAGCAAGAGAAGTCGCAGCTGAAGAACCGCGCGATGGCGATGAAGATGCTGCGCGCCCGCCTCTACGAGCTGGAGCTCGAGCGCCTCAAGAACGAGCGCGACGGCCTGCGCAAAGGCCAGGTCGGCAGCGGCGATCGCAGCGAGAAGGTGCGCACCTACAACTTCCCGCAAGATCGCATGACCGATCACCGCATCGGCTACACGCGCCATAACCTGCCGGGCGCCATGGCCGGCGACCTCGACGACGTCTTCGCCGCCCTGCGCACCCACTTCCAGGCCGAGGCCCTCAAGAACCAGGGGACCCAACGGTGAGCCACGAGGCCCCTGCCGACGCGTGGACGATTCGGCGCGTGCTCGACTGGACGCGCGGGCACTTCGACAAGCAGGAGATCGACGCCCCCAGGCTCACCGCCGAGCTCCTGCTCGCCCACGTGCTGTCGACGACGCGCGTGAAGCTCTTCATGGATCTGGACCGCCCGCTCACCAAAGAAGAGCTGGCGACCTACAAGGCGCTCATTCAGCGCCGCCTCGCCTTCGAGCCCACCCAGTACCTCGTCGGCAGCAAGGAGTTCTACGGGCGGCCCTTCAAGGTCGACGCGCGGGTGCTCATTCCCCGCCCCGAGACCGAGCTGTTGGTGCAGGGCGTGCTGGCCGGGCTGCCCAAAGACGCGCCGTGCCGGGTGCTCGATCTGTGCACGGGCTCGGGCTGCATCGCGATCTCCATCGCGGCCGAGCGCCCACAGGCCTCGGTGTGGGCGACCGATCTCTCCGCGGGCGCGCTCGAGGTCGCCAGGGCCAACGCCGATGCGCTGGGCGTCTCGAGCCGGGTGACGTTCTTCGAGGGCGACCTCTTCGCCACCGTCCCCTCCGACGCGCGCTTCGACGCCATCGTGTCGAACCCGCCATACATCTCGTCGCCGCAGCTCGCGGGGCTCCAGAGAGAAGTGCAGAAGGAGCCGCAGCTCGCGCTCGATGGAGGCCCCGATGGGCTCGCGGTCCTTCGCCCGCTGGTCGCGGCCGCGGTGCCACGGCTCAAGCCTGGCGGCTGGCTTGCACTCGAGATCGACGAAGATCAGGGCGCCGCCGTGAAGGCGCTGCTCGAGGCCGCGGGCGCGGTCGACGTTCGCATCGACAAGGACTTCGCCAGGCACGAGCGCATGGTCTTCGGGCGTGCCCCGGCGAGCTGAAAGAAACGACACCATGGACGCCATCGTCATCACTGGAAACGGCCCGCTCAAGGGCGAGACCTTCGCCTCGGGGGCCAAGAACGCCGCCCTGCCGATCATCGCCTCGGCGCTCCTCGCGCCCGGGGAGCACACCTTCCGCAACGTGCCCGAGCTCGTCGACGTCAACACCATGTTCAAGGTGCTCGACACCATGGGCTGCCAGTCGCAGCGGCTCGAGGGCGCGCAGAAGAGCATCGTCACCATCAAGGTGCCGACCGACGTGAACCCCGAGGCGCCGTACGATCTGGTGCGCACCATGCGGGCCTCGGTGCTGGTGCTGGGCCCGCTGGTGGCCCGCTACGGCCGCGCGCGCGTCTCGATGCCCGGGGGCTGCGCCATCGGCGCCAGGCCCATCGACCAGCACCTCAAGGGCCTCGAGGCGCTCGGCGCCGAGATCGAGCTCAACGAGGGCTACGTCGAGGCGCGCGCGAAGCGGCTCAAGGGCGGCGTGGTGACGTTCGACCTCATCACCGTCACCGGCACCGAGAACGTGCTGATGGCGGCGGTGCTCGCGAAGGGCCGCACCATCATCGAGAACGCCGCCAAGGAGCCCGAGGTCGAAGAGCTGGCGCGGGTGCTCAACAAGATGGGCGCGCAGATCTCGGGCGCCGGCAGCGAGCTGATCACCGTCGACGGCGTCGACACGCTCCACCCCGTCGATCACGCGATCATCCCCGACCGCATCGAGGCGGGCACCTTGCTGGTGGCCGCGGCCATCACCGGAGGCGACGTGCTGGTGCACCACGCGGTGCCCGAGCACCTCGAGCCGGTGCTCCAGAAGCTGCGGGCGACCGGCTGCGTCGTCACCGTCGAGGCGGGCGGCATTCGCTGCAAGGGGCCTGACCGCGTGCGCGCCGTCGACCTGCGAACCCAGGAGCACCCCGGCTTCCCCACCGACATGCAGGCCCAGCTGATGGCGCTGCTGTGCACCGCCGACGGCACCTCGGTCATCACCGAGAACATCTTCGAGAACCGGTACATGCACGTCGCCGAGCTGCGCCGCATGGGCGCGGACATCACCGTCGACGGGCACACCGCCGTGGTGCGCGGAAGGCCCAGGCTCTCGGGCGCGCCGGTGATGGCCACCGATCTGCGCGCGTCGGCCTCGCTGGTGCTCGCGGGCCTGCACGCCGAGGGGAAGACGAAAGTCGGCCGCGTCTACCACCTCGATCGCGGCTACGAGCACCTCGAGCAGAAGCTCAAGGGCCTGGGCGCTGACATTCGCCGCATCAAGGACACGGGGGAGTCCTGAACCGACATGTGCGCGAGATTGGCGGTTGCTTCTGATGCGAGGCCGTCAGTAGCATCGTCTCCCTCACCCCTCACAGGAGCTGAACGTCACAATGGATTGCCCCGGCTGCGGCGTCGAAATGGTCGATCTCAAGAAAGAGGACGATCTGACGCTTCGCAAGTGCGGCGAGTGTGGCGGCTTGTGGGTCGACGTCTCTGACCTCAACCGCATGCTGCTTCACAACAACATGCCCGGGCTCGAAGCGCTGGGTGGAAAAGTCGACCCCGAAGCCATGTGCGGTCAGTGCCCCGACTGCCTCGTCGATCTGCTGCGCGTCGCTGGCGGCGATCGGGCGCACCCCATGTCGTACGACACCTGCGAGTCGTGCGGCGGCGTCTTCCTCGAGTCGGAGTTCAAGGACGCCACCGACGCCAAGGAAGCCGAGCGCGAGATCATCGAGTTCTTCCGCGGCTTCTCGGGCACGGCGAAGAAGAAGAACGCCGCCAGCGCCGGCGCCTGAGCCGACGCAGTCCCCCCTCCCAACGGCCTACGGCGTCGAGCGGAACGGGCCCTTCAGCTCCGGGGGCACGTCGCCGTCGATGCCCAGCACCTCGCCCTGGCCCTTCTTCGCCGGGTCCTTCGTGAACTTCGGCGAGTACTTCTTGCCGCCGACCTCGAAGAGCAGCTTGGTGCCCTGCACGTCCCAGCGGCCGTCGAGCGTCTTCGGCTCGGCGCGGGTGGTGTCGTAGGGCTCGAACGAGTAGCGGAAGGTGCCGTCGTAGTGCAGCGCGAGGAAGCGATCGGGCCCGCCCTCGTAGCCGCCGAACCAGGTGCCCATCAGCCCCTGCACGTTCTTGTCGTACTTGAGCTTCGTGGTGAGCCAGGCGCCGTTGAGAGGCTTGCCCTCTGAGACGAAGACGATGTCGGTGATGCAGACCGGCTGATCGGGGTCCTCCGCGGGGAACTGGTCGCGGATCTCGATGGTGAGGCGGGTGGCGGTGATGGGCTTGTCGAGGGTGATCGACTGGGGCCCGCGCTTGTCTTCGAGCGAGATCGTCTGCCGCTGCTTGCCCACGACGAGCAGGAGCTTGTGGGCGCGCGCGAACTCGCCCCAGGTGCCCTCGTTGAAGTTGTTCCCGGTGGTGATGCGCACCTCGTCGATGGTCGTCGGGGTGGTGAAGCCGAAGGTGAGCAGCTCGTTGAGCGGGTCGGAGCTGGTGCTGCACCACGCGGTCGCGTCACGCGCGTCGAGCAGGTTGAGCGGCTGGTAGAGCGTGGGCCGCGTGTCTTTCTTGAAGTAGCCGGTTGCCTGCGCATAGCCGACCCCTCCGGCGAGGGCGGGAACAGACACGAGAGAGAGCACGAGGAGCGCGCGTCGCATGGGCGCACTCTCTCGTTTTCGCACCTGCGAATCCACCACAGCGCGGAAGGACGCTGACGTTTGGCGCGTTGCCGGTTTGTGGCATGACCCGCCGCATGAAACACCTTCGACTGGGCTGGCTGGTGGTGACGGCGTGCGCGCTCTCGTGCTCGAGGTGCGACGACGCCAGCGCCGGCGTCGACGCCGGCCCCGTCGACGCCGGGCCGCAGGTGTTGACCGAGGCGGAGCCCAACGACTCGGCCGAGAAGGCGCTGGTGATCGAGCGGTCGGTGCTGGTCGAGGCCACGCTGGGCGCAGACCCCCAGAAGCCAGACGAAGACTGGTACGCCTTCAAGGCCAGCGTGCCCCGCACCGTCGAGGTCTCCGTCACCACGCCGATGGGCGGCGACCTCGCGCTCGAGATCGTGGACGCGACCCGCACGGTGCTGGCGTCGATCAACGCCGCGGGCCCCGGCGGCACCGAGCGCCTGCCCAACCTCGACGTCTCGGGCACCGTGCTGGTGCGCGTCGTCACCGTGAAGAAGGGCGTCGGCGGCGCCTACACGCTCAGCGCGAGGTTCCGCGAGCGGCAGCCCGGCTTCGAGCTCGAGCCGAACGATCGCAAGGTCGACGCCACCCAGGTGCAGCTCGGCCAGGCCGTCTCGGGGTTCCTCGGGCACCCGGGCGACGTCGATCTCTACCGCTTCGAGCTCCCCACCGACGACGAGGCGCCGGCCGAGCCGTCGCCCGAGGTGGACGCCGGTGAGGGCGAAGACGCGGGCCCCGCCGACGCCGCCGTGGCCGACGCGGGCGCCGCCTCGGAGCCGAGGACGGCGCTGCGGGTCGACGTCAGCGCGATCGAGGGCGCCTCCATCGACCTCCAGCTCCTCACCGAGGCCGAGGCCGTGCTCTTCCAGTCGCGCTCGAGGGAGTCGTCGGGCCTGTCGTTGCGGAACGTGGGCGTGCGCCAGAGCGATCGGGTGCTGTACGTGGCGATTCGCAGCGGAGCGATCGGCGCCGGCAAGGACGCGCGGCGGGGCTTCGACACCGAGCACTCGTACACCCTCACGGTGGTGCCCGAAGAGGCCGGCGCCTCGGCCGAGTACGAGCCGAACGACGAGATCGCCAGGGCCACCGAGCTGCCCCCCAACAGCTACCGCGAGGGCTTCATCAACCCGCGCGGCGACGTCGATCACTTCAAGCTGACCACCGACGGGCCCTCGATCGTGAAGGCGCAGCTCTCGGGCGTCGAGCGCGTCGATCTGCAGCTGTCGGTGGTGCGGCCGGTCGAGGGCAAGCCCGACGAGGTGCTGCTGAAGGTGAACGAGGGCGGCACCAAGGAGCCCGAGCTGCTCAACAACGTGCGCTGCGACGGGGTGTGCTGGTTCCGCGTCGAGGCGGTGGCGCGGAAGGTAGACGGCAAGTGGGTGAAGGAAGACGAGAACCCCGATCAGTCGTACCGCCTGACGACGGCGGTGACGCCAGACGATGGCTCCGAGGAGCGCGAGCCCAACAACACCGCCGACACCGCCACCCCGCTGGCCCTCGGCCGCCCCGTGCGCGGCACCGTCTACCCGAAGCGAGACGTCGACTACTTCCTGCTCGATCTGCAGGACCGCCAGGTGAAGACGCCGCTGAGCGCCCAGCTGATCGGCGTGCTGAAGGTCGACGTCGGGCTGTACCTGCACCGGCGCGAAGCCGACGGGAAGCTCACCCTGGTGCAGACCAGCGACAGCGCCAAAGGCGACAAGCCCGAGTCGATTCGGTTCTCGGTCGAGCCCGGCGTGTACGTGTTCGAGGTGCGCGACACCAGGAACCGCGAGTCGAACTTCCAGGACAGCTACCAGCTCACCGTCGACGAGGGCTCCTGAGGCCTGCCCGCCCCCGCAGCATCTGCCTGCGGCGGGCGCCGCTCTGCGCTACAAGGCCGGCATGGACTTCGAGGCCGAGATCGAGAAGCTGAAGACCGAGCTCAACGCGGTCATCCTCGCCCACTACTACCAGGAGTCCGAGATCCAGGACGTCGCCGACTTCGTGGGCGACTCGCTCGCGCTCGCCCAGCAGGCCGAGAAGACGAAGGCCGACGTGATCGTCTTCTGCGGCGTGCACTTCATGGCCGAGACGGCGAAGATCCTGAACCCCGGCAAGCTCGTCTTGCTGCCCGATCTCGACGCCGGCTGCTCCCTGTCGGACCGCTGCCCGCCGGGCCCCTTCAAGGCCTTCAAGGACAAGCACCCCGATCACTTCGTCGTCACCTACGTCAACTCGTCGGCGGCGGTGAAGGCGCTCTCCGACGTGATCGTCACCAGCTCCAACGCGGTGAAGATCGTCGCGCGCATTCCCGCCGACAAGAAGATCCTCTTCGCGCCCGATCAGCACCTGGGCCGGTACGTCATGAAGCAGACCGGCCGCGACATGGTGCTCTGGCCGGGCGCCTGCATGGTGCACGAGATCTTCAGCGAGAAGCGCCTGGTGCAGCTGAAGGTCGAGCACCCCGACGCCGACGTCATCGCCCACCCCGAGTGCGAGGCCCCGGTGCTGGCGCACGCCGACTTCATCGGCTCGACCAAGCAGCTGCTGGAGTACACGCAGACCAGCCCGAAGCAGAAGTTCATCGTCGTGACCGAGGCCGGCATCATTCACCAGATGCAGCAGAAGAGCCCCGGCAAGACCTTCGTGCCGGCGCCGCCCGACAACGGGTGCGCGTGCAACGAGTGCCCGCACATGCGCCTGAACACCATGGAGAAGCTGTACCGCTGCATGAAGAACAAGACCCCCAGGCTCGAGCTCTCGCCGCCGCTGCGAGAGGCCGCCTACGCGCCGCTCAAGCGCATGCTGGAGTGGAGCTGACATGATCCGTTTCTCGTCGAAGCCCGCGTGGACGCTGCTGGCCCCCAAGCCCGGCGACGCGCCCGCGACGCCCTATGAGCCGCTCGAGACGCCGCTGGCCTCGTCGCCAGGCATCGTCGCGCGGGCGCTGGCGCGCGTCGAGTACCGCACGCTGACGCTGCTGGCGCGCGTCGAGAACGCCCTCGCCGATGGCTCGCTCACCCTGGCGAGGCCGCCGAACGATCTGCCCGCGCTGTTGCGCACCGCCGATCAGCTCCTGACCTTCGCGCGGCAAGAGGCCGGAGAGCGCGCCAGCGTGTGGCGCTGCCAGTGTGGCACCCCCTACGCCGTGCCGGTGTCGCTGATGCGCCCGGTGTCGATTCGCTGTGAGCGCTGCGGACGAACGGTCGATCTCGACCCCACGCGCGTCGAGGGCGAGTCGCACGTCGCCGACCCGGTGACGTCCGAGGTGAACGAGTACCGTCGCGCGGTGTCGGCCCTCTTCCGCGAGGCCATGGCCCGCGGCTGGCCCGTGCTGGTGGCGAAGGTCGAGCCCGGAAAGCCCTGATGCGTCGCAGCACGCTGCACCTGCTCCGCTGCCCCTCGTGCGCGGCCGGGAGCCTCGTTCCCGATGATGACGCCGGCGAGCCCAGGTTGGTCTTCGGCCCGGTGCGGTGCCTGGGGTGCCGCGCCACGTGGGCCGTGCACGAGGGCCTCATCGATCTCGCGCCCGAGCGCGCCCGGGGCAAGGGCCTGCAGCAGGCCATGGAGCTGCCGTGGGTCGCGCGCTCCTGGGAGACCTACGTTCGCCCCGCGGTCGACGCGGTGCTGACGCGAGGCCAGCTCGATCGAGACAGCGAGTACGTGGCCATGCGCTCGATGTTGGGGGCGCCGACGGCGCCGGTGATCGATCTCGGCTGCGGCCCCGGGCTGTTCCTGAAGAAGCTGGTGCGCGATCTGCCCAGCGTGAACGTGATCGGCGTCGACATCTCGCGGCCGATGATCGAGGAGGCGATGGCGCAGTTCCGTGAGCTCCAGCTGGCCGCGGACTTCGTGCGCGCCGAGGCGCCGCCCCTGCCCTTCCTCGACGCCTGCCTCGGCGGCGTGCTGGCCAGCGGCATGGTGCACTTCGTGGCCGACCTCGAGACCCTGCTGGCCGAGGCACGCCGGGTGCTCAAGCCCCGCGGCAGGTTCGTCGCCAGCACCTACGAGGCCCGCGGCACCACGCGCGCGCTCCACCAGAAGGCGGGGCTCCACCCGAGAGGGGAAGACGAGCTCCGGCGCGCGGCCGAGGCGTCGGGGTTCATTCGCTTCGAGCGCATTCGCACCGGGCCGGTGCTGGTGTGGAGCGCGGAGCTGCCATGATGCGCATCGGCATCGGCGAGCTGGTGCTGTGCAGCCTCGCGGCGCTGTTGCCGTTGCTCGGCGTCGCCCTGGTGGTGCTCTTGATCCGGGGCACCCAGAAGAAGACCGACTTCGGGGTGAACCTCTCGGTGGCGAACGCCTGCCCGAAGTGCGGCGCGGCGCTGCCGGCGGTGCGGGTGCCCACCGCGCTCAAGCAGGCCCTGTGGGGTGGGTGGACCTGTCAGCAGTGCAAAGCGGAGCTCGACAAGTGGGGCCGCGTTCGGCGTCAGGCGCGAATCAGATGAAGACGCCGCCGCGCGCGTCGTGGCGAGCGGTCTCAGGCAGGCGCGTCTTCTCGGTGCTGCCCTGGAGCGACTCGAGCATCGTCGGCTTGTGGTGCGCGCCGCAGCTCTTGCACTTGCACTGGCCGCGGGGGCAGGTGCAGTCAGCCGCGCTCTTGCAGTTGCACGTGGCCGACACCTTCTCGTTGAAGAGCGGGCGATCGATGGGCGAGCCAAAGGCGAACGAGGCAAAGCCCATCGAGACCGCAGCCACTTTGATGAACGATGAGGTGTGCATGAGCGCCCTTTCTCCGACCGGCGTTGGACCTACATCACCCCCGTAGCGCTTGCCAAGTGCAGCCAAAGCAAAGAAGGTCCGCCGCCTTGGTGAGCCCTGCGCCGCTACGCCTGACGCCGACCCACTGGGCCTGGATTGTGGCCTTACTCTGCGGGGTTGCGCCGCTCTTCGCGACCCAGGCCCTGCCGCTGGTCGATCTGCCCCAGCACCTGCACCTGATCTCGGTGCTGCACCGCCTCGACGACGCCTCGACGCTGTTTCCGTCGGTCTTCGAGCGGCGGGTGCAGCTGACGCCGTACCTCGGCTACTACTACCTCGTCTCGTGGCTGAGCTGGCTGATGCCGCTGGAGCTGGCCAACCGGCTCTTCCTCGCGGGCTACGTGGCGGGGTTGCCGCTGTCGCTGGCGTTCCTGCTCAAGAGCCTCAAGCGGCCGACCTGGCCTGCGCTGCTGGCGCTTCCGTTCGCGTACGGCGACAGCTTCGCCTGGGGCTTCTTGAACTACTGCACCGCGCTGCCGCTGGCGTTCCTCACCTGCGGCCTCTTCGTGCGGGCCATCGAAGACGCGCCGCGACGCCGGCGCTGGGCGGGCGGGCTGGCGGTCGCGTTGGTCGCGGTGCTGCTGTTCCACGTGCAGGTGTTCGCGTGGCTGGCGGTCGCGCTGCCCTTCCTCCTCTTGACGTCGGCGGCGCCCGAAGGCCCGAAGGCGTGGCGCGCGCGCGTCCCGGCGGTGGTGGGGGTGCTCCCGGCGGTGCTGCTCTTCGTGGCGTGGGTGGGGCTGCGCGTGGGCGAGCCGGCCGAGGTCGCGCCCGGCCAGCCGTGGAAGTCGTGGGGCCCGATGCTCTCGAAAGAGAACCTCGCCTGGAAGTCGTTCGATCAGAACCGAGACGAGTTCGTGCCCACCCTCGCCAACATGCTGCCCGACGGGAGCGATCAGCTGGCGGTGAAGGTGGCCTTCGCGCTGGCGGCGCTCGGCGTGCTGCTGGCGCTCACCACCGGCCGAGACCCGAGGGAGGGCCGCGTCACCCGGTGGCGCATCGTCGGCCTCGCGGCGCTGGGCGTGCTGCTCTACTTCGCCCTGCCCTTCGATATCCGCGGGTACATGTACTACCTCAACACGCGCTTCGCCCACCTCGCGGCCGCGTTGATCGTGGTGTGCGTGCCGCCGCTGTCGAAGGCCTGGGCCGAGCGCGCGGTGTGGCTGGGCGTCGCCGTCGCGGTGTTGACCGCCTTCCCCCTCTACCGCGGCTTCAAGGCCTTCGACGACGAGTCGCGCGCGCTGACCGAGCTGGCCGCCGACGCCGCGCCCAGCCCGCGGGTGATGGGCCTCATCTTCGCGACGGGCTCCCGCGCGATGACGCACCCGGTGTACCTGCACGCCTCGACGGTGATCGCCCGCGAGCGCGGCGGCCTCACCAACTTCAGCTTCGCGCTCACCCCGCACTCCCCGCTCAAGTACCGGGGCGAGCCGCCGCCCACCTTCCCCAGCGAGTGGGACCCCCGGCCCTGGGCCCAGTACGCGAGCGCGTACGATCACTTCGTGGTGCGCGGCGTACACCCCTCGCAGGTCTTCGGCGCCCGCCTCGAGAGCGAGTTCTTCATCGCGGGGCAACGCGGTGACTTCTTCCTCGTGCGCCGGCGCTGACCTGGTGGCACATTCCGCCGCCATGAGTGACTTCCTTTCGATGACCGCGGCGCAGGTCGAGGCGCTCCCCGAAGAGCAGGCGGCCGAGGTGCTCGCGGCGTGGGTGAAGGCCAGGCAGACCACCCTGCCCGAGGCGCTGATGCAGTCGGCGTCGAAGCCCCACGCCAAGCTCGCCAAGAAGGCGCTCTACCAGCTCAAGTCGAGCGGGCTCTCGGTCGCCGAGCCGAAGCCAGCCGGCGCAGAGACCGCGGCGCCGCTCCCCAGCCGCGACGACGAGGCGATGATGGGCACCATGTCTCCGGTGCTCGGCACGGGCGACCGCGCGCTCTTCTTCGCCAGGCCCCTGCGTGGCGGCGGCATCGAGATCTACCAGGCGATCATCAGCGACGAGTTCGGCATCGTGCAGTTCGACCGCGCGCAGACCAACCGCGCCACGTACCGCAACCGCATCAAGGAGCTCCGCGCCCAGCGCGACATCTCGCTCATCTACGTCCCCCTGGAGCGCATCGTCGAGGCGCTGGGCCGCGCGATGACGTTGAACGATCGCAGCCGCACCAACATCCCCGCCGAGATGGCTGACGGCCTCACCCGCCTGGGCGTGGTGCCGCTCGACCCTGACTGGGCGATCGAGGCGCTCAGGCCCGACGACGCCACGCTGGCCGCCGGCGCCGCGGCGCTCCACGACGAGCCCGAGCTCAAGCAGTGGATGCCGCCCGAGCACGAGCTGACCGCGATGTCGGGCGACGTCGCCGAGGCGAAGGACGACAAGGCGAAGCAGCTCGAGAAGGCCGCCGCCGCCGCCGCCCGCTTCTTCACCCCTGCGCTTCGCACCACCTACGCCCGGAGGCTCTGGTTGACCGCCGAGCTGTTCGACGCCACCGGCCGCGCCGAGGCCGCCACGCGCTGCCGCGCCACCGCCCGGCACCTGGCCCACACCACCGACGCCTCGGCCTTCACTACCGGCCTCTTCATGAAGGTGTTCGAGCTGGCGGCGAAGAGCGCGACGGCCGACAAGCTCAAGGCGCTGCTGGGGGCCATGCCCGCCGAGCGCCTGGCGGCGCCGGAGCCGAAGTAGCGCTCAGAGGCAGGGCACGTCGATGGTGGTGACGCCGCCGGCCGAGGGTGGAATGTCGGGCGTGAACTGGAGCGTGCGCGCCTTCTGCTTACGCCTGGCCGGGCAGCTGTAGCGAACCGTCACGGGCCCCGCGGGGAGCTCGACGACGCTGCCCACGCCGACCGGCGTCCCCGCCACCGTGACCCGCG
>JACSRE010000311.1 GCA_014879945.1 Myxococcus sp.
AGATGTGTATAAGAGACAGGCACCTACTCGGCCGTGGCCACCGCCACCAACGCCACCGGCAACGTCAGCGCCGACAGCAACACCGTCACCTTCACCATCGCCGCCGGCATGGCCGACGCGCCCACCGTCACCTCGCCCGCCAACGGCGCCCTCACCAACGACAACACCCCCCTCGTCGAGGGCACCGCCACGCCGGGCGCCACCGTCACCGTGGTGCTCGACGGGCAGAGCGCCGGCGCCACCACCGCCGACGCGAGCGGCCGCTGGCAGCTCGAGCTCACCACCGCGCTGGCCGAAGGGCCCCACGACGTGCGCGCCAACCAGCGCGTCGGCGGCGCCACCAGCGCCGACAGCGTCTCGAACCGCTTCACCGTGGACACCGTGGGGCCGCCCACCACCCTCAAGGTGGACCCGACCGACACCTTCGACGGGACGCTCGTCACCGCCAGCGGCGTCACCGAGGCCAACGCCAGCGTCACCGTCTTCGTCAACGAGGTGAGCGTCGGCACCACCCGCGCCGACGCGAACGGGCTGTGGACGGTGGCGCTCCCCCTCTCCTCGACGCCGATCGGCGAGCACCAGGTCTCGGCGCAGGCCACCGACGCCGCAGGCAACGCAGGCCCGAAGGCGGCGGCGGTGGCCATCATCGTGCGCCGGGTGAATCAGGCCTGGGGCGGCGGCGGCATCGGCGGCGGCAACGGGTGCTCGACGGTGGGCGGCCCGGCGCTGCTCGGGCTCGCGCTGCTGCTCAGGCGCCGTCGCCGGAGCTGACGTTCGCCTTCGCCTCGCGCGCCGCCAGGGCCCGCGACTGGCGCACGAAGACGACGAACATGTTCGCCAGCAGCACGCTGTTTCCCAGCGCGCCGATGGGGTACCGCCACTGGGGCCACTCAACGGTCAGCAGCGCCGCGCCCAGGAAGCCGAAGGCCGACGGCCACATCTGCGGCACGATGGTCGAGGCGATCATGCCCGCCATCATGAACCAGTGGAACTGGAGCACCGCGAGGGTGTGCTCGCCCAGGCCGCCCACGACGACCTTCAGGTAGAGCAGCGCGGCCGTCTGCACCGCCATGCCGAACACCAGCAGGTGCGCGATCTGCACGTTGAGCGGCGTGCGGCGCTCGGGGGGCGTGCGCTTCATCACCACCAGCGTCACCCCCAGGCTGAGGAGGGTGATGGGGAGCGTCAGGAGCGTCTCGTCCTGGTCGGGGAAGGCGGCGTGGTACAGCCCGAGCAAGACGGGCGAGAGCACCCACAAGGTGCCCAGGGCCAGCGCCAGCAGCATGCGCATTCGGCTGCCGGTCAGCGGGTCTACCGCCTGGGCCAGCCGCTTCAGGCGCTCGAGCTCCTTCGCCTGCTCGGCCTCGGCCGCCTCGGCCTTCGCGACGGCCTCCACCAGGGCCGCGGGTGGCTCGGCCAGCTCGGCCAGCACGGCCTGCGCCGAGCGCACGGAGCCGTGGGCGAGCTCGAAGTGCACCACCTCGGCGGTGAGGCGGGCGAGCGCCTCGCGCGCGCGTGCGTTCTCGGGCCACACGCGCAGCGCCTGCTGAAAGCCGAACCGGCACTCGGCGAAGAGCCGCGAGACGCGCATCGGGTCGGGCGCGCCCTTCAGCACCACGCGCAGCGCCGCCGCCCGGCCCTCTGACTGCTGCTCGAGCTCGCGGGAGCCCTGGTGCTCGACGAAGGCTTCGAGCGCCTGCCGCACCTCGAGCGCGCTCGACGGGCGGTCTGCGGGCACGCGCGACAGGCAGCGGCGAATGAGCGCCGCCAGCTCGGCCGGCACGTCGTCGGGCAGCGCGGGCGTCGAGCGCATCACGCTCTCGAAGAGCTCGGCGGTGGTGGCGCGCAGGTGCGGCGGCCGGCCCGTCACCACCTCGTGCAGCACCGCGCCCAACAGGTAGACGTCGGTGGCGGCCGAGAGCACCGCGCCGTCGCCGCCGAGCATCTCGGGCGCCATGTAGGCGGGCGTGCCGGCGAACTGGCTCGTCGGCCCGGCCTGGGTCGCGATGCCCCAGTCCACCAGGTACACCTCGCCGAAGCGGCCCAGCATGACGTTGTCGGGCTTGAGGTCTCGGTGCACGACGCCGCGCGCGTTCGCGAAGTGCACCGCGTTGCACAGCTGCATCGCGACCCGCAGGTGCGCCTCGAGGCGGCTCCGGCCCGGGGCATAGACGGCGAGCTCGGCGTCGCCCGAGAGCAGCTTCGACCACGTCACGCCCTCGATGCGCTTCATCACCACCACCGGCAGCCCGTCGGCGTCGAGGGCCAGCGCGTAGATGGGCAGAATGCCGGGGTGCTCCAGCGAGCCGGCCAGCCACGCCTCGGACAACAGCGCCTCGACGTCTCCGGCGGCGCGCGCCTCGCGCAGCGTCTTGACCGCCACCTGCCGGTCGAGCGCCACCTGCCGCGCCAGCTTCACCACCCCCATGCCGCCCTGGCCCAGCACCGCCTCTTCCACCAGCGCCCGCGGGTCGTGGGTCAGCCCCGCGAGCACCTCGAGGGCGCGGCGACCGCTCTTGATCTCCTGGGGCGGCTCCACGGTGGAGCGGGGGTTGCGCACCGCCGTTCGGGCGTCGGCGCTCAAGGTGTCGAGGAGCGACGAGACGCGCTGCTCGAGGTCGGAGTCGGACGGCATCGAGGCGCCAGCGTAGACCAGCCGAGGCTTGCGACCGTGAAACCTCGAGTGCATGAAGGCCGCCATGGCTCGCGTCGCGTGCTGGTGGTCGGTCGTCGTGCTGGCAGCGTGTGGGCGAGGTGGCGCGACGCCCGACGGCGGAGCGCTCCCCGGGGTGCGCTCCGATGGCGGGCCCCGCGCGGCGCTGCGCCCCTGCCCTACCTCGGGCCCGGGCGCGATGGAGGGCGACGTCTGCTTCGTGATGACGCCGGCCGAGACGGGGCTCCCGGCTGAAGGCGGCGGGGGCACGGTGGAGCAGTACGCGCTCAGGCCGTCGTCGAGCGCGAAGGGCCAGCTGCTGCTCTTCTTCAACGGCAGCGGCGGCTCCCCGCGCGCGGGCGCGGGCACGGCCGACGGGAGCTTCTACGGCGTGGCGCGGGCCCAGGGCCTGCACGTGCTGGCCCCCAGCTACCTGAGCGCCTCGGCGGTGGGCGTCTTGTGCGGCAACGACGACGCCTGCTTCGAGCCGACCCGCGCGACCATTCTGACCGGCGCCTTCCAGCGCGGCGCGGCGAACATCCTCACCGACGTCACCTACGAAGAGGGCGCGTTCAGGCGCATCGTGGCGGCCCTCGAGACGCTCAGCGAGCAAGACCCGGCCGGCGGGTGGGGCGACTTCCTCGACCGCACCATGCTGCTCGACGCCGAGGCCGCCATCCGGTGGGACAAGGTGATCGTCTCGGGCCACTCGCAGGGCGGCGGCCACGCGGCGCTCGTCGGCAAGCGGCAGGCGGTCAAGCGCGTGGTGATGCTGGCGTCGCCCTGTGACGGCGTCAGCGGCGCGGCGGCGACGTGGCTCGGCAGCGCCGCCGGCTACCGCACCAGCCCCGCGACGGCCTTCTTCGGCGTGGCGGCGATGGGCGACGTCATCTGCCCACGCGCGCCGGCGATCTGGCAGGCGCTGGGCCTTCCTTCCGAGGCGCAGACACGCGACGCCAGCCTCTGCGCGCTTGAGAGCGCCCACGGCGCCCCGCTCGGCTGTCGCCAGAACGCGGCCCGGTGGGCGGCGCTGCTCACGACGCCGTGACGGTGTCCCACTCCACGCCCTTCTTCTGGGCGGCGGCCGCCAGCTGCGCGTCGAGCGACGACAGGAGCAGCCGGTTGCCGTCTTGCGCGTAGCCCGCCAGTGACCGCTGCGCCCCGGGCACCCGCTCGAGGAACCGCTGGAGGACGTCGCCCTCGAGCGACTTCGCGTGCATGCCGTAGTTCAGCTTCTCGAGGTACAGGGCGTTGAGCACCTGCTCGAACTGGCCCCCGATGGGCACCGAGAGCATCGGCTTGTGCAGGTACACCGCCTCGCTCATCAGCGTGTAGCCGCCGCCGCCCACCACCGCGCGGCAGGTGCGCAGGTCGTCGATGAAGCCGGCCTCCGAGAACGGGCGGAACAGCAGGTTCCCGTCGCGCACGTCTTCGGTGAGGTCACGCCGGTAGCCGTAGATGCGGCACTCCTGGCCCGAGCGCTTGAGGTCGTCGATGAGCTGCGTGTTGCTCGTCATCGTCTGGTACACGAGCAGGTGCTCGCCCGGCTCGCTCTTCGCCGCGAGGATCTCGGGACGCAGGATCGACGGCACCAGCGAGGTGCGCTCCTTGCGGACGCGTGGGTAGAAGAACGTGGTGATGAGGTAGTGGAAGCAGCCCGGCGCCTTCGACTTCACGATGCCGCGGGTCAGCTCGAAGCTGTCTTCATACCCGGCGAGCAGCCCGGCCTCGTGCTCGCAGCGGTTGATGATCTGCATGTTGTCGACGCTGATGACGGGCAGCCGGTGATTGCGCCCGTAGAGGTAGCTGAACGACTCGAAGTCGCTGATGACGACGTCGGGCTCGAAGGTGTCGACGAGCTCGAAGTACTTCTTCACGTTCTGCGGCCAGCCGGTGACGGCGCCCTTGAGGTTCTGCAGCAGCGTCTGCCACTTCGAGACCGAGTTGCCCTCGTAGCTGATGCTGAAGCCCCAGATGTTGTGCACGTTCTCGAAGCGCTTGGCGAGGTAGTCGCGCGCGCGGCCCGACACCACGATGTGCACGTCGTGGTACCTGGTGAGGTGCTCCAGCACGACGCGGGAGCGGGTCGCGTGGCCCATGCCTTCACCGACGACGCCGTAGAGGATCTTCATGTGCGGGCTCTCCTTCTTCAAGAAAAGACGAGCCTACCGAGTTGCACGCCGAAGGCCCTGGCCGAAAGCGCCGGGTGATGATGAGGGACCATCGACGGCTGCGCAGGGCTCTGCGCATGAGGTGCGCATGACTGACGGTCCCATCGGCAAGCGGCTGCTGCGCGCGGTGGCCTTCGGGCTGCTCGGTGGGCTCGCGGTCGCGGCTGTGGTACTGGCGGCGCTGGCGGTGCTGCGGCTGCAGGTCGACTGCGCGGCGCTCTCGGCCGAGGAGTGCGCCTTCGAACGGTCGCTGGCCTCCTCCATCGCGCGGCTGCAGGCCTTCGCGGCGGCGGGCTGCGCGGCGGTGGCGGGGGGCGGCCTGGTGCTGCTGCGCCGGCGCACCTGACGCATCCTCCGCCCGGCAAGACGCGCTACCTTCCCGCGCCCATGACGCTCGACCCGCACCACCTGCCCGAGTCGCTCAACCTCGCCGAGGTGTTCCTCTACCAGCAGGCGGCCCGGCGCCCTGACGCGCCGGCGCTGTACTTCGAAGACCAGGTCATCACCTACGGGCAGCTGGCCGAGCAGACCAACCGCGCGACGGCCGTCTTCAAGGGCCTGGGCCTCGAGCTGGAGCAGCGGGTGCTGCTGATGCTGCCCGACGTGCCGCAGTTCGCCTCGGCGTGGCTGGGCGCGGTGAAGGCCGGCGGCGTGGTGAGCGCGGTGAACCCGGGCCTCAAGGCGGAGGAGGTGGAGTACTACCTCAACTACACCCGCGCGAAGGTGCTGGTGGTGGACGACGGCACCGTGCCCACCGTCGAGGCGCTGCGCGCGAAGTGCCCGCACCTGAAGCACGTGCTGGTGGTGGGGCCCGCGAGCCGAGACCTCTCGTACGACGCCGAGCTGGCGCGGGTGACGCCCGACGCCTCGTTCGCGCCGACCCACCGCGACGACGCCTGCGTGTGGCTGTACACCTCGGGCTCCACCGGCTTCCCCAAGGCGGCCGTGCACAAGCAGCACGACTTCGTCTTCAACGCCCTCACCTACGGCCTGCCCGTCATCGGCTACTCGGAGCGCGAGGTCTGCCTCTCGGTGCCGCGGCTGGCCTTCGGCTACGCGCTGGGGAGCAACCTGCTCTTCCCGCTGATGGCTGGCGGGGCGACGGTGCTGTTCAAGGAGAAGCCCACGCCCGAGAAGCTGTTCGCGCTCATTCAGAAGCACCGGCCGACGATGCTGACGGCGGTGCCGACGGCGCTCAACCAGCTGCTCAACGCCGAGGGGCTGGAGCAGGTGGACTTCTCGTCGCTGCGGCTCGCCATCAGCGCGGGCGAGGCGTTGCCGGCGGAGCTGTACCAGCGGTGGAAGCAGCGCACGGGCGTCGAGATCCTCGACGGCATCGGCTCGGCCGAGATGTTCCACATCTTCATCACCAACCGCCTGGGCGACGTGAAGCTGGGCTCCCTGGGCAAGGTGGTGGACGGGTACCGCGCGAAGGTGTGTGACGACGAGGGCCGGGAGCTGCCGCGCGGTGACGTCGGCACGCTCTGGGTGTCGGGCGACTCGATGGCGCTGGAGTATTGGCAGCAGCACGAGAAGTCGAAGGCGACGTTCCGGGGTGACTGGTGCGTGTCGGCCGACAAGTTCCAGCACGATGAGGACGGGTACTTCTTCTTCTGCGGGCGCGGCGACGACATGTTGAAGGTGGGCGGCAAGTGGCTGTCGCCCGTCGAGGTGGAGAACGCGCTGCTGCAGCACGCGGCGGTGCGCGAGGCGGCCGTCATCGGCTTCAAGGACGCCGATGGGCTCGAGAAGCCGAAGGCCTTCGTGGCGCTGCACGCGGGGCAGCCGTCGAGCGAGGCGCTGGCCGAGGCGCTCAAGGCGCACGTGCGTGAGGTGCTGGCTCCGTTCAAGGCGCCGCGGCAGGTGGTGTTCGTCGACGCGCTGCCCAGGAGCGACCGCGGCAAGGTGCTGAAGACGGCGCTGCGCGGCTGAGTGGCTGGCCGGGCCGCGCGGCGTGCTCGAGCCGAGGGGCCGGTGCCTGGCGGTGGGTCGCTCCGCGCCTCGCCGCACCGCTGGGAGGCGCGCTTCACCCGTCGCCGAGGCGTTGCGTCGGCTCGTCAACGGCGCTGGCGGAGGCGGACCGCGAAGAAGCCGTCGGTGCCGTGGCGGTGCGGGAAGAGGCGCAGGGCGCCGTCGGCGTCGAGCAGCTCGTCGGGGAGCGCCGGGCGCTCGCGGGTGAAGTCGGGGTGGCGCTCGAGGAAGGCGGCGACGACGTGCTCGTTCTCTTCGGGGCGCAGGGTGCAGGTGGCGTAGGTGAGGGTGCCGCCGGGCTCGAGGTGCGCGCGGGCCTGCTCGAGCAGGGCGCGCTGAATGGGCGGCCATTGGGAGAAGGTGGCGGGGTCGAGCCGCCAGCGGAGGTCGGGCCCGCGGCGCAGCGCGCCCAGCTCGGAGCACGGGGCGTCGATGAGCACGTGGTCGACCCGCAGGTCGGGGGGGAGCGCGTGGTGGAGGCGCACCGAGGCGCCGGCGCGGCTGGCGCGGAGGCGGAGGCGCTCCACGCGGGCGTGGTCGACGTCGGTGGCGTGGAGGGTCGCCGTGGGGAGGCGTGCCGCGAGCGCGAGCGTCTTGCCGCCGGCGCCGGCGCAGAGGTCGAGCAACGTGTCGCCCTCGGGCACCAGCGCCGCGAGGAGCTGGCTGCCTTCGTCCTGGAGCTCGAAGAGGCCCTCGCGCCAGGGCTGGGTGGCGGTGAGGTTGGCGGGGCGAATGGTGAGGTGGAGCGCGTCGGGGCTCCAGCGGCCCGGCGTGGTGGGGCGGTCTTCGGCGGCCAGGCGGGTGGCGAGCGCGTCACGGGTGGTGCGGGCGGTGTTGGCGCGCACGGTGATGGGGCCGGGGGTGTTGAGGGCGTCGGCGAGGGTCGGCGCGTCAGCGGTGCCGACCGCGGCCTCGAGGGCCTCGGCCAGCCAGTCGGGCAGCGAGGTGCGGTCGCGCCAGTCGGTGAGCGGCTGGCTGGGCGGGAGGTCGACGCCGAGCCGTTGCGGGGCGGTGGCGTCGCCGCCGAGGTCGCGCGCGAGGCAGGCCAGGAGCTGGAGCGGGCTGGCGGTGGGGCCGGCGTGGGCGCGGAGGCGGCGCCTCCAGAGGCCGACGCCGAAGAGGGCCTCGGCGGTGACGCGGCGCTGGTGGGCGGAGAAGTGGCGGTTGGCGCGCAGGAGGCGGTCGAGCTCGGTGTCGGCGGCGGCGCCCGAGAGGATGCGGGCGAGCGCGGGCTCGAGGGTGGAGGCGAGGCCCTCGAGGGCGGCCCAGGGCACCTCGCGCAGGCGGGCGCTCATGCGAGGGCGCGGCGCAGGTTGGCGCGGGCGGGCGCGTCGTAGAGGGCGTGGAAGTGGTCGGAGTGGAACAGCCGCGGGGCGTCGAGGAGCTTCGAGAGGAAGCGGCGGCGGCCGAGGCGGTAGAGGAGCGCGTTGGTGACGGGGCGGTATTCCTCGGCGATGGCGGCGTCGTAGGCGTCGAAGGTGGCGGGGTCGCTCCCGAGGATGGCCAGGTCGGCGTCGAGGAAGTGCGCGGCGTCGGGGTCGGTGGGGGTGACGGCGCCGTGCCGGGCGGTGAGCTCGATGAGGGTCGCCACGCGGTCGACGTCGAGCCTGGCGGTGGGGAGGAAGGTGGCGATGGCCGTGCGGGCGAGCTGGGCGCTCCTGGCCTCGTTGTCCTTCTGGCCGGCGACGTAGACGGCGTCGTGGAAGAGGGCCGCGAGGTAGACCTCGTTCGGGTGGGTCCAGGTGGGGACGGTGGCGAGGTGCCGGAGGGCTTCCTGGACGTGGGCGAAGCCGTGGTACGCGCGCGGTGGGGTGGCGTAGGCCGCGATGACGGCCCGCATCAGCCCCTCGGGGACGTCCATCGGCGCGAAGTGCCCGGGCATGGGGAGATTGTGGCGGTGATCGTCAGGGTTGACACGCTCGAACGTGGAACGTAGAGACCCGCGCGTCGTATTCCTCGATAGCTCAGTCGGTAGAGCGGCGGACTGTTAATCCGTAGGTCCTTGGTTCGAGCCCAAGTCGAGGAGCTACTCGGGGCCGGTTGCTAACCCAACCGGCCCCTTGGTTTTACAGGTCGCCGGTTCGTTCCCCCGAGGGAACGCTCTCTGCGGGCTTCGAACAGAGAATGCTGCGGCGCATGGTGGTCGCGCTTGGGACAGCAGAAGCTCTCCGTTCTCGTCCTTCCGGGAGAGAGTTTCGCAGAGCGTTTAACTGCTTCTGCTAAACGCTAAACGTTGGGTCCGGCGAACCTCGCGATTTTTCGTGGTGCTCGCAAGCGGCGACCAACGACCCTGAAGGGCGCTGCTCACCAACTTCGACGCACTGCCGGAGGTCGCGGTGCCGAAGCACACCCTCACGCTCGGTCGTGTCCCGGCGAAGGCGCTGATCGAGGCAGTGTCTGCGCTCGTCGACGGGGCTCGCGCGGCGTCGCGGCTCGTTGGTGCTCCGGACTCCGAGATTGAAGTCGTCAGCCTGGCTGGCGGCGTGGTCGAACTCGGCGCGCCCTCCGTGCTCGATGGCGAAACGGCCATCGATGTGTTCGCCCACGCGCTCTCTGCGGCGCTCTCAGAGAAGAGAGAGTCCGTGTTCGCCGACGGGCCGTTGCTCGAAGTCTTCGTTCGATTCTCTCGGTCGACCACGGCTGGGCTCGAGCTGGCCCGCTCGAACGGCAACGTTCTGAGCCTCGGGCCTGCCGATGTTGCGGTGCTCGAGCACCTGCTTCGCGTCACGCCCGGGAACCGTGCGGTGCGCGTCGTCGGAGACCTGAAGCCCGAGTCCACTCCGGGAATGGCAACGCTCGTCGTTCCCAACGGCGACTCGGTGCGGGTGCGATTCACTGGGCTGGTTCCCCTGAGCGCTCGCACGGTCGTCTCGGGCATCGGCCACTTCGGTCCCTCGGGGGCGTGCTTCCTCGTCGATGCGGAGTACATCGGCAACGCGGTCCCAGGAGATGAAATCTTCGAGGAAGTGCCCCGCTCCCACCCATGGGACTTCGTGCCGCCGTCGGTCCCGCAGGACGCGCTTACCGGTGTGAACGCTTTCTTTGGAACCTGGCCCGGCGATGAAACAGACGAGGAGCTCCTCGCTGCGCTCAAGGCCATTCGACGATGACCGAGCGGTACCTGCTCGACACCTCCGTGATGATGTTGCTGGTCCGGGGCGAAGAACCAGCCCGAGTCATTGACCAGCGGTTCGGCCTGAGTTCGGCGGCCGAGCGTCCGCTCGTGAGCATCGTGACCCACGCCGAGCTTCACCTGCTCGCGCTCAGCAACGGCTGGGGAGTGAAGAAGATGAGTGCGCTCGCTGCGACACTGGCGAACGTGGTCACCGTCGAGATCCTCAGTGGCTCAATCCTCGAGGCGTACGTCGCACTGTCGCTCGCCTCTCGGAGGCACCGTCCGAGCGCGCGCGCGATGAGCGACAATGACCTCTGGATCGCCGCGACGGCGAAGGTCGCCCATGCGACGCTGCTGACGACGGACAAGGACTTCACGCACCTCTCGCCGAACCACTGCCGCGTGGTGCTCATCGACCCGCACACAGGGACGCCTCAGGAGATTTCGAATGGCCAGGAAGAAGAAGGGAATCGAGTGGGTCGGCGGCATCGCGGTGATGCCGGGCTACGTCACGGGCGAAGGTGAGCCGTATCGACCAGAGGCGCTGCTCTGGCTCGACAACCGCCAACTGGTCCTCGGCGTCAGCGTCGAGAAGGCCGGCCAACTTCTGACGCGCGCTTCGGCGAACCTCTCGGAGACGATGGCGAAACCGATGGTGGGCAAGGCCGACCAGCCGACCCGCATTCGCGTCGCGACGACCGAGCTCGCCGAAGTCCTCCGTGCGGGGCACCCGAACCTCGACATCGTGGTGGGCCCCACACCTGAGGTCGACGCGGTGATGGCGAGCATGCGCGAGCACATGGGCGACCACGCGGACGAGGAGCAGACCTACCTCGGTCCCGGTCTCCCCCCCGACGCGGTGGCGTCCTTCTTCCGCTCGGCGGCCACGCTCTACCGGGCACACCCCTGGGCCCACATCCCCGCCAACCGAAGCGTCTTCTCAGTCACCATCGAGCAGCTCGGCCTCCGCGACGCCGCGCTCGTCGTCATCGGGCAGATGGGCGAGAGCCACGGCTTCATCCTCTTCGGGAGCTTCGATGAGTACCTGCTCTTCCACGAGGCGGCGAGCGCGCTCGAACGCCCTGAGGACATGACGCTGCCGCGCCACTTCGCGCTCAACTTCGAGCGTGGCGCCGACCTCTCTCCGTCGCTGCGCAAGGAAGTGTCGAAGCACCGTTGGGAGGTCGCGGGCGCCGAGGCGTGGCCATGGCCTGTCGCCGTCGACCCGGACCTCGTCGCGCGTCCGCCCTCGGCGAAGGAGCTCACCTTCACCGAGGCCATCTGCCTGTCGCTGCCACAGCTGCTGATGCAGAGGGCAGCGCTCGAGGTCGCGTGGAAGGGCGCGAGTCCCCCCATCACCACCACCGTGAAGGTGAGCACGCACGCCGGGGACGTCGAAGTCACGCTCCGGGCTCCGCACCAGCCCGTTGTCGAACGCCCGCCGGTCCAGCTGATGGCCGACCTGTTCGAGGTCGGCATGCAGGAGGAGGTCGACGACGAGTCTCGCGCCGAACTCGAGGACGAGCTTCTCGAACGCTTCGAAGATTCGCCTGAAGCCCAGGCGCTCGCAGAGCTCAGCATCGCGCCTCTCGTCCTCGACTACGCGGCGAGCTACTTCAACGCGACCATCGCGACGCTCGACGCGCATGAACTCCGCGAAATCGTCTTCGGCATCATTCCCCGAAAGGTCAGCATCGACGCTGCGGCGGCGAGCGGAATCATCGCCGAGCTCCGCGCCTTCTATTCGTTCCTCAAGCGTGAGTTCGCTCTGAAGCAGGCCGACGCGTGCCTGCGCGAGCTGGGCAGCGACGCCGTGAAGAAGCTCTCCGCGGCGCTCTCGGACAAGCGCAACTTCGGCATGGCCAAGTCGCTCTTCATGGCCGGCGCCGAAGCGGGGTTCGACATGCGCAGCCAGAAGGGCATCGACGCCTGGATGCGGCAGGCCTCGTCCATGCCGCCCGACGCCTTTCCTCTGCCCTTCGGAATTCCAGCACGCCCCGCTTCCCGCGCGGACGCGGTCGCCAAGAAGAAGCAACGGAAGGAAGCGAAGAAGGCTCGCCGGAAGAACCGGTAGGGTCAGCCGCCCCGGTCTTGTGCCTTGGTGCGCATTTTGAGCGCCAGCTCGTCGTCGGTGAGCGAGCGGCGTTGGACACCCTCAGGATCGATCAACACTCCTCGCTTGAGCAGCTCGCGCGTTGTGGCTCGCGCGACATCGCGGATGCACAAGGCCTCGAACACGGTCTGCGGCTGCTGCGCAAGCAGGCGCCCTCGGGCGGCAATGCGAAGCCCCCTGAGCCCGAGCAGGTCCTTCTCGGTGATGGGCGTCGCGCGCATCGCAGAGTTCAGCGTCGGACGAGGCCCGATGGCGAAAAGCCCGAGGCGACGATCTGCTCGATGACCTCGGTGAGCGTGACCTTCTCGCCGGCCCAGTGTCGCGAGGCCCGAACGAAGCGGAAGTTCAATGTGTTCGCCAGGTCCCCCATCTGATCGTTCTCGTCCTCAGGGTGACACGGGAAGTCCTCGACCAGCGGCACGTCGACCTTCCGCCGCGCGTCGTGCCACTGCGCCCAGAGCGCCTGCCGTTCTTGAGGGGTCTTGCCGCGGTTGATGAAGGCGTCCATTTCGTCGGCAGCGTCTTCCCAGCGGATGACCGTCACCTTCCGGTCGAGCCACTTGTCGAGCTCCGCGAGCCCGTCGGCCAACTCACTCGCCGCAAACCAGCGGTTGACGACGCGAGCGCGAACCAGTTTGCCGCTCGCACCGAGCAACGGCCGCAGCATGCGGGCGATCTCGGTCGCACGCGCAATTGAACGGACCTCCAACACCATCGACTTCACGTCGGGAAACCGGAAGATCCCGAGAATGACGAGTCGACCATCAAGGGGACTCGGAGGGCCGCCTGGCATTCCGTGTGAAGTTCCGAGCTTGAGCGCTTTCGCCTCGGCGATGTTCCAGAACGTCAGGAGGTTCGTCTCGGCGTCGAGACCAACGCACTCCAGCTTCTTGAGTCTCTGGAGGCAGTACGACTTCGAGGGGACGGCCCACTTCAGACGCACGGGCTGGTACGGCTCGCCCGTGGTCGTCACGAGCAGCGTCTTCTTCTCGCTCATCGACATCGCTCGCGAAGCCCTGAATTGGTGCGATTGACGTCGAAGCCCTCGGGGTCGAAATGGCCGCCGACCCAGGTGACGAGGTCGTCGTGCTCTTCGTCCTTCTCGTCCTTGAGAACCTCGAGCAGGTGCTCGTACCCACCCGCGCCTCCACAGTCTTCAGGCGGACACGCGCGCGATCCCCCGACACAGAGCGGGTACGGCAGGCGAGCATCAAACTCGAGCTTCTTCTCGACCTCGACGTGGTGGAGCCACCCGTCACCGAAGTCGTACTCGTACCCGATGCTCTGCTTCTCGCCGATGAGGGCATCGAGACGCACCTTGCGCTCGTCCTCCAGCTCGAGTTCCTCCGAATCGGGCATGGTCACGTCGCCGAAACGGCGATCCCGCAGGATGAACTGGTGAAGGTGCGAGTTCGTCCACCCCATCAGCTCGTTCAGCGCGGTGTGAAGGTCGGCGAGCGTGATGTTCGATGGCACCAGCAGCTTGCGCCAGATCTGCGGGGTGACCTCCTCGAGCTCGACGTGGAGTCGGAACACTGCGGCGGGCTTCTTTGTGGCTCGCTTGGGCACCGGCGGAAGGTACGCGACCTACTCGTCGCTCGTCACGCGGAAGCGCTCGAGCCACTCAATCAACGCCTGCACCCGGGGCTCGAGTGGCTGCGCTTCGCTCGGCGGCGGTCTCGGCCTCCGCGGGGCACGGGGACGCGGCGTTCGCGGCACCACGGGCGCCCTCGTCAACTCCGACAGGACGTGGCGCATCGAGAGCGCGACGCCCAGCTTTGACGACCAGTCGAAGTCGGAGGGCTCGACGATGAAGACGCTGGCCGCGACGTCCCACGCGAGGAAGGAGAACAGCAACTCGGCGCTGCGGCGTCGGTTGAGCGGCGTGAGGTAGGCCCAGAGCGAGGAGCGAATGAGCCCCTCCTCACGCTGCGCGTCGGTGAAGGTGGCTGGCAGCTGCGCGAGGAGGACGCTGAAGCGCTGCTCCACCTCGGCGGCGCTGAGCGGCTCGCCCTCGCAGCCGAGGGTGCGGCAGCGGTAGTAGCGCGGCGTGGCCGCCTTGAGGGCGCGCATCGGCACGTTCGCCGCTGGAATCATCGCCTTCCGGCAACGCGCGCACTTCAGCGTCTTGCGGAGGATGAACGGGTCCTCCTCGGTCGAGAGACGCCGCATCTGCGCGCGAGCCGTTCGGCGCCCGGCGATGGCCGCTCCTGCGCGCTCGAAGAGGTCCGCGGAGACGAGGGGCTCGTGGTCGCTCGGAGCGCCGTCTGGATGGCGGCCCATGTACACGGGGTTCCGGAGCATCCGCGTCACCGCGCGGGCCGACCATCGGGCGAGCGCCCCGCCCCGCCGCTGCCCTTCGGCTGCAAGCCCGGCGGGAAGTGTTCCAGCCGCCGCGCGCGTGAAGCACGACCTCACGAAGGCGGCCTGCTCCGGGTGAGGCACCAACTGCTTCGTTTCAGGCGATGACGTGTAGCCGAAGGGCAGGCGTCCCGCCGAGCGGAGCCCCTGGGCGCGTCGTGCCGCATGCGCATCTCGCAGTCGCTCGGAAATCATCGAGTGCTCGAACTCGGCGAAGGTGGACAGCATGCTGAGCTGGAGGCGGTCGAGGGCGCCTCCGCCAGACGCGAGCGCCCCGTCGACGAAGGAGATGCCGACGTTGAGCTGCGTGAAGAAGTCGAGCAGGTGGACGAAGCCGGTGAGGTTCCGCGAGAGGCGGTCGACCCGGTGCACCACCACCTGGTCGATGTCCCCGTTCTCGGCGGCGAGCATGAGGTCGATGAGGCCGGTGCGCCCGAGCGTCGCGCCGCTCTCACCCTCGTCGTCGAAGCGCTGCACGAAGTGCCACCCGGCCTCGCTCCGCTGCTCGATGAAGGCGAGGCACCGCTCAGCTTGAAGTGCGCACGAGGTGACCGCGGCGTTGACGCCAGGCCGCGCCACGGACTGGCGCGTATAGATGGCGCAGCGAACGACGCTGGGGGTTCGGGAGGCCAGGCAACGGTGAAGGGTATGTGAGGCATGTCGTCTCCAAAGCCGGAACTTCGCGGCTGCTGGGGACCACACCTCTGGTGGCCAACGTCATCCAGTCGTTCTGCGCGGCTCGACGGAGCGCAGGAGCTTGAAGTCCTGAACGACTTGCCATGCGGTCGCGAAGGAGCATGAGGCCCGGCGCGCGACCTCGGCGACGCTGAGCTCCGGCGCGCGCTCGAGCACGGTCCACACGTCGGCTCGCCACGTCGGGCCCATCAGGAGCCGGTTGCGGTAGCCGGCGTGGCGTCGAGCGAGTGCCTCCGGCGTCAGGACGTCGTCCTCGCGGTCGCGGAGTGTTCCAGCGGGAGCCTTCAACTTCGAGCCGATGAAGCGTGGGTCCTCACCACGGCGCTTGAGCTGGAAGTCCGTGCCGACCGGGAGCAGGTCGACACGAGGCCCGTCGTACGCAGTGTTGAGACGCGCGAAGCGGCGGTCCTTGGCGAGCCAGGAGGCGATTGCGGCCCAATAGGCGCGGACCCGAGCTGACGTTTCAGCCGTCGCGAGGCGCACGAGTCGGTCAGCGTTGACGTGCGCGTGGTGAACGCCGAGCCAGGTCGTCAGGACCGAGAGCACGCGGAGGTCGCCGTCATCCATGCCGAGCTGCGAGGCGTGGACGAGCGTCGACTCCAGGTCGGCGTCGCGCTCCGGCGAACCGGCGAAGTTCATGCCGATGCCCACCATGCGCGCGGTGAGCACGTCCCCTGCGGGCCGAGGCTCGGGAGGTGTTCGGCTAAACGCCATGACCGAGCCTCCTGCCGAGGTCGGCGAGCGTCGCGGCGACATGCGCGGGCCAGTCGGGGTTTGCGTCTTGAAACGAGACCCAGGGCAGCGCTTCGGCCAGCTCTGCGGCAGTGGGTGCCAGGTTGACGCAATCGGGGAGGTCCGTGCCGCGGTCGCAGAGCGCGAAGAGCTTGGTCTCGAGCAACTCGGTGCGGAGCATGACAGTATCAGCTTAACAGATACCCAGCCTCCTGACCCCAGCTTGGGTTTCCTCTCGAAGCGCAGGCCAAGTAGCTGAAACCATGGGCTCGCTGGCAATAATGGCCAATATGGCTATTCTCTCTGCATGCAGCTTCAGCCAAAGGGTCGAGTGCTTGTTCTTGAAGGTACGCCGAGCGCCGCGAGCGCCATGGCGCGTTCGGGCTTCGAGCTGAGGAGCGTCGCGAAGGAGAAGGACGCGCTCGAACTCGCGGGCCAGGAGGCGTTCGACGTCGTCGTCGTCGACCTCGACCTCCCGCTCGATGGTGTCTCTCTGGTTCGTCGCCTGCACGAACAGGGCGCCGCGGCGTCAGTGGTGTGGATCACCTCGAACACCTCGAACGAGCTGGCTGCGACTGCGGCCGAGGTCGGGGTGGTGCAGGTGCTGCACAAGTCTGCAGACTCGAAGGCGCTGACGCGGGTCGTGTCACTCGGCGTTGAACAGAACCGAAACCTCTTCTCGATGCTCCGCGCCATCACCCGGTCAGCGGCGACGACGCAGTCCGTGCCGGCGACGAGCGCAAAGAATGGGTTCGCCTCGGTGCTGGACACCGCCGTCCAGGATGGGGCGGTCGTCATCACGAAGCACGACGCTCCCAAGGCCGTGTTGGTCTCCATCGACCGAATGAGCGAGCTGCTCGCCAGACACGAACCGAACCTGAAGGCGTTGACGCAGGAGTTCGACGAGATGGTCGCTCGGATGCGAACGACCAAGGCGCGCGCCGCGGCCCGCTCGCTCTTCACCGCGGCTCCCGGAGCCTTCGGAGAGGCCGCCGTCGCCGGCGCCAAGAAGCATGGCTGAGCGCGCACGCATCACGGTCATCGCCGGCGTCAACGGAGCGGGAAAGAGCAGCGTCGTCGGGGAGAAGCTGCGTCAGAGCGGAGGCGAGTACTTCAACCCTGACGAGGTGACGCGGAGGTTGCTGGCCGCGTCGAAGTCGATGACGCAGGACGAGGCGAACGCGCGCGCGTGGGACGAAGGGCGGCGCCGGCTCGAAGACGCCATTCGTGAGAAGTCGGACTTCGTTTTCGAGACGACGCTCGGCGGCTCCACCATCACGGAGTTGCTGGTCAAGGCGCTCGATGAGGGGCTCGAGGTGGCCCTCTTCTTCGTGGGCCTTGAGAAGGTCGAGTTGCACATCGAGCGGGTGCGCTCCCGAGTGCAGGCCGGCGGGCACGACATCCCCGAGCCGAAGATTCGCGAGCGCTACACCTCGAGCATCAAGAACCTGGTGAAGCTGGCGCCCCGGCTCACGGAGCTGCGCGTGTTCGACAACAGCATGCAGGCGGATCCGAAGACGGGCAAATCACCAGCCCCCCGGGAGCTGCTTCACAGTGAGGGTGGGCGGATTACCTCGCACTGCGAACTCGCGAACTGCCCCGACTGGGCGAAGCCCGTGCTGGCGGTCCTGCTCCGAACCTGAGCGCGTCCCCGCTCGATTCGGCCGTCGCCTTTGCCGTGCGCGTAGGCCAACCTTGGGTGACTGACCGGCGAGTTAACAGCTCGAACTGGGCGGACAGATTTTGAGCTGAAGGTCGCCGGTGACCAACGGTAGCCTCATGAAAGTTAACCGACGGCCCCGCGGAGAAATCCCCGGGGCCGTTTCAGTTTCTGCCCACTTCTCCCCGGGGATTTCGACGCAGGCCGAGCGTGTCGAGCTTGTGGACGGTGCTCGCGCAGAGAGCGGTGACCGCCCGCTTCCTCGGCGTCTTCTTGCGGCCGGGACGGCGAAACGCGGTCGAATCGCGTCCAGAGTGGAGAGAGAGACGAAGAGCGTTTAACGCGCCGCCTCGATTCGCTGGACGGCTCGGCGTGAGTTTAACTGGCCATCACAGCTCGACACTGAGGCGCCCTGGGCAGACCTCAGCACTGCGGCGCAGGGCGGATAGGCGGCCGAGAGCCCATCAATACGGCCACTTAGGACGAGTCTCTGATTCTCTAACCCACAGAGGTGTGTGGTCGGGAGCACGGCAGCGCGCTCTGCCCTCGAACCGCAGGGAACTCCTCAACGTCGTGCTCGACGCCGACCTTGCGCTCGGAGCCAACGACGCGGAGCTGCCGAAGGGGGCGGTCATGCGAGTCCTCCGATGCGTCCCTGCAGTTCCAAACCCGCGGCGTTTTGTCGCTCAACAAGCCACGTGAGGATGCCGCGAAAAGCCTCGAATGCCTCATTCGATGCGCGCAGCCGACTCTGGTCCTGGTCCCACGCCACATTCAAGAGCTTCGCAAGATCGTCGGCAGCATCCCCCTCACGGTCAGGTGAACGATCCCCTTCCGGCCGGAGGTTCTTCAGGAACCACGCGAGCGTGCGCAGGCGAATGCGTTGTGCAGGCGGCGTCGACAGCCATCGAGCGAACTTCCCAAGCCGGCGCCCGTCCATTGGAACCCGCTCCATCCACAAGCTGATGACGTCCCAAATGGAGTCGACGTGGTCGGCGTGACGCTCTGCCCACGTGTCCTTGACCCACCAATCGATGCCGAGCAGCGCATCCCATACCTCCTCATGCCAAGGCCACCGCAAGTCGCCGTCGATCTCAGCAAAGGCACGCTCCGTGATCGCACGCAGGAGCGGCGCGTAGGTTGCTGGCGTTTGTTCGGCCGCGAGCGCCAGACGGTGCAGCGCTGTGAGGAACTTCTCCGGCCAATCGTGGGCCTCGCTGTAAAGATCGACAATGGCCTTCCAGAACCGCTCGGGGTTCTCAATCGGTCGCAGCTGCAACACTACCGCAGCCACTCGCTCAAGAACCCACACCTCATCCTCGTGCGGGTACTGATGATCTCGCCGGTGCAGATCCGCGCGCGGCCGCTCGGCGACGATCTCGAGCGCGCCCCACCAGAACTGGACTGCTCTGGTCCTCTCTTCTGCGTTCTGCGCTTCGTCGGGCAGAGGCATCCACTCGTGGCTGCACCGCACGAGATGGAAATCCAGCCCCTTGAACCCGTCCCACTTGCGGCGAACTTCATCGAGTTCAGCGAAGCGACCTGCTTCCTCGAACCGACTCCAATCCTCTGCCAGAGCATCCAACGAGCCCTCAACGAACGATGAGACCGACTGCTCGCCCCATTTCGTGACTTCGCCCGCCAGTCGATCGAGTACCGCTTGATCGAACGGAGGCTCGGCGTGCTGCAAGCTGCGCAGTGCATTGATGCGGTCCCGCACGTGGGCCCAGCCGATGACGAGTCGGCGAAGACGCTCGAAGTCGGCGCCCAGAGACGCGCGGTGCTCCGCACATCGAGCGAACAACAGGCGCACCGCCGCGTACTTCTCTGTGAAGACCATCTCGGCAACGAGACGCCGCCACCGACCATCCTGCGGCTGACGTGCCCACAACATGGCAGCGGACTCGGCGACGAAGCAGTCCCATGTCCACGTCGAAACGTCGCGCTCCGATCGGAGTCCATCCCGCTCTGGCAAATCACTGCTGATGATGACCTCGATCGTGCGTTCAACCTCTGGACGCCGACGAAGGTCTTGGGCAAGCCAGTCGGCGTGCCAAAGGAAGACGGCGACGCCACCCGCGATCGCGTTGAGGTACTCATCGCCAAAGCGCTCCTCACCGAGCGCGGGCCTCGACTTGGCAAGCTCCTGAATACGCGCCCAAGTCTTCCAGATTTCATCCAGCTGCTCGTGGGTCTGGACCTTCCGCTCGTCGAGGATCTTCCTGCACCTGAACGGGAAGCCCGTGACGAGCATCCGATCGTTCATCTCCTGATGCTCGTCTGCTCTCTCGGCCTGGACGCGTTCAAGGGCAACATTCACGATAAGGTGCCCCTTCGGGTGTGTTCTCACCTCGTAGTTGGCTGGGTTGAGCCAGAGATCGAGTTGCTCTGCCATCTCGATGAGTTCTTCACCGTTGGCTTTTCGCTGCTTCCACCAGTCGCGGACGGTCCCGAAGAAGGAACGCATCTCCCCACTCTTGAGCAGCCGCTCCGTCGCGACATGTCGCAGGTCTTGTTTCCGGTGCTCCAACCCGTGGAACTGCTGCGCGAGCTTGATGAACTCCAGCCCTCGCATAACCGCACCGATCAGAAGGTGGTCGCGACCGTGAACGAGCTTCTCGATCTCCCAGGCGTACAGCTCGGGGGCCGTCAGCAGTGGTTTCAGAGCGCCGTCGAACAGGTTCATCTGGCGCTTCCCGATGTCGCAAAGGACGCCCAGGATCGCTACTGAGTGAGCACGCGCGAGAACAGCGGAGATCTCCTCAGTGATGTCTTCGCCTGCATCGAGGCGCAGATAGAAATACTGTTCGAGCGCCATGAGCGACGCCTCGATTGCGTCCGGAGGAGTTCCGAGCCCGGAACTCCAACCGTAGGCGATTGCGTCACCCTCAAAGGTCAGAACGCTTGCGCCATCATCGAGAAGGAGCAGACGGTGCGCAGGCGCGGCACCCATTGCCTGGTCGACTTCTGCTTCCGTGCGCCCCTCTGCGATAGCCCGCGCGCGCCACTCTCTGCGTTCTTCCTCGGACCGCTCGACAGCACGTGACGTGGCGAAGTCGACGAGCTGCATGATCAACTCAAGACCCTCCACAAAGTTGCCCCGAAGACACCCCAGGAATGGGCCCTGCGTGTAGAGGGCTGGGTGCCATTTGTGTCGGCTCACGAGATCCAGTTCTCGCTCGTACAACCCGCTGGATCCCCAGTACTCCTCACGCGGCGGGTTGATCAGCGTTGCGAGGACAACCTCGCGAGCGACCGCCGGGCGTACTTCGTAGAGGTACTTGATACTTGGGGTGTCGAGGACAACGTCTTGAAAAACCTCGTCAACGCGCACCAGTGGGCCGTCGGGCCAAGGGCCCCGCATGATCCCAGTGCTGACGATACTTCGTCGCCGTATTCGAGGACGCGTCAACTCGGCCTCGGGGACGACCGGACGGGGAATGCGCTCCCCAGCAGTTCTCGCGATCAACGCCACTTCGTCAGGCCGCTCGAGCGCAGCCATCAAGGCGCATTTGTAGAATCGCCCACGCGCCTCACGCTCTCGGTAGTCCTCGCGTGAATCAACAGCACGCTGACCGAGCGCGACAGCAATTTCGGCGGCTTCGTGTCTTCGAGGAGCCCCCCTCGGAACAAACTCCAGCCACATTTCGACGATCTTGGCGACCTCGGGCGCGGCGACGCGAAGCGCGTCGACACGATGAGCGTGCAGGACTGCCAGAACATCGAGCCAATAAGGCCAATGGGGACGTCGGAATGCTGCGCGTGCCTCGTTCCCGTCCATGCCGACGGCGCGAGCGATCTCCTGCATGCGCTCGTCGGGAACCGTGGCGAAGGCCAAGAAGCGCGTGAGAAGTCGGCGAAGTAGGTCGCCGTCCCCAGCGACGAGATCCGGGAAGACAACCCCGAGCAGCTGCCCCGCGTTCATCGCGAACGCAGGAGCTTCGAGGAGGAGATCTCGAACGATGGTCAGATTGCCGCTGCTGAAGGACGCCATGAGCGTCCTCCATTCCGCGACTCCGTTCGCCCGCTCGAGCAGGTGAATGCCGAGGAGGCGAATTGCTCGATGCCAGAGCGGCGACTCGTGGCGCGTCTTAACCCCACTGATCACCTGTGTTGAACGGCGTATCCAGAATGCGCGAACCAGTTACGACAGTGCCGCGGCGTGATTCGGTGCCGCGCGCGCTTCGCGACGCGGACGAGTTCGGCGCTCGTTCGAGGCGCATGCTTCCTGACGTACTGCTTCTGGAGGCCCCAGCCGGGCTCGATCGGGTTGAAGTCGTGCGAGTAGGGCGGGAGGTACAGCACCCGAACCCCGTAGAGCTTGCACCACGGCTTCACGCGCGCATCGTGATGGGCCTTCAAGTTGTCGAGGATCAGGATGTCGTCTCGCTTGAGTCGCGGCAGCAGCTTGTGGACGAGCCAGGCGACGAACCGGTCCTTGTTCGTCGAATCGAACATCGTGCTGAGGAGCACCCAGCCACTGAGGCGCATCGCGCCCAGCAGCGTGAGGTTCTTCCCCCAGTTCATCGGGGTGCGCTCGATGAGTTCGTGGCCCTTCTTGACCCATGCGTGCGTCCTCGTCATCGATGCGTTGAGACCCGATTCGTCGATGAAAACGAGCCGGTCAGCGGGAAGCCGACGCATCCTGCGAGCGAACGCGTCGCGCTTTGCGGCAACGTCCGGTCGCAACTGCTCGAGCGCCCTCAGCCGTTTTTTTTCACCACGTACCCAGCTCGATGCAGCGCGCGCTTGATGCTCGACGCATGTCGGCGGGCCTTGCCGCGACGGCCGACGTTGTACGCGGCGGTGAGCTCTCCTGCGTTCGCATCAGGATGCTTGTCGAGAATCGCCTCGAGCTCCTTCACCGAGACGTCGGAACGGGTACCTCCGCCCTTCTTGCGCGGCAGGACGTGGTCCACGTCCCGGAACTGCCCCACCCAGCGGCGTACGCTCGCCACACCAACCCGGAACCGCGCGGCGATCGTTGGATACGAGCCCTCGCCAGACTCGTACGCGCGAACCACGCGCTCTCTCAGTGCAACTGGATGTGCCTCAGCCATCGCCCCTTCAGATCAAAGCGCGATCGTTGCGGCAAGCAGGATCAACTCAGGCGAGCAGTGGGGTTAAGGAAGGCTGCGAGGTCGCCTCGATGGTTCAGAAGGACTCGAAGACGCGCCCAGTCGCCGTAGAGGTCGTGCGCGAACGCGAGGCGATCGTCGGGTACCTGCACGAGAAGCTGATCAGCGGTGAGAGACTGCGCAGCGGGCAGCGAACTCGCCTCAAGCGCGTCAACCGAGACGGAGACTACGAGTTGGTCGGCCTGTGCCTGAGCAAGGCTGCGCGCGAATTGCCCGCGCGCGAGACGGTCTGAACCTCGGTCGATTTCTGCATTCCAGAACCACTCCGCGACGCTCGACTCGCCGACCCAGCCAGAAGCGTCGATGGCTGTTCCCCCATTGAGACGTCGGACCACCAAGTCCAACAGTTTCAGGTTCGTGAGTAGTGATCCCACCTGGGGCTGGAGAAGGAGCCGAGCCAGCGCGGGAACAGCATTTCGGACCGGCCGGAGGTCTGCTGCTCGCAGCGCCTTCGCTTGGTGAGTATGCCAGCGACCTACCGGTACGCCCGCGCCGGCGCGCTGCAGGCCCTCGAGCACTCTCGGCCACTCCTGCGACTGGCAAACGGCAAGGATACGCCACTTGGTTGCTTGCGGGCCGCCACCTGCAGTTCGAAGCAAGGTCGCGACCGTGCGAAACGCGTGGTCTGCGTACAGACGATCGAGCCCGTCCAGGATGATGAGCGGCTCGCGGCTGGTCTCGCTCGCCAGAAGTTCCGAAAGCGGATGTCGAAGATGGAGCGATGACTCGACCGCCCCGAAGTCTGCGACGTGGTCGAGCGAGGTGGCATCGACCCACAACGTTCGCTCACGGTTCGTGATGCGCTGGTCAAAGATGGCCTTGGCGAGCGCCGATTTCCCGACGCCCGAAGAACCAAGCAGCGCGACCTGCGGATGCTCGGCAATCGACTGGAGGGCTCCAGCAACCTGCTCGTCACGGGGAAGGCGAACGTGGTCAGCGATCGAGTCTCGTACGAGGCCAGCTTCACGCGCCGAGCGCGCATCGAGCGTCGCCCAGTCACCTGCGTGATCGGGGTAGTCCCCGAGCGCGATGCGCGCGCGCAACCTGTTGACGAGGTCGAGCAGAGTGAGGCTTCCGGCCTGCGGGCGCAGCTCCTCCGCGATTTCGCGCAAGATGCTCCACAGAGCCTGGGCGTCGGCAATGACCTGGCTTCGTACCGCCCGTCGACACAGCTCGAGCGCGCGGTTCCGTGACTCGGAAGCAACGGCTCCGAAGTCATGCTGGATGAACCGAAGGCGTTGAAGGAGGCGAGTCGTATCGACGCCGGTGGTGGATTGGCCCAGCGACGTCGGGCACGAGAAGGTCGCGAAAAGTGCTCGCTCGTCTGCGCTAGCCCAGTTCGCCGTCGCGAGGCGGGATGGGAACAGCGAGGGGTCGTTGGAGCGCGCCTTCTCGGTCAGGCCGGACACCGAACCCGCGGCTGCACCCGACAGCGGGGCGGTCACAAGCCCCAAGAAGTCGAGAGCGACGTCGAACACGTTCGATCCGATGTGGAGCCACTGCTCCCAAGCCGCCTCGACAAAGTCTGACGGGGCAGACGTCGCCGTGAACTGCGCATTGCTCTTCACTGAGAGCGCGAAGCGATGGTGAATGGCACCGACCGCTGTCGTCACCAGCACGTCATCGAGGAACCAACCATCGGGCCGCGTTTGGAAGTCGAGGCGAATCGGCGGACCGTTCTCCACGCCGAAGACCGGCTCTCCCACCAACATTGCAGCGAGCAGCCACGAGCAGACGTCGTCCTCGAAGACGAAGCCGCCTCCACCGGTGTTTTTCGGCGGCGCGACGCTACTGGCCACAAACAACTCCGCGGAAGCGACGCGAGCAACGCTGCTCCTCAAGCTGGCGCCAGTCGGGGACATGGGCGCTCATGAGCGCCTTGAAGAGCCGCCCGTGTGTAGGCACGCGCAGGTGCAGCAGCTCATGGGCGATGACGAAGTCCTGGAAGCGTGGGGATTGATCGGCGAGGTCGCTGGCCAGCGTGACGGTCCCCGCCGACGAACACGAGCCCCACTTCCTTCGCATGTCCTGCACGCGGATCACCCTCGGGTTGACGCGTAGCTTCACCGCCCAGGACAAGGCGCGGCGTCGAAGCTCCTGTGTGGGGTAGAGGGAGGTTTTCATCATCGGCTACTCCGCAAGGAGCGTGGCGACGACCACGTCGACCACTCGGGAACGTTCGTCCTTCTGAAGCGCGAGCAAGGGCCGGTAGAGGCCCGCCCTGAGGCGGCGCTGCTCGTCGGCGTTCACCACAGCGTTGGGGAAGCGTGCCAGTAGCGATTCCGCCTCCTTGGCGAGGTCCATCGGCGAGACGCCCGACCCCTTCAGCGCTACGTCTTCGCGGAGGACCCAGTAGACCGAGAAGGCCCGCGTCGAGAGCCCGCTCTCCTTCGCGGACTTCATCGCCTCCTCCTTTTCGGCGGCGAGCGCGGCGAGGAGGTCCATCGCCGCGAGCCCATCGATCTTCCTGGACTCGAGGTCCTTCAGGATTCGATCGGCGCGATCCTTGAGCGGGTTCAGCACAGGGGCCGCGCTCGGGTCGTCGTCGATGTCCTTCTGTAGTCCGCGGACCAGGTTGAAGACCTTGCCCTCGTCGGGGCCATCCTCACCCTTGAGCGACTCGAGCGTCTTCACGTCGAAAGTGATGCTCTTGGTCAGCCGGCCCAAACCGGCCTGCCTCGCGTTCTCCTCAATGAGCCGCCGCGTCTTGTACGCGAGGTCAGCGACGAAGCCGACCTTGTCCGAGTAGGCGTTCCGCACCGCCGCGTAGAGCTGCGCGAGGCCCTTGAACGTCTTGATGTCATCGCGCAGCTCGGGTGAGGGGGAGAGGATCTCCCAGAGGCCCTCAATCTCCTTGTACGCCTCGAAGAAAACCTTCCGCGCTGCGGGCTCAAGGAACTTTCCGTAGACGAGCCGCTCGAGCCGCTCGTCCGCTCCGCCGCCTTCACCAGCATCGAGGTACTCGATCGCCGCCTTTGCGATCTTCTGCTTGAAGTCGCCCATTAGGACGTCGAGGTCTTCAATGACGCCGCTGACGTCGGAGGAGTCGAAACGCAGCGCCTTCTTCAGCTCGCGCAGCACGCCGACGAAGTCGATGACAAGGCCGATGCGCTTCTGCACGCCCTCGGCGTCGACGTAGGGGCGGTTCACGCGGGCGATCGCCTGCAGGAGCACGTGGTCCCGCATCGGCTTGTCCAGGTACATGCAATACAGGACCGGAGCGTCGTAGCCCGTCAGGAGCTTGTCGGTGACGATAAGGATCTTTGGGTCCTTGTCGGCCTTCTTGAAGAGGAGCCGAACATCCTCCTCCCTCTCATCGCTGAGCTGCAGCTTGGCGACGAGAGGCCGGTCGATCGCGTCGGCGGCGTTCTCCGTGTAGACGGCCTCCGTCCACTCGGGCGGCAGAATCTTGTCGAAGGCGCGCTTGTACTTCGCGCACGCCTCCCGGCTCACAGCGACGACGAACGCCTTGTAGTGAAGGGGGACGACGTTCTCCTTGAAGTGCTCCGCGATGAAGGCGGCGACCTTCTCGATGCGGTCGTCGGCGGCGAGGAACGTGCGCAGGCCGACTGCGCGATCGAGGACCTTGTTCAGCTCCTCGATGTCGGTGATGCCCTCGGCGGCGGCGAGGTCGAAGAACTCTTTGTCGAGAAGGTCGACGGGCGCGGCCATCTCGCTCGGCGCCATCACGTGCTTAATGGGCAGCGTCGTCTCGTCAGCGATCGACTCGGCGATGGAGTACTTGTCGAGGTAGCCGAGCTCGTCCTGCGTGCCGAAGATCTTGAAGGTGCCTTCCCCCTGGGCGTTGCGTGCGATGGGCGTCCCGGTGAATCCAATGATGGTGGCGTTCGGGACGGCCGCCATGAGGTACGTGCCGAGGTCCTTCGCGACCGAGCGATGCGCCTCGTCGATGAAGACGTATACGTTGTCGCGGAGACAACTGTCCTTACGGATCTCCTCGAACTTGTGGATCATCGCGACGATCAGGCCGCGGAAGTCGCTGTCGAGGAGGCGCTGCAGCTCGGCCTTGCTGTTGGCCGGCTTCGTCGCGACGTCTTGCTTCTGCATCTCACCGAGCAGGCGCTCGACCCAGCCCTTGAGCTGGCCCTCGAGCTCGGTGCGGTCGACGACGAGGAGCACCGTCGCGTTCTTGAAGCGCTCTTTGTCTTCGAGGATGAGGCGCGCGGATGTGAGCAGCGTGAAGGTCTTGCCCGAGCCCTGCGTATGCCAGACGAGCGCACGCGTCTTCTTGGGGTCGGCGCAGCGGTCGACAATGGCGTTGATGGCGCGCTGCTGGTGCTGCCGCAGCACCGACTTCCGTGTCTCGCTGTCCTGGATGTAGAAGAGAATCCAGTGCTGCAACGTGCGCAGGAAGTCGGTGCGCTCGAAGAAGGCCTGCACCGCAAAGCGGTAGCTCTCCTCGCGCGTTTGCTTCCAGCGCGCCATGTCGCGGCGGGTCGCGTTCCAGGTGACCCCGTACCAGTAGTCAAGAAGGTGTGTGACGTTGAAGACTTGCGGCGAGCCGATGAGCTCGGGCGTTTCGAGCTCGTAGCGACGGAGTTGCTTCACCGCGCGCTCGATCGCGTCGCCGTCCTTCGGATTCTTGTGCTCGACGATGCAGACCGGCACCCCGTTGACGACGAACATCACGTCCGCGCGATTGCCCTTCGGGCGTCCAGCGGGCTTGAGTGTCCACTCCCAGGTGACGTGGAACGTGTTCGCGCTGCTGTTTTCGAAGTCGATAACCTTCACCGCGCGGTGGCGCTTCTCCTGCTCATCGTACCATTGCCGTTCACCGCGCAACCACGCGAGCATGTCGCGGTTGCCCTCGATGGTCGGCGGGAGCGCGTCGAGCGTCTCGATGACGGAGCGGATCGCCTCCGACGACATCCACGGATTAAACCGCGCGAGCTTCGCGGCCAGCTCGTCGCGAAAGAGCATGCCTGAGTCACCGCCGCGCTGCTCCTTCGCGAGTTCGGGTGTCAGCGGTGTCCAGCCGATCTCGACTGCATGCTTCACCATCGGGAACTGGACGGTGCCTGCCTCGCTGATCTTCAGCGTACTCACGACACCGCCTCCTGCGGCTGAGACGCGTCGAGCGCGGACAGTGTCAATTGGTCGACGCGAAGCTCGCCAGTCATCAGCTTGTGCAGCAGCGCCTTGAACAGCTCTTCGAGGATTGCGCGCCTCTTCTGATGCAGCTCGATCTTTCGGTCGAGCGCATCGAGGATGGTGACGATCTCGTGCTGCACCTCGAGGTTGGGGGGCAGCGGGAGAGGCAGCGAGTCAATCGTGCCCGTATTCAGGTTGTACTTGCCATCGGCAGCCGGAGTGGCGCGGCCGGCGACCAACGAGGTGCCCAGTGCCGATCCGTAGAAGTACGCAACGTAGCGGGGATCGACGCTATCCTTGAGGCGCGCGCGAATGAGGTACGATGCGAACAGCGCGGCTTGTGGATCGCCACGATAGACCGCGCAAGCTCCCAAGCGTTCGATGACCCCGTTGGTGCGAATGAACAGAAGGTCACCGGCGCGGAGAAGATACTTTGCGGCCTCGTCGTCGGAGAGATCACAGTATTTGAGCTCCGATGCATCGACTCGACCCGGCTCCACATTGGGGATGCGCAAGACCGGGTAACGCTTCTTTTCGAGAGAGCAGTGGACCGATGTGCCGTACTGCAGCCATTCCCGAACGCTCTTGAAGTCGACGACATCCCAACTCTCTGGAACTGGCCCAATCTCGGTCTCCTTCTGCGCTTCCCCTGACATTCCGCGCGTAAAGAGCTCGCTGAGGGTCGTGAGCTTGAGCGATCGTGAGCGATCTTCGAGCTCGAACTCTTGCACAATGTGCCCGCGCACTTTGCGGAGAACTTGAGCAATCGACTTCTGCTCCCGAAGACTCGGAAGATGAACTGAGAACTCCTTCAGCTTACTTGCGCTGATGTTTGCTTGGCTCACGCCTCGGCTCGCAAGCTTCTTGAGCTCGTTCTGTGCCACGTCCCAGTTGATCAAGAAGTTGAGGAAATGTGGATCAACGCGCGTTCGGTCCACTGCAAGCCGAACGAGGTACGAGGCGAACACCGCTTTCACGTCGTGGTCGAACACGGCCGATCGCCCGACCAGCTCGTAGCTATTGGTCCGGTTGAAGAGGATGTCTCCTCGGTTGAGCGCGAATGCAGCGAGGGTGCGCTCGTCGATGTCGACGTACTGCAGGTCCTGGAGCGAGACCTCTCCATCCACTTGGCAGTTCATCCGCAGGATCGGATAGGAACCGGCGGATTCACCGCGAATCGACAGACCGTACTGCGCGGCCAGAGTAAAGTCCCCGATCGCGCACGTATCCCAGTCCTGCGGGATTGTGCCCAAGCTGGTCTCCTTACGAAGCACGATGAGCCTCGTTGACCTGATCTACGAGCGGGCGGAGGAGAGAAATGAGCACCTTCGAGGCGCGCGCTTGCTCAGCGCCAAGTTGTTCCAGCTCCGACACCAGCGCCCCAATGTCACGGTGACTGCTCTCGGTCGTGTTCCCCACCCAGCGACTCGGGCTCAGATTGTAGTCCTTCGCCGCAGCCTGCTCGCGAGTGATGACAGCGATCTCGCCCTCTATCGGGTCGCCCTTCAGAAAGCTGGCCGCCAGCGCGCGGATGTCGTCCTCAGGCAGGTAGTTCTTGGGCTTGCCCTTCTTGAAGTGCCGACTCGCGTTGAGCAGGGTGATGCGGCCCTTGCGCGCGGCGGGCTTGCGCTTGTTGAGCACGATGACCACGCCCGCCGCGGTCGTGTTGTAGAAGAGGTTGTCGGGCAGAAGGATTACGCCATCGATCAAGTCGCGATCGACGAACCACTTGCGGATGTTCCGCTCCTTGTCCTCGTTCTTCGAGCCCGAGCCGCGCGTGACAGCGCCCGTGTCGAGAACGACGGCGGCGCGACCCTTATCGTTCAGGGAGGCCAGAGTGTGCTGCAGCCACGCCCAGTCTCCCTTGCCGGTCGTGATGCCACCCGTCGTGCGGAAGCGATCGAAGGGGTCGTTCGCGAACACGTCAGGGGCGAACGGCTGGTTCCACATCGGGTTCGCGACGACCACGTCATGCGTTTTGATCTTCCCCTCGGGCGTGCGGAACTTGGGATTGATCATCGTGTCGCCGCGCGCGAGCTCGATCTGCATGTCGTGGATGATCGCATTCATCTTCGCGACGGCGTAGCTCTCGGCCTGCAGCTCCTGAGCGGTCAGCTTGAGCGGCACCTTGCTCGTCGGATCGAGTTCACGTGCGACGATCTGGAGCTTCACGAGCAGGCCTGCCGACCCGCAGGCGTAGTCGTGGCAGTCCTCGCCTGGCTTCGGCCGCAGGATGTGGGCCATGAGGAAGCCCACCTCGGTCGGCGTGAAGAACTCGCCCGCGCTCTGGCCCGAGCCCTCCGCAAACTTCCTGAGCAGGTACTCGTAGGCGCGACCGAGGAAGTCTGGCTGCACGTCTGCGAGGCCGAGGCGGTAACGGGGATCGGAGAACGTCTCGACGACGCCGCGCAGCTTTGCGGGGTTGATGTCGCGCTCGCCGTTGCGCTCGGCGGCGAAATCGACGACGTCGATGACGCCCGAGAGTGAAGGGTTTTTCTTTACAACGGCGCGTACGGCCTTGGTGAGGTGCTCGCCGATGTCGCGTGGCTTGTCCTTGGCGGGCCAGTCCAACGTCTCGCGTCCGGCGAGTACCGCCCACCGCGCTTCAGCCGGAAGGTAGAAGCGAAGAAGCGAGTGATCACCCTCGGCGATCTCGAGCGCGGTTTCGCGGTCGCCGTACTCCTCGGCGAGCCTATCGATCTCGTCGTCGAAGACGTCCGAGAGGCGCTTCAAGAAGAGAAGTGGGAGCAGGTAGTCCTTGAACTTCGCAGCGTCCTTCTCTCCGCGAATGGAACAGGCCGCATCCCAGAGCATCTGTTCCATGGGCTTGGTGCTGGGGCCGGTGTCGGGGGAGGACGCCTTTCGGCGCCGTCGGGTAATGTCGGCAGCGGGAGCGTCGGCTCCGCCACTACCCGCCTCATCGACGCCCGCGTCCCTGGCGAGCGCGGCAATGACTTCGCGCGCCGCCTTCTGGGGCACGTTCGCGCCGCCCTCCCAACGATTGACAGTTGCGAAGGAGACGCCCAGCTTCTCGGCGAGCTGCTCCTGGGTCAGGTTGAGCTTGGAGCGGAGCGCTCGAAGGACCGGGGCGACGTTCGACATTGCCATATGTGCTATATATGCTATATAGCACGACATGTCCAGAGGCCTTCTTTCAGTGACTTGGACGGACAGGAAGGCATGGGTGTCGGCGGAGTTAGTCCACCGACACCCTGCCCAAGACTCAGTCCGCCGCCGCTGCGCCGAGGCCAGCCATCACGCTCGCGCCGATAACGGCGCCAACGGGCCCGCCGATCATCGAGCCGATGGTGGCGCCGATCACCGCGCCGATCCCTGCACCCCGCGCAGGCTTGCGGTGCTTTTCCGGAATGAGGGCCCAGGTTCCCTGGGCCAGCAACTCCTTTGCTTGCTTGTTCTGCATATTCGATCACCTCCTTTCTGTGCGCCGGTAGAGCAGCCGGCGTGCCACGCGGCTGGCGCTCGGACGGACCCGAGAAGACCGCCCAAGTCGCCAACGCGAGCGTTGCCAACGCCAACGGGAGCGTTGCCTCTTTCGGTGGCAGAACGAGGGGACAGGCCGAGCATCTCCCTCCATCGCTACCTTCCGGTTCAACTGGCACAACGGGTGCTTCAGGCCACGAACACACTGGAGATCTCAAACCATGTCCGACCATTTCAAGACGTTCGAACTCAGGAAGAAGCAGGTCGTCCGATTCGGTGAGCGATTGACGTCGCTCGCACGCGACGGCCACGACGAAGAAGCGGCCCGCGTTCTCGCCGAATTCATGGCGCGGTTCGGGAGCAACCGGTTTCTCGTTCTGACCGTGGGGGACTTCAAGAGCGGCAAGTCGACGCTCGTGAACGCTCTAGTCGGCAAGACCGTGTGCCCTGTGAAGGCGACGCCTCGAACTGCAAAGGTGACAAGGCTCAGCGCGACAGCCGTGGCCGATGAGCCTGAGTTCGTCGAAGTGGTCTTTCGAGAAGACCGTCCGCCGGAGCGGCTGCGCCTCGAGGATGGGCCGCTGGATGAACTCGTCGCGGTTGGGGGAAAGCGAACGAACGAAGTGGAACTCGTCGATGTCTATCTTCACCCACGCGAGACCATCCTCCGACACCCCGTGCGGCTCGTGGACACGCCTGGTATCGGATCAGGAGAGTCCGAGCACTCGAAGCTCACGCGCGAGTACTTGAAGCACGCGGACGCAGTCCTCTTCGTCTTCTCCGGATCGAAGCCCTACAGCGAATCCGAGCGCGACTTCCTCCTCACGTTTCGGAGTCTGCTGGAACGAACCGTCTTCGCAGTGAACCGCATGGATGACGTCCCGCCCGAAGACCGCAACGACATCATCGAGCACATTCAGACAAGTCTCGTGCGAGACATTCTGGAAACGGGCGCACCAGTCCCGACCATCTTTCCTGTCTCTGCCACGAAGGAGTTGGCGGCAATGAAGACGGGCGAGTCTTCCTCCGACTCTGGGGTTCCGGCGCTCGTGGCCGCTCTTGAGGAGCGCATCGCTGGGACCCTTGCGCTTCGGCTGCTGAGTGAGATCGGGGGACAGCAGGCGCAGGTGTGCGAAGGACTGGTTGAGCGCGCGCAACTCTCGCTCGAGGCCCTGGCTGTGAGCGCGGAATCGGTTCAAGTGAAAAAGCCCAAGGTGGCCGAAGTCCGCGCCGCGCTGCGGACGATCGCCGGCAGCGCCACTCGGATCGAGCAGGCCGTTCGTGACCGAGAGGCCCGCGTGGTGGAACAAGTGCCGGCGCGGATGTCGCGCCTGCGCAGCGAAATCGTCAATGCAACGTGGGCCTGGATTCAACACTGTCCAACTGAGAGTGCCTGCAAGCAACAGCTGCCGGGCGTGGTCGCCAAACTCGTTTCGGATCAGCTCGCTTTGCTCGACCGCGAGCTGCTCTCGGTCCTCGTGGAGGCGCAGAACGTTGCCGAGGCGGACCTCCGCCAGCTCTTCGAATCGCTTGAGAAGAAGGCGAGGCAGATCCTCATAGCGGACAAGGCCGTTCCGCAGGCTGGCCGTGGAGGGTTGCGCAAGCGCGCGGCAGCACTTTCACGGCTCGCGGCGATCGCTGACGGCGTAGGTGGACCGACAGAAGGCTACGGTGTTGCGGCCGCGGCGATCGCCGGTGCTCTCGCACCGTCCTCCACGGTGCGCTTTCTCTCAGTCACTGCCGCGGTCTCCCTCTTGATCGCGACGCTCGGTGGCCCTGTGGGCTGGCTTGTTGCCGGCGTAGCGAGCCTCTTCGCGGCCCTCGTTGGCTACGATCACGCTTCGACTTGGCGGGAGCGCGTGCTCAAGCACATGGCAGAAGCCTTTGATCGGGAAGTAGTACCCCGGACTGAGCAGGCAGTGGAGGAATCCCTACGCACCTACTTCGTAGGGTTGGCGGCCGAGATCCAGCAGCGGGCTACAGCCTTTGTCGATCAGCTTCAATCCATTGCTAACGAAGTCGAGCGAGAGCTGGAACGCGAATCACGGAGCCGCGATGCGGAGTTGAAGCGGCTGGGACTTCATGTCCAGCAACTCGAGGCCCTTCAAGGGGAGCTGGCTGATTTCGTAGCGGACGTTTCGCCTCAATCGACAGCAGCATCGGAGCCCCTGGCACTCGCAACAGGGAGTCCGGCCACGTGAAACGGATAGGCGCAGTGCCTTCAAGCGATGAGTTCGTCACGGGCAGCAGCCCCGCCTTGCGCTCGCTGCTGGACGAGGTTCGCACCATCGCGCGAACGCGGGAGCCGATTCTGCTGCTGGGTGAGACCGGGACTGGCAAGGAGCGGCTTGCCCGCTCGATCCACGCCATGAGCAGTCGCGCCAACGGACCTTGGGTTCCTGTGAATTGCGGGACGCTCACCCCGGAGCTGGCGGATAGCGAGCTCTTCGGGCACACGCGCGGCGCCTTTACTGGCGCTGCCGGGCCCCGCGATGGCCTCCTCGTTACGGCGAACAAGGGAACGATCTTCCTCGATGAGATCGGCGACCTCCCGGTTCCGACCCAGGTGAAGCTTCTGAGGGTCTTTGAGGACCCGCGAATCCGGGCAAAGGGCGCTGACCAGGAGACTGTGATCGACGTCCGAATAGTTGGGGCGACGAGCGTCGATGTCACCCAGGCCATGAGAGACGGGAAGTTCCGCCGTGACCTCTTCCAGCGGTTCCAGTCTGCGCACCGGATTCCTCCGCTTCGCGAACGACCAGAAGACATCGAAGCGCTCGCTACGCACTTCCTCGCGCTTCACGCTGGCGGTGAGGGCCTCAACCCCGCGGCGACCATGATCTCCGAGCCGGCACTTGCTCGGCTTCGCGCAGGCCGATGGAAGGGCAACGCCCGCGAGTTGGAGAGTGCAGTCAAGGGCGCCCTTGCGCGCACGTTTACGTCATGCACTGAGCAGCTCGACGTCACCGACTTCGTCGTCAGCGCCACCGAGCAAGACGCCCCCCAAGCTCCTTCGATGGTGACTGCCATCGACGCTGTCCGATCGCTCGCGGCGTTCCTACTTGAGGAGCTGCAGGGCCAGCGTGTCCCCGCGGCAAGCATCGAGAACCTAGCGAAGCAATTCTCTGCGGTTTCGCTCAAGCGGCAGCTCGCAGAGGTCTTCCTGTCGAGGTACCAGGGCGCCGTCGCCGACGACAATGCGCGACGACTATTTGGGTACTCGTCTGCGGAGAGCGTGCGCCGCCTGCTCCGCACGTCGGCCCGTCGAGCCAACGCGGCCCCAACCGCCCCAGACTCGTTCGGGGACGAAGAGTAGCTTGCAGGGGCTCAACATCTGAGCCGGCACTCCCAGACCGCCACCTGATGCTCCCAATTGCCGACGTGCGCAACATCTCGAAGCGACTTCTCGCTGAAGAGTTCGACGCCGTCGACGGCCTGGAGAGCCAAGACGGCCTCCTGGATGTGGGGCGCCAGAAGCAGGAGGTCGAGGAGCTGGGTCACCCGCGCGCGCGTGAGCCCGAGCTTCCTCGCGAGTGCGGCGCGGTCTGCAACCAGGCCCTCGTCGATCAACCGCTGCAGGTGGTGCGCGAGAGCAAGCATGCGCGCGACCTTCGCGGGACGGCGCACCGGCGCTCGAGGTTCGGGTGGCGTCGGAGGCGTGTTGGTAAGCTCGACACGTCGCCCCTGTCGCCGAAACAGCGTGCCCTTCAAGACGAGCCGGTCCGCGAGCGTCTTCTCGACTGATTCCTTCGTGTCGGTCATGCGGCCTCCGACGCCTGGGCTTCGGCCGCGAAGTTCATCAACTCGACCTCGACCTGGTTGCTCGCCTCATCGACCCGAATCGCGACGACCAGCGACCTTGCCAGGCGCCCGCGGTTTTCCGGCGTCATCAGCGACCACACGCGCCCGAAGTCGCGGAGCGCTCGGACGATCCACTCTCGCTCCGCGTCAGCCACTTCGACGTCGATGCGATCGTTCTCGGCCTGCGCGAGCCGCTGCTCGGCGGCGGTCAGCCGATCCGTCTCGGTCCGGAGCTTCGCCTCGACCAACTCCCTCGAGCGCCCTTGAAGCCGACCGAGTTCCTCGACGTACTTGGTGGCCGCCGACGACGCGTTCGCGATCTCATCGGGCAGGCGCTTCCTCAGTTCCTCGTTTGCCTTGCGGCGCGCGTCGGTGCGCTCTCGCATCTGCCGCTCGACCTCTGCCACCAGGGAACCGTCAGCAGTTGCCTGCGCAATGCGCTCGACCACAAACTCCTCCAGCGCGCCGGCCGGAAGTTGTCGCGCCCCGCACACCTGCCGCCCCTCTTTGTCGCGCGTGCAGCAGCGGTAGTACCGATGGACCGTCTTCCCCTTCTTCGTCGACGCTGGCGACATCGCGGCACCGCACCGGCCGCAGCGCACAAGCCCGCGCAGGACGTAGTCGTGGTTCACGCCCGTGTAGCGGACCTCACGGCGCTTGCCGGCGAGGCTCAACATCACCTGGTGGTGCGTCGCTTCGTCGATGAGCCGCGGGTGCTGCCCAGGGTGCAGCTCTTTGCCGTACATCATCTGGCCCGCGTACAGCGGGTTCCGCAGAAGCCGGCTGATGGAGTCCTTGGTCCAGCGAAGCCCCTGCTTCGCGGGGTTGTTCGTCGCTCCTCTCGGCAGCATCGAGCGATCGTTCAGGAGCCGCGCGACGATGGCCGCCTGTCGGTACTTCAAGAACAGTGCGAAGGCCTCGCGGACCGTCGGCGCCTCTGTCTCACTGATTCCGAGTTTCTTGGCCTTCACCTCGTAGCCAAAGGGCACCGGCCCACCCGTCCACTGCCCGCGGCGGCGCGACGCGGCGATCTTGTCGCGCGTTCGTTCCGAGATCATGCTCCGCTCAAATTCAGCAAAGCTCATCAACATGTTGAGCGTGAGCCGGCCCATCGCGTCGGCGGTCGAGAAGTTCTGCGTCACCGAGACGAACGACGCACCTGACTTGCTGAACCGCTCCATCACCTTCGCGAAGTCGAGCAGCGAGCGCGAAAGTCGGTCGACCTTGTAGACGACCACCACGTCGACCTTCCCGGCTTCGATGTCCGCGAGCAGCCGCTGAAACGCGGGCCGCTCGATGTTGGCGCCGGTGAAGCCGCCGTCGTCGTAGTGCATGTCGACCAGTGTCCATCCCGGCTGGCGACGGATGTACGCGAGGGCCGCCTCACGCTGGGCGTCCAGTGAGTTGAACTCCTGCTCCAAGCCCATCGTCGTCGACTTGCGCGTGTAGATGGCGCAGCGCTTCGTGAGCCCGGCAGGCGACGGTGGCGTGGGCTGCTTGCTCATCGCGGCGTCTCCGAGGTGGTGGCCTTCGGTTCAGGCTTGCGCTCCAGAACGACCAGCAACCGCTCGAGGTTCGAGTTCAGCTTCGCCAGTTCGCGAACCAGCGTCGGCATGGTCGCCTCGTAGAAGCGTTGGCCCATCTGCGTTCGGAAGAAGGGAATGTCGCTCACGCGGCACGCTCCTCGCCGCGCTTCTTGAGCCCGAAGAAGAGGAAGCCGTTCCACGGCGTTCCCGTGATGTGCCGAGCGATGGCCGAGAGCGTCTTGTAGCGCTCGCCTTCGTAGACGAAGCCCTCGGCGCAGATGGTCACCTCGTGCGTGGCCCCCTCGAAGATGCGCCGGAGCACGGTGCCGACCGGCGGGACGCGACTGTCGCGCGGCTCGAGCGCGACCTGCGCCGCAGCCCGAACCTTCGCGTCCTGCTTCATGCGCCACCGCTCCGGCATGTCGTCGCCGAGTTCCTCGATGCGCTTCGTGGCGCTCGCCGGCAGGCCTCCGTACGCGAGTTCCTGGATTCGCCAGCCCAGGCGCTTCTGCAGGTACGGCTTGTTCCTCGCGCGCGTCGGCGTGCCGTAGAGCTCGAGGAACTTCTGCGCGAGCTGCGAGACGGTCATCTCGTTGAGCTCGGCCAACTGCGAGGGGACGTCCTTCAGCTCCCCCCGGTTCTCTCTCGCGCGCTCCAGTGTCTTCGACATCGTGCCTCCTTCGGCGTGAGCGGCATGCCCACGCATCGGAGTCATGGACCCTTCTTCCCCGGAGGAAGACAAGCTGAGAACCAGAGAGTCACTCGGCATTGGGCACCTCGCCCTGCGCCGCGCGGCGCTCCTTGAGCCAGAGGTTGAGCAGCGTCTCGGCCAGGACATCGGCTGCTTCGCGACGACGCCGACGGAGATCAGCGAGCCGCTCTTCGGCGGTCTGTGAGGGGTCGGGGACGGACGGTTCGGTGCGCATGGTGAGTTGAAAACGCGGTCGGCGAGTTCGTGGTGGGACGCGCATGGCCCAAACGAATCGCGAAGGCCGCGAGATCGCTACCGAGGCGGCAAATCGGCCTCGCCCGCACTTGACAACTGAACGCCCGTGCAGTATTCATCAAACGCCATTTCGGAGGGGACGCCGTGCAGAGAGAACAGCTTGGAGAGCGCATCAAACGGCTCCGCAGGGGCCTCGAACTCGGTCTGCGGGAGACGGCGACAAAGCTCGGCATCTCGGCCAGCTACCTGTCGCAGATCGAGACCGGCCAGTTGAAGACGCCGCCGGCGCCAAAGGTGCTCGAAGACCTCGCGAAGTTGCTCGGCGACAACTTCGACACGCTGCTGCTGCTCGCTGGTCGTGTGCCCGAAGACATCTCGGTGAAGCTCGTATCCGACCACGTGCTCACCACGTTCCTGCGGACCGCCGGTGAGCAGGGCTACTCGGGCGAGGACCTCATGGACCTCCTCGCGCAGAACGGGAGGAAGTGATGGCCGCCCTCCCCGTTCCCTTCATGCTCGCGAAGGATGTGGAGCGCGCTGCCGAGTCGCTGTTGCACGACTACGTGCGTGCGCGCGGTGGTGGCGCTCTTCGTGGCGCGGTCAACGTCGACTTCATCGTCGAGAACATCCTCGAGCTCGACCTCGCGGTCATCGACCTCAAGGGGCTGCTTGCGAACCCTTCGGTGCTCGGGATGACCAGCGTCGAGGACCGGCGCATCTGCGTCGACCAGAGCCTCGAGAGGATCCCCGGTCGCTTCGCCTTCACCCTCGCCCACGAGATTGGGCACTGGCAGCTGCATCGGCAGATCCTCGAGCAGCGGCAGCGGGAGGACACCCTGTTCGACCTCGAGCGGCTGCCCTCCCCCGCCCCGCGGCCTGGTCGACGTCGCAAGGCTCCCGTGGAGTGGCAGGCCGACCAGTTCGCCGCCTGTCTGCTGATGCCCGCCCGTCTCGTTCGCGAGGCCGTGCGACTCGCGTTCGGCGAGCGGCGCCCTTCGTGGGAGGGCATCGAGGCCCGCCTCCTGACTGGCGAGCCGGATGAACGCTTCGTCGAGGTCGCCGAGCAGGTCATCGCAGCCGGCAAGTTCGACAACGTCTCCAACATGGCGATGCGCATTCGACTGCGCGACCTGAAGCTCGTGGTCGACGCGTCGGACCCGCAGCGCTCCCTGCTGTAGCGCTCTTCGTCGTTTGCCTTCCCTGTTCGACGTTCACTGAAACCCCAACGCCACGAGACCTCGATGCACCACAGCGAATGGAGTCCGAAGCCGTTCTTCCGTCATCTCAGCCCGACCGCGCTGATCGAGCTGTGCGCGTGGGCGTCCGACCTTCGACCGGAGGGTCCGGGGAAGCCCTGGGAGCAGCTCTACCGTGCCTGGGCGCGCCTTCAGCCCGACGTGCGGATGAAGCTCGAGTCGTCGCTGCTCCCGGTCAACGACCTGTCCGTGCCTGAGGCTCGGCCCCGTCTCACCGAGCTCGCTGCCGCAGTGTGGCCGCGCGGGCAACTGGCCGAGGACAGCCGCTCGTGGAGCTCGCAGGACCTCGCGCTCCGTCTCTTTCTCGCGTCGCCGGGAGCGTTCCAGCAACTCCATCAGGGCTGGGTGGTCGACTCGCTCCAGCACATGAAGGAGTACGCCGGCCGGTACCCGCTTCGGCCGAAGCCGAGCGCACAAGCGAAGGCGGAGCTCAAGGACGCGTTGCGCGCGTACCTTCAACGCACCGCTTTCGGACCCCGCTGCCACGTCGAGGACTTCGCGAACGAGGAGAAGTTCGCGCTCTTCGTGTTCCTCGAGGACGAGCTCAAGCCGACCGACAAGTTCACCGAGAGCGAGGACCTCGAGTCCGTGTGGGAGCGCGAGGTGGTCCGTCTCGCGGCGGTGTTCGACTACGAGACCAACGTGCTGTCGGTGAAGGCCGCCCACCGCGAGGAGCGCGAGCAACTGCGCGACCTCTTCGCCGAACACGTCATGCAGGACCCGCTGTACTTCATCGACGCGTACTCGGCGCCCCGCTACGCCTTCGGGCGCATCGCTGACCCGCGGTTTCACTTCACGCCGATTGCGGGCAGTGAGGTGGTGGCGGTGACCGTGCAGAAGCTCGTCGTTCACCCCGCCGACGGTGACGTGCGGCGCGTGACGCTCGAGTTCAAGGGGACACCGACGCTCGAGCAGGTTCGAGCGGGGCTGCAGGCGCACGGGCTGCGCGTGCCCGGAGACACCATCGATGGCGTTCACCTTCGGTTCGTCTTCGAAGGCACCGGGCGTTCGCGGACTCGGACCGTGAGCCTGTTCAACCCGAACTCGACGAACCTGAGCGACACGCCTCGCGATCGCGTTATCCGTCGGCACCTGAAGGTCTGGGGCTTCGATGCAAACTCCCGTCGACAGGCTGTGGGCACAGGCCCTCTCCAGGCTGCAGCGCACTGACTCCCCGCGGTTCTCGTTTGCCGAGGTTCGCGGACTCGGCCTCGAGGCCGATGAACTCATCGGTGGAGGAGCGTTCACCTACGCCGGCTTCGACGCGGTACGCGCCGACTGCGAATGCGGCGTTATGCCGGCGTTCGACTTCCAGACCCGAGCGGCCGAGGGGCTGGTGGGGCTCGCGTGCGCGGGTTCGCCGTCGTGCTCCCGCGGGTGGCAGTGGGTTTCGAGGGGCGAGCACGAGCACGTTCGTACCGATGCACAGGCGGTGTTCTCTGCGATCGCCGGCGCCAACGCGCTTCAACCGATGGCGGCCGCGGTTCCTGAGCCCTTCATTCCAGTCGGCCGACTGCTCCGCCGCGGGCTCGACATCGCGGTCGTCTGGTGTCGGGTTGCCGGACCGATGCTCCAGGTCCTGGGTCGAGGGCTCTCCGCTTCGCTTCGCCAGCCAATGATCATCGTTGTTCCCTCGTCGTCGGGGAACGAACGCACCGAAGGCTTCGAGGTCATCTCGCTTCGACATGAAGAGACCACGCGACTCGATCTCCTGGCCGGCGTGGAGCGGCTGACTCCGAACCACCGCGAGCGCGTGCTCGAGGATCCGACTCTCGACCTCGACTACGTGAGCGTCCGCTTCGCGACGAGGCCGGGCGACCGGCATGTGCTCGAGATCAACGGGCACGACTTCGGCGGGTTCCGAAAGAGCGACGTGAAGTTCCTGCGCATGCTGCTGCTGGCGGCCGCGAGAAAGAACGGGGCGAACGAGGGGTGGATCGACAAGTCGCGCCTCCGAGACGGCGACGACAAGGACCGCGCGCTTGAGCGCATGCGTGAGGAGTTGGTGACCTACGACGTGCCCGGCTTGTCGGAGGGCGAGCGGAAGGCGCTCGTTCGTGCACACAAGGGTCAACTGCGCCTTGGCGTGCCTCCTGCGAACATCGAGTTCGATGCGTCCCTCGCATCGCTCGAGTTCATCGCGCCGACAACCACGCAGACGAAGAGCGGTACAACAAGGGCAACCGCCAAGCAAGCAGAGGGGCTGCAAAACGCGGGCGTGCTCCTACGCGACTGCCGAAGGCTGACGTTCGCCTCGACATCACCGATGGCCACACCGTTCAGTCATTCGACGTCGCGCATCCGAGGCCCCTGAAGCAGGCCTGCCCCAATTAGGAACTCATGTCCGACCAGCATCGGTCGATAGGTCATCCCGACAACTTCATCAGCCTGCTTGAGCAAGACCGATCCCAGCCTCTCGGGGATTCCTTGCACAAGCGCGATGGTCGTCAGAAGGGATGCGTCAACGATCTCCATGCTTGGAAGTGTGAGCCACGCATGCACGTTGATGTCGGCGGCATGGTGTCCCGCGGTGAGCGATTTCGAAATAAACGCGTCGTCGAAGCGAAAAATGCCGTGGTCGGTGCCGTCGTCGATCCATCCCAGCGTGAAGTGAGCGGAACACCCCAGCCAGGCGCTGACCACGGGGCGAAGGCGGAGGTGAAGCGCAAGGCACTGCGCGGCAAGATCAGCGACGCTCAGAGGACCCAGGACCCGGAGCATCACCGTTGGAAACTCTGCACAACGCTCATCGGTGAGGTATCTCAGTTTCCCTGAGTTCCACGAGACTCCGCACTCCAAACCCGGATCGAGGCCAAAGCGCCGCGTGCGCTCGATCGCCGCCTTCCACTCTGTGGCGTAGGTTCCAGCACTCATCACCAGAACACGAAGATATGTCAGTCGAGCCAACGTGAGGGCGACTTCAGACCTGTCTGCCCCCCAAGCTCGCTCTCACTGTCAGAACGCGGGAAGTCGTCGGCGCTGATGCCGGTGATCTTCCCCAAGTCGAGGAGAGCAGCGCGTCGACGTGAATCGCGTCCGTCAAACGTGACCCGTTCGCTCTCCGCCACCACGAAGCCGCCCTGCTTTTTGTTCTCGGTGATGAGCCGGCGCAGAGCCTTCAGGTCGACGACCTCTCCCTGGTAGTCGATGCGTTTGCAGTGGGCGCGAAACGCGTCGTACGAACTCTCGAGGTGTACCGCGAGGCGTCCCTCGTCGAAGACGTAGTGGACCCGGTGCTTGAGGTGCCCCTGCACGGCCATCACGCCCAACATCTCGAGGAAGTGGTCGAGCGCGTTCTTCACCCCGTGGTCGGTCTCCAACACGTCGGCGATGACGGCGTCGACCGCGGCCGCGACTCCGAGGTCGTCGGGGAGCTCGCAGCCGCAGGCCGTCGCGAACTCCTCGAACAGATGAACGCCGAGCAGCATCGCCGTGAGGTTCTCGACGATGCGGATCGGTACCTTCCGGTCGCCGAGCAGCGCCTGTGTCACTGAGCGCGCGAGCTCGAGGTCGGTCTCGAAGTCGCGACCGAGACAGAACTGGATGTACCTCGGAGCAAACAGCGCCAGGTCGACCGCCCGGAGTTCGCGGTGCGCGTGCTGGTACCCAGCCTTCTCCCGAAGCGTCGTCTTCTCCGGGTTCGAGGTCAGGATGCGCTCGAGCAGCGCGGCCTCCGTCGGTCGCGTCTCGCCCGCGACGCAGACCGGCGCCTGCAGGTGGTAGCTGTTCACCTTCAGGTCGGGCCTGCCCCGCTCCTCGGTTTCGCCGCGGTAGAGCCGACGCAGGTACCGGTGAAGCGTGTTCAGCCGGTGCTTCTGCATGTCGTACGGCTTGTACTCGTCGATGAAGACCGGCACCGAGCGCGTCGACGTCAGCAACTTCAAGAGCGCAAACTCGGTCTCGGTCGCGCTGTAGGGCTCCGCGTCGCGAACTCCGAAGAGCGGCCACATGATGTCGATGCAGAGGCTCGACTTGCCCGAGCCCTGCGTGCCCCAGATGAACAACGAGGGGAACGAACCGACAGCCTTCATGAAACTCGCCTTCAGCGGCGTCGCGAAGAACCACCCGAGCACAGGGAGGATGACCGCCGGCGTGTTCACCTGCGGCAGGTAGCGGAACACCACACGCGCGATGGATAGGAAGGTCTCGTCGTCGGTCGGCATGTACGAGAGACGCTTGTCGAGCGACGCGCCGCTCGGGACGTAGACCACCGGCGGAGGGTCGACGAAGCCGGTCTTGTCGATGGCGCACTCGGGGCCAAGCCAGAGGTGCTGGTCGCCCTTTCGGTAGTCGCCGAGCATGCTCGAGCCCTTTCGGCGGGGAACCGGCCGACGAGCCAACACTCGAAGCAGTCCCTGGACGTTGTTGTCGCTCCCGGTCCACTGCAGGTCTGCCGATGGCAGTTGGCGAATCAGGTCTCGCTTCGAATGGAAGGCCGAGAGCGGCAGGCGCAGCGGCACCGTCGTGCCCCGGTCGGTGAGGGCATCGCCGACGATGATTTCTCCGTCATCAGTCGCGATGCGGCTCGTCGGCGAGATGGTGAACGAGGAGACGACCTTCGACTCTCCCCGCGCGGTGAGCGTGTAGTAGCAGCGCGCGTCTTCGATGATCTCTCCCTCGATGGCGTCGTCGCGGCCCTCGTCCTCGTCATCGCGCTCATCGGTCCGCAGCTTCCGTGGAGGTGCTGGTGGCGTTTTCGGCGACGAAAGCTGCGGGAGGTCGCAGCGGGTCACGGACTCCTGGCAGAGGCCCAGTTTGCGGAGCGCCTGACACGGAGGGGCGATGGCTCCGGTCTTGTCGGCGGTCGCCTGAATCTTCTCCCACGCCTTGCGCACGTAGCCGGGTCCATCACGACCGCCGAGCTTGCCCAGTCCGCGCCGGTCGTACTCGAGGATGAGCTCGGTCACCTCGTCGAGCCCGAGTCCTTTGTGCGCGAAGAAGCGCACCATGTTGAAGATGGCGAGGCTCCGGTCCTCAGCGCCCTCCTGCCAGAGCTTTCGAACGGCTGGACACATGTCGACCGGGTTCGCCCAGTCGTATTGCCCGTCGGCTGTCCGCCGCGCCTTGCTTGTCGTCTTCGGTGCGAGCAGCGGGAGCGTCGACGCCAGCTTGCGGAGTCGAGCCATGAGCCGTGGGTCTTCGAGTCGCTCGTACGGGCTCCGCCACTCGCTGACGCGATGCGGGCGATCGCCACGCCCGTCGCCCTTGTGACTGACGGTGCCGATGACCTTGATGATGCGCGCAGCGTCGTGGATCGAATCGACGTGGACCTGCGCTGTCTGGAAGCGCGCGCGCAACTCGGCTTCGAACGCCTTGAGCCCGCGCTGGAGTTCTTCGTCAATCGGCGTTGCGGGAAGCGCGAACCAGAGCTGAGCCCCGTTCCCGCTCATCATCAGCCGCGGCGGCGCCAGCCCCTCCTCGATGCACCAGTCCACGGCGAGCTCTGCGGCCTGGACCGCCTGGAGCAACTCGGCTTCGGTGCTCGCGGTGTCCTTGGGTCGGACCGGGTCGAGGTCGATGACGGTCGCCGTGAGAACCTCGAGGTCCTTCTTCGTCGCGCCGGCGTGCAGCGGCCGAATCGCGTTCCGAGCCGTCGCAAGTAAGCGTCTGGGGCGAGGTTGAATGCCGACGTAGACGTTGGCGCTCGCGTTGCTCCGGGCGCACTCGCGAACGAACGATTCCTCATCATCAAAGAAGCCGATACCGACGACTCCACCGCCTGGCCGAATGACGCGAACCTCCGACACGCCGTGCGCTGCATGAGCGAGCCAGCGCCAGGTCGCGCGAATGGCGTCGAGGTTCGGGGCAAGGCTCATGGCGCCCTCAGCTCGGACGCCGCGATGCCCAGCACCTCGGAATAGAGGCGCCGACGCTCGAGGTGGTGCCGTCGAAGGATAGGCACTCGCTTGTCCACGAAGTCGAAGAGCACCGGCGCCGCCTTCGACGGGTGCGGACGCATGAGCCTGCCGAGGCGTTGAATGGTGCGCGCGCGCGAACGCCCGGGGAACGCGAGGAACACTCGAGAGAGCCGCGGCAGGTCGAGCCCTTCGTCAGCCAGGCTCGTCGCCACGAGGACCTGCAGTCGACCCCCGCGTGCGTCGTCGAGGAGCGCTTTCCGTTGCTCGCGAGTGACCTTTCCTGTCAGGGCGGAGGCGCGGATGCCGGCAGCGCGCACAGACTGCGCGAGGTGTTCGCAGTGGTCGACGCGGCCTGAGAGGACCAGGCAGGTGTTGCCCTCGGTCGCCTCGCGCACCACCGACTCGACGACGAGGCTGTTCCTCGGGACATCGGCGGCGATGGCGCTCAGCAACCGCGAGTAGTCCCTCGCCGAGCGGTACTGGAAGGTGAAGCTCGTCGAGACGGTGCGAATCAACGGCACGGTGAGCACTCCCGCGGCCACCAATTCGTCGTGGGTGACAACCAGGAGCGGTCTTCCAAGGAAGAGCTCGAGGAGCGGCGTCAGACCGTCCTCCCGCTCAGGAGTCGCGGTGAGGCCGAGCCGGTAGCGCGCCGGGCAAAGGTCGACGACGGCGTGAAAGGTGCTGGCAGCCACGTGATGCGCCTCATCGAGAATCAGCAGGCCGAACTTCGACAGGAACGACTCGAGCTCAGCGCTCGGCCACTGAACCAACGCCTGGATGAGGGCGACGGTGATCGGCCCCTCGGAAACCTCGCCTGCGCCCACCAGACCCGCGCTCACTCCCAGCCGCTCAAGGGCTTCGCTGCGCCACTGCTCCGCGAGGTCGTGGGTGTGCACGAGGACGAGCGCTGGCGTCTTGAGGCGGGTGATGGCCCCGAGCGCGACGCGAGTCTTCCCGCCTCCGCAGGGAAGCACGACGGTCCCCTGCGTCACCGTAGCGAGCGAGTCGACCGCGCGTGATTGGTAGGCGCGCAGCGGAACGGTCGGAAGCTCGAGCCGCTCACGAGGCAGCACCCGCGCGTCGTCGAACGTCAGCTTGAGCCCAGCGCGGTCCGCCTCGCGCCGGAGCACATGAACGGCGCCACGCGGCAGCCGCACTCGCCCCTCTCGTTCCTCGAGGAAGCACATCAGCGCGTCGTCTGTGCGAGCGAGCCGGAGTCGTGCCCGAACTCGAACCTGCGGGTTCTCTAACGACAACGCCCGGCGCAGGCGCTCGACGAACTTCGCCGAGACCTGGCCGGACTCGAAGCTCAAACCCGCGTCGACTCGAACACGCACGGGACTCACCTCGGCGAGGCGTCGGCCGTCTTCAGGCAAACGGGTCGACCTCGACCGGCGTGGTCGCTGGAGCGTCGAACTCCGCGACGAGCTTCTCGATGAAGGCCTTCGCGCGCTCCCACTGGGCAGCCGGCAGGTCCTTGATGCGCTTGATGCCGAAATGCTCGAGGAAGCGGTCGACCGCCTGGCGCGGCATCGTCTTGAGCTGGGTGACGATGGCCGTCGCCAGCTTCGGGTCGATGGGCCCCTCGGGCGCGGCCTCGTCCGACTCCGGCTCCTTCTCGAGCTCGCCGGCGTACAGCTTCGGCAGGTCGAGCAACTCGACGGCCTGGAAGGACTTGCGCTCCTCGGCGGTCAGCTGCCGCTCGGGGAGAATGGAGTAGGTCGTCTTCGGGTCCTTCGCCGCGCCGTGGCGCTGCACCTCGAAGGCCCACTTCTCAAGGCCGTACTTCTCGCGCACGCGCACGAGGTCCTTGAAGAACATGACGCCCTGCTCGAGCACCTTCACCTCGCCCGTCTCGGGGAGCGCCACGTTGTACGCGACGCGCAGCGACACCTTGTGACCGGCCGCCCGCACCGCGTCGTCCGCGGGAACGTACTTGCCGTCGACGAAGCTGACCTCCCGCGGGTACGGCTCGCCGAGGAACACGACCACCGCCTTGTCCTCGTCGTTCGCGAGCTTGAGCCAGGTGCTCGAGTCCGCGTCGTGCTTCTTCGCCATCTCTTCGGTCTGCTCCCACATGTTCGTCGCCATGGTTCAGCTCTCCTTGGTGGTGTTGCGGTTGGGGGTGGTCCGCTCGCGCCGGTACACGGCGAAGAGCGGAGTTCCGTCGGAGGCGTCGCCCGCCTCCTCGAGGTGAAAGTCGGCGCCGAGGTCGACGACCTGCTCGATTTCCCAGCGTCGAAAGAGCCCGGGGAGGCGAACGAAGTCCTCGTCTTCGGAGAGGCGTGTTCGCGCTGCGTCAGGGTGTTCCGTCTGCATCGTTGGTGGCTCCAGCTCGGGTGTTGGTCTCAAACGCGTGGGGACGCCGCCGCCTGGGACAGCGCTCGAACGAGGTGCGGGCGAACTCGACGCAGCGCGCGTTGGAAGCGCTTCCTCGCGGCGTCGTGGGAAAGACCCAGACGAGTGCCCGCCTCCCGCTGCGTCTCTTCGAGGACGGCCACCGCAATCAGCAACTCGGCATCGTCACCGGCGACGGCGCGGAGCCAGTCCCGGAGCGAACTGGTCTCCTCGTCGTCAGACACGGACGGCGGCAAGCCCAGGACCGAGCCGGTCGAGAGCGTCAACTCGACAGCGGCCTCGGCTTCGGCCTGGCCGGCGCCCTCTTGAATGCGCTGCGCTCCCGCCCAGAAGCGCTTCCTCGCGGCCATCACGTCGCGCTCCGTGCTTCGAACGAGTGTCGCCGCCACCCGCGTGACGTTCGTGAGGTTGAGGCGCTCGACGAGGGCGACGAAGGCGCTGGCCAATTCCGAGACCAGTTCGTCGGGGTCGCAGAAGTACTTGAGCCGTCGCCGATAGACCGCGTCGAGGCCGGGCCAGAGGCCGAGCCACAGAAGCGTCGTCGCGAGGTCGCGGTGCTGTCGTCGTTGCGCGAGGTGTACGAGCAGGCCGAGCAGCCGGTCCTTCTCGTCGAGGTCGCCCTCGTGACGATGCAGGTACGCGATGACGCGGCCCGGGTCGCTGAACGCCGCGAGGAGCGCGTGATGTCGTTTCGCTTCATGGAACTCCAGGTCGAACTGCAGGGAACGAACTGCTGCACGGAGGCTCGAGTGGAGAGCCGCCCAACGCGCGCGCATGACGCGCCGCCTTCCCGGCCGGCGTCAGGGCGCTCGATGGGGCCGAATCAGGGCGTCGTGCGCTCGGTGGGAATGTGGTGGGGCGCGGAGGTCAGGCCGCGGTCTGCGGGGCGAACGCGCGCGACGGGGACGTCACGACGCTCAGCGTCTTGCAGCGGTAGCAGGTGATGGAGACGGTGAACTGGCCGCCGGTGATGGTGGCCTGCAGGTCGCCGCGGCGAATGCAGAGGCCCCCGGCGTCATGCTTCGCCAGGAGGGCGTGGCACTGCTTGCAGCGGAAGTCGGTCGTCGAACCCATGGGTGCTTGCTCCTCGTGCTCGCGAGGCGTTCGCGAGTGGGCGCAAGGTCGCTT